>CADEEH010000025.1:0-39206 GCA_902826305.1 uncultured Burkholderiales bacterium
CGCCGCGCACGCGCGCGCTGACCGAGATCCGCTACACCGACTACGACTACAAGGGAACCGGCCCGGGCCTGGACAATGCCGAGCAGCGTTACCTGGTCGGCTTGACCTGGGATCTGGCCGCGTCCACCAGCGGCACCGTCAAGCTCGGCTGGATGACGAAGGACTTCGACAATCCCGCGCTGAAGGACTACTCGGGCGCGAACATCGAGGGCGCGGTGCGCTGGGCGCCGCTCACCTACTCGGTCCTGGACTTCGCGGTGCGCCGAGGTGCCGTCGATTCGACCGGTACCGGATTCTTCTCGGTCGATACCACGTTCGCGGCATCCTGGAGCCACCGCTGGCGCGATTATCTCGCCTCGCGAGTGGTGTTCAGTCACGTGGATGCGGACTTCCAGGGCAGCTCGCGCAAGGACAAACTGGATTCGATCTCCATCGGTGGCTACTTCGACGTGCGGCGCTGGCTGAGACTGGGCGCCGAAGTCAGTCACCAGCGACGCGATTCAACCGATGGACCGTTCGATTTTTCCCGCAACGTGGTCCTGTTCACCGTCGGGCTCACCCTCTGAATCCGACGCGGCGGGCAGGACTGTCGATGGTGCAAGACCCGTCAATGGCTCGAGTCAGGGTGGCCACGTGGCCGATGATGTTCGTCTCGATGGTGCTGGGCATGCTGGTGTCGGGCTGCGGCTTCGCGCAGGTCGCCCCGGCGGGCGGTATGCCGCGGCCCGTCGCGCAGGCCTCGTCGCCGCCCGCGCTCGCACAGTCGGCACCGGCCGCGCCGTCGGGGCCCGTCGCGCAGGTGACTCCGGCACCGCCGCAATCGCCGCCGGCGGCCAACGATCCCGCGATCGCCTCGCTGATGTCCAATTACCGGCTCGGTGCCGGCGACGTGATCTCGATCCGTGTGTTCGGCGAGGACGAGTTCACCCGCGAGAAGGTCCGCCTCAACGATGCCGGCACGGTGTCGTTCCCGATCCTGGGCGAGATCGTCGTCCTCGGGCGGACCGTGGGCGAGATCGAAGCGCTGCTGACCGGGCGCCTGAAGGGCAGGATCCTGGTCAATCCCCGGGTCAGCGTCTGGATCGAGGAATACCGGCCGTTCTTCATCAACGGCATGGTCGAGCGGCCGGGTGCGTATGCGTACCAGCCGGGACTGAACGTCCGCAAGGCGGTGTCGATCGCCGGCGGTTTCAAGGAACGTGCATCAACCAGCAAGATATTCGTCGTCCGGGAAAAGAAGGCGCTCGAAACGCCGACCAAGGTCGACCTCAACACCGAGATCGGACCGGGAGACTCGATCACGGTGGAAGAAAGCTTTTTCTGACATGAACCAGATGACTGCCATCCCCCGGGAACTGGTCGCGCCGTACGGGGCGCAGGATCCCTCCCGCCTGCCGTATTCCGGCCACGGCATCGAGCGCGAACCGGAGTTCGTCGAGTACGGGCGTGCGGTGCTCCAGCGCAAGTGGGCGATCCTCGCGCTGGCGCTGCTGTTCGCCGCGCTCGCCGCGTATGTGGTGTCGCTGATGACACCGGTGTATCGCGCCTCCTCGACGGTGCTGATCGAGTCGACCAAGGCCAAGCTGGTGTCGATCGAGGAGGTCTACACCGGGGTCACGACCGGCCGGGAGTTCTTCCAGACCCAGGCCGAAGTGCTGAAGTCGCGCGACGTCGCGATCCGCGTCGTGCGCAAGCTCAACCTGTTCGAACATCCCGAGTTCGATCCGCGCAAGGAGCGTGCGTCGGCATGGAAGGAACGGGCGTTCGCCTACATGCCGGCGCTGATGGTCCAGCTCGGCTTCTCGCCGCCCGCGTCGCGGGCGATCTCCGAGAGTGAACTCGAGTCCGAGGTGCTGCGACGGTTCGCCTCGAGGCTGACGGTCGAGCCGGTCCGTCAGAGCAACCTGATCAAGATCCGGGTCGATTCGGCCGACCCGAAACTAGCCGCCGACATCGCCAACGCACTCGGCGAGGCGTACATCCAGTCCGACCTGGACAATCGCGTCAAGATGACGCAGAGCGCCGGCACCTGGATCAACGACCGCCTCTCCGACCTGAAGGGCAAGCTCGAGTCGTCCGAGCGCGCGCTGCAGGCCTACCGTGACCGCGAGGGTCTGTTCGAGCAGCGCGGCACCACCGTCAGCGGTGTCGGCCGACAGTTCGACGAACTCACCAACCGGCTGGTCGATGCGCGGGTCAAGCGGTCGGAGGCCGAGGAAGCGTACAACCAGGTCAAGTCCGGCGAGGCCAACGGCTACGACGGCGTGCCCGCGGTGGTCAAGAGCCCGGCGGTGCAGCGGGCCCGCGAGATCGAGGCCGAGGCCGAGAAACGGGTCGCCGACGTGTCGCAGCGTTACGGACCGGATCATCCGCGCTACGCGACCGCGGAATCCGATCTGGCGTCGGCACGGGCCAACACCCGCAAGCAGATCCAGGGCATCGTGCAGAGCGTGCTCAAGGAATACAACGTCGCCAGGGCGACCGAGAAGGCGATCGAGGACGGGCTCTCGCAGTCCAAGAGCTCGATCCAGAACATGAACCGCAAGGAGATCCAGCTCGGTTCACTCGAGCGCGACGTGGCGACCAACCGCGCGCTGTACCAGACCTTCCTGTCGCGTTCGCGCGAGACGAACGCCACCAGCGACTCGCAGCAGGCGATCGGCCGGGTCATCGATCCGGCGGTGGCCCCGCCTTATCCGATCCGCCCGGCGCGTACGCTGACCGTGCTGGTCGCCGCACTCGCCGGCCTGATCCTGGGCGTGGCCGGTGCGCTGGTACTGCGCCGCCTGGACACCGCGATCAAGACGATCGGCGACGTCGAGAGCAAGCTCGGCCAGCCCCTGCTCACCGCGCTGCCGCTGCTGGGTGGCAAGGCCAAGCGCGACGTCGCGCGGGCGTCGATCGACCGCGTGCACGACGTCTACGCGGAGGGTGTCCGCACCGCCTCCACCGGCATCTACCTGAGCACGCTGGATGCGCCGCGCAAGATCATCGGCGTGACCTCTTCGGTGCCGGGCGAGGGCAAGTCGACCTTCGCGATCAACCTGGCACTGACCGAGGCCAAGACCAAACGCACGTTGCTGGTCGAGTCCGACATGCGCAAGCCGTCGATCGCCAAGGCGCTGTCGTTGACCGAGGCGGTCGCGGGCTTGGCCGAACTGATCAGCGGCACCGCGAGTGTCGACGAATGCACGCTGCGCATCGAGGGGACACAACTCGACGTGATCCTGTGCGGCCGCGTGCCGCCGAATCCGCTCGACCTGCTGATGTCCAACCGGTTCAAGGAACTGCTGGTCGAACTGCGTGCGGTCTACGACATCATCATCATCGACTGCGCGCCGGTCCAGCTGGTGTCCGACGCGCTGATCGTCGGCACGATGTGCACCGGGATGATCTATGTCGTGAAGGCCGACGACACGCCGTTGCCGATGGCCCGTGCGGGCATCGGCCGGATCCTCAACGCCCACGTCCAGATGCTCGGCGTGGTGCTCAACCGCTATCACATCAAGCGCGCCGAGAAGTACTACGGGGAATACTCGGGCTACGGGAAGTACTCGTACGCCAAGGCCAAGGGCGCCTGATCGGCCGCCCGGGTGAAGATCGTCTTCGTCAACCGGTACTACGCGCCGGACTTCTCGTCATCCAGCGCGCTGCTGTCGGACGTCGCCACGGGGCTGGCCGCCGAGCGCTGGCCGGTTCACGTGGTCACCAGCCGTCAGCGCTACGATGATCCGCGGGCGCACCTGCCGTCTGACGAGACCATCGCCGGCGTCCAGGTGCACCGTGTCTGGACCACCCGTTTCGGGCGTGCCGGGCTCGCCGGACGCGCCTGCGACTATGCGACGTTTTTCCTGTCGGCCGCGTGGATGCTGCTGCGGCTGCTCGGGCGCGGCGACGTGGTGGTCGCCAAGACCGACCCGCCGCTGATCTCCACCGTCGCCGCAATGGCCGCGGCGCTGCGCGGTGCGCGGCTGGTCAACTGGCTGCAGGACGTGTTCCCCGAGGTCGCCTCGGCGCTCGGCTTCGGCTGGGCTACGCGCGGACCGGGTCGCCTGTTGTCCGCGCTGCGTGACTGGTCGTTGAAGCGGGCGACGGTCAACGTCGCGATCGGCGACCGGATGGCCGCGCGGCTCGCCGGTCGCGGCGTCGACTCCCGGGCCATCGTGGTGATCCCCAACTGGTCCGACGGCCGCCTGATCGTGCCGCTGGATCGCGAGTCGAACACGCTGCGCAACGAGTGGGGTCTGGCCGGCTGTTTTGTCGTCGGCTACTCCGGCAACATGGGACGGGCCCACGACCTGGAGACGATCCTGGGCGCCGCCGAGCGGCTGCGTGACGAGCCTCGGATCCGCTTCCTGTTCATCGGTGCCGGCAACCAGCGCGAAGCGATCGCACGGGCCGCCGCCGACAAGGGGCTGGTCAACATCGACTTCAAGCCGTACCAGGACCGCAGTCGCCTCGCGCTGAGCCTGACGGTGCCCGACGTACATGTCGTGTCGCTGCTGCCGGCGCTCGAAGGCCTGATCGTGCCGAGCAAGTTTTACGGCGTCGCGGCCGCCGGCCGGGCGACGCTGTTCATCGGCAGTGCCGACGGGGAGATCGGGCAGCTGCTGTCCGCCGAACGCTGCGGCACGACGGTGGCTTGCGGCGACGCGATCACATTCGCCGACACGGTCCGGCGCTGGTCGCGTGATGCCGACGAGGTTGCCGCGATGGGTGCACGCGCCCGGGTGCTGTTCGATGCACGCTTCGACCAGCAGATCGCGATCCGTCGCTGGCGCGACCTGCTCGAGCCGTTGCTGCGCGCCGGCGCCGCGTCCACCCCCGCGCCCGGCCGGCCGCGCGCGGCCGGCTGAGCGCGCGGCCTGGCGACGATCCGGCCCGCGGGCGCGGCACCTACTCGAAGTCGTTGCCGGCGACGATCTTCGCCGGATTGCCTTCGGTCAGTGCAAACGCCACCTGCGGACCGTATCGCTGTTCGACCAGGAACCGCGCCTGGGCCAGCATCGGGGGTCGGTGCTCGAGGTTGTGGGCGTCGGTCGCGATCACACTGACCCAGTTCATCGCGATCAGCTGGTCGGCGGTCTGCTGCGCCGGCACGCCGAACAGGCCGCAGACCGAGGCCGCGGTCACCTGCAGCAGGCAACCGTCGAGCACGAACGGCTCCAGGCGTCGCCAGTCGCGAAGGATGTCCTTGTTGCGTTCCGGGTGCGCGATCATCGGCACGATGCCGCGGGTGCGCAGATAACGCACGGCGTTGATCGCACCGACCGGCACCTGGTCGTGCGGGAACTCGAGCAGCACCACCAGGTGTCCGTCCCAGGTGCCCAGCATCGGCAGGTCACCGGCGGCGAGCATCATGATCGCTTCCGGCAGCAGCCGCACTTCGCCGCCCAGGTGGACCTGCAGCGGGATGCCGGCACGACGCAGCTCGTCGCGAAACGCGTTGAAGTGTGGTCGCAGCGAGGCGAGCCCGTTGTCATAGCGGCCGGGATGCACGTGCGGTGTCAGCACCGCGGTGTGGATGCCGTTGTCGACCGCGGCCCGCGCCAGCGCGAGCGCCTCGTCCAGGTCCTGTGCCCCGTCGTCGATGCCCGGCAGGTAGTGGCAGTGCAGATCGATCATGCGGGTTTCCGGTCCGCCGACCGCGCCTGGTCGTCCTGCCGGCGGGTGATCGCGCGCCAGACCAGCCCGACGCAGGCGACGTAGGCGACACAACCGATCGCGGTGTGCAGCGCGATCGCGGTCCGATCGGTCAGGTCGAGTTCGAAGACCAGCGCCCAGGCGATCGCGATGCCCGCGAACCGGCAGGCATCCCAGACCAGCTGGAGTCGTTGTTGTCCGAGGACCGTGAGCAACATGGTGGCGGGCGCCGCGACGAACGAGCAGAAGAACAACGGCGACATGATGCGCGCGAACTCGCCGGCCGCCTGCCATTCCGGCCCGAAGACCAGGGTCACGAGCCAAGGAGCCGCGACCGCGATCACGATGCACGGCACGATCGCCAGCTTCGCACAGGTGCCGACCACCTCGACGAATCGCGCGCGACTGTGGCCCGCGTCCTCGCGCAGCGACTTGGCGAAGGCGGCCAGGAACACCTGCGCGACCGCCTGCGACACCAGCGCCAGCGGTGCGCCGATGCCGCGCTCGACGAGCGCGAAGTGGCCGGCGGTGGTCGCGTCGAAGCGGCTGAACAGCAGCAGCGGCGTCAGCATCAGCGCGGCCGCGTTGAGCAGCGCCGCGGGGAGCGAGAACAGCGGATAGTCGCGGAAACGTCGTGCGACCTCGCGCAGCGCCTGCCGATCGACGACAACCGCGGGCGTCGGGCGGTTCAGTCGTCGCGACCGCCACAGCGGCCACAACGACAACACACGCCCGACGAGGTCGCCGACCACCAGGCCGAGCTGGTTCGCCCAGACGCTGCCGATCGCGATCGCGGCGGCCGCATAGCCGCCGACCTGGGTCACCTTGGCGATCGCGCCGCGCCGGAAGTCCTCGTGTTTCAGCAGCAGATAACTCAGCGTCTGGAAGAAGCCGGCGAGCAGTGCCACCGCGGGCAGCAGCAGCATTGCGACCGGGCCCCCTGGCGTGGACACACCGAGGGTGATCGCGACCAGGCTGCCGGCGAGCACTGCGAGTGCGACGACCACGTTCAGCGACAATGCGAGCCTGAGCAGCGCCTCGGCCTGCGCCTCGGTCTTCGCCTCGAGAATCGCGATCTCGTAGCGCAGCGCGGCCACCACCATGAAGAACACCAGCACCGCCTGGTAGAACTGGTAGACGCCGAACGCTGCCGGTGAATACAGGCGGGTCAGGATCGGCAGCACCGCGATGCCGATCGCCTGCGCACCGGCAGTGCCCTGCATCACGGTGACGACGCGGCGCAGGAAGGTCATCGCGCCGGGCGCCGCGTCGTGTGCAACGCGGCCTCAGCCTGCGGGCGGCGCATGGCCCGACCGCAGTCGCGAGGCGACCGCGGCGAGGAACGGTGCCGGGATATCGGCGGGGCCCGCGCAGTCCGGCTCCAGCGTTTCGTCGTCGAGCACCGCGACGATCCGCTGGCCCGGAAAGCAGATCCGCGGCACCTGGCCCATGAAACTGCCCCAGCGGCAGAAACCCGATCCGGAGGACACCAGCACCGCCGCCTGGGCGATTGCCAGCATGTCGGTGATCGCCGCCTGCGCCGGCGAGCGGCGCACCCCGGGCAGCGCCAGCAGCGGAGCGAGTTCCTGGTCGCTGCCATCGGAGAACAGGATCACCGGTGCGTCTCCGCCAACCCGCTCGCGCAGTCCGCCCACCATGTCGACCGACCACGCCAGCGGAATGCGCTGGTTGGTCTTGCCGGCCTTGAGTTCGCCGACGCTGGCCGCCTGGCCGAAGTCGCCCATCCGGACGTGCACCGCGATGAACGGCCGCCCGGGTGTCGTCGTTCGATGGTGTTCGCGGGTGATCCGCGTCAGTTCGCGCCGGATCAGTCCACCCTCGCCGCGCAGGTGGTGGAAGAAGGTCTGGTCGTTGGCCGCGATCGAGTTGCGGAACACCACCACCGTCGGCCGCCGCGGCGAGAAACCCGCGGGGGGCAGTTCGTCCTCGGCGCTCAATCGCGTCGAGAACACCAGCCGCCACAGCCGGGGAAGACCAGCGACCGCGTCGCCCGAATGGAACAGTCGGAAATACTCGCGTTTGTCGCGTTCCCGACGCAGGTAGGGCCCGAGTCGCGGCCGCAGCCAGATCGGCGCCAGCATCGTCGCGCCGCTGCGTCGGCACCACAGCAGGCAACGTCCCCAGGCCATCAGCGAATGCGCGAGGCCGAAGCGGCCGACATCCGGATAACCGAACAGGTGATCGACGCCGGTTGCCGCGGGTGTCTGCCCGTCCAGCCGGTCGTTCATGGCGCCGCGCGGCCGGTGTCGCCAACCGCCGCCTGCGTCGCCGCCTCGTCGCGACGCGACAGCCAGCGCGCGATCAGTCCCGGTTGCGGCTCGGCCGCGCGCGGGTCGGCGAGGCAACCGACCAGGAAGCCGAAGCCGGTCATCACGACACCGGCGTACGGCACACGGGCCAGCGCCCACGAACCGAAGACGAAGACCATCAGCGGCAGCAGCCGATACGCCCGTTCGGCGTCCCAGCGCCAGATGCCCACCCAGCGCAGCAGCACCGCGGCGCAGGCGACCAGGAACAGCAGGAACGACAGCAGACCGGCCTGCACCCACACGTCGAGCGCGTTGTGGACGTACAGCCCGGCGATGCCGAAGCGGTCGAGCTCGAACGCGAAGAAGCCGGTGATCGGGTGTTCGCGGATCACCTCCAGGCCCGCCTGCAGCGAGTCGTCGCGCGCCGATGCCGACGGATCGGTCTCGCCGGTGAAGAGGAAGTCGAAGCGGGTCTCGGCGAACACCGTCTCCAGATCGAGGAATGCCCATGCACCGAGGGCGGGAATCAGCAGCGCCAGACCGACCGACGTGACCGCGCTGCCCGAGAAACGCAACATGCCCAGGGCCAGCGAGCCCCATCCGATCGCGGCCGCGCTGCGGCTGGACACGATGAAAAGGCCGTAGACCGCCACCGCGACGATGAACAGGTACAACACGCGGCTGCGCACGAAACACAGCGCGATCAGCGCCGATGTCGCGATCGCGTCACCGGCGAACTGGTAGTTGGTGAGGACCTCGAGCGACTCGAACGTCTCCCACCAGCCCTTGACCGTGAACCGCTCCTGTCGCATCGACACGTAGATCGCCAGCGTGACCAGCGAGGCGACGAAGGTCCTGATGCCGAGATGCCCGGCCATCACCATGCCGAACGCGAATTCGGTCATGCCGAGCGTGATCACGAAGTAGGTCTGCGACAACACGTCGTCGCGACCGCCGGCCATCGACTCGACGATCAGGTAGCTCAGCGTCGCGAAGACCGGAAACGACACCAGCCACAACACGAACAGCTGTGCCGGTCCGTCGGTGTAGCGCACGCGCCGGATGCCGAGCAGGATCGCCGCGCCCATCAGCGCGTATTGAGTGCCGGTCCAGGTGCGCGACGGCACGTCGGTCAGTTCTCCCCAGGCGATCGGCAATCCCGCCAGGGAATAGAACCCGGCGAACGTCACCAGCGCGATCACGAACTGCTCGAAGCTGGTCCACGGGCGGGTCGGCAGCGGGGCGTAGGCGGGACGCGGCGAAGGCATCGGGACGATCACGATCGGACGGGCGGCGGGAGCGACGGACACGATCCGTCGCTCGTGGATTCTATAGTGCCGATCTCTCCGGCGGGACCGATCTCTCGCGGGGCCGAGACACCGAAACGATTGTGTCAAGCGTCGCGATCCAGTGCGATCCCCTGTTCGGGGGGCCGGCGCAGTCCGCGCACCGTCCCGGGGATGTACCGTTTTTGCGACGTCTGTCGCGTATACCCAATATGCGCTAGCCGCCGTGGCGGCCCGATGTCCACGCGTATCATTGGGCCTTGCATCCCAAGCGCCGGCGTTCCGTCCGCATCGTGCCGGACGGCAGCCTACGTCATCCGAGGAAAGTCCCCGTGAGTTCCGAGTTCATCCCCGTATCCCGTCCTGAGATCGCGGAGAGGGAAGAGCGTTACGTGCTGGACGCGGTCAGGAGCGGCTGGGTCTCGTCGCTCGGACCCTACATCGACAACTTCGAGGCCGCGTTCGCCGCCTACTGCGGCACCGCGTTCGCGGTCGCGGTCAGCAACGGCACCACCGGACTGCACCTGGCGCTCGCGGCGATGGACATCGGCGCCGGCGACGAGGTGATCGTGCCCGACCTGACGTTCGTCGCCACCGCCAACGCGGTCGCCTACACCGGGGCCACGCCGGTGCTCGCGGACGTCGATGCCGACACCGGCTGCCTGAGTGCCGAAGCCGTCGAGCGGGTGATCACGCCACGGACGCGGGCGATCATGCCGGTCCACCTGTACGGTCATCCCGCCGACATGGATCCGATCCGTGCGCTCGCCGAACCCCGCGGCATCGCCGTGATCGAGGATGCCGCCGAGGCACACGGTGCGCGGTACAAGGGTCGCCGGGTCGGCGGGCTGGGCGCCGTCGGCGTGTTCAGCTTCTACGGCAACAAGATCATCACCACCGGCGAGGGCGGCATGCTGACCCTCGACGACCGCAGGCTGTACCAGCGCGCGCGCTGGCTGCGTGACCACGCGATGAGTCCGGAGCGGCGTTACTTCCATCCGGAGCGCGGCTTCAACTACCGGATGACCAACATCCAGGCGGCGCTCGGCCTGGCGCAGCTCGAGCGGATCGACGAGTTCCTCGACGCGCGCGCGCGCATCGTCCAGTGGTATCGCGAGAGCATCGCGTCGCTGTCGCCGACGGTGCGGCTGAACCACGTCGCCGAGTGGGCGACGAACGCGTACTGGATGGTCTGTCTCGAGGTCGAGCATTTCGACGAATCTTCGCGGCAGCGATTCATGCAGGGCCTGCGGTCCCGCGGGATCGATTCGCGGCCGTACTTCTATCCGCTGTCGACGATGCCGATGTACGCATCGCCTACACCGTCGGCGACCGCGCGCAAGTCGCGGATCGGCGTCAACCTGCCGACGTACTGCGCCCTGACACGTGACGACGTGCGACGCGTCGGCGCGGCGGTCGACGAGGTGCTGCGGGAAATCCAGCCGGGCTGAGCGGATACGAAGGCATGAGGAGTCGCATCGTCCGCTGGATCGACTGGCTGCAGCACACCCGGGTGCGCCGGATGGGCGTGCAGGCCCGGATCGCACGCACGACCCGGCTCGCCCGCGGCTTCGGCGTCAGCTTCCTGGTCGCCCCCGAGGAACGGTGTTACGTCGAGATCGGCGAGGAAGGTTCGTTCAACGGCCGCATCACCTTCGAGGCGCGCACCGGCAAGGTGTCGATCGGTGATCGCTGCTACGTCGGTGCGATCACGATCATCTGCCGTTCGGGCGTGACGATCGGCGACGACGTGGCGATCGCCTGGGGCACGATGCTGTACGACCACGATTCCCACAGCCCCGACTGGCGCCAGCGCCTGCCGTCACTGCGTCACTTCCACGACTACTACGACCGGGCCGACTGTTACGAGACGATCGACTGGACCCACGTGCGCACCGCGCCGATCGTGATCGGCGACCGGGCCTGGATCGGCTCGGATGCGCTGATCCTGAAAGGGGTGACGATCGGCGAAGGTGCGATCGTCGGCGCGCGCAGCGTGGTCACCCGCGATGTCGCACCGTACACGATCGTCGCCGGCAATCCGGCGCGGGTCGTGCGTGAACTGCCCGAGGAGATGCGTTGACCATGGCCACCACCGGTCCGGCCCCCGCGGCGATGCCGCGCGACGGACGTTTCCCGTGCACCTGGGAGCAGGCGATCGAGACGTTGCGTCGCGATCCGGCGCACCAGGACCTGATCCGCGCCGCCTACCTGACCCCGGACCTGATCGCCAACAGCGACCGCTTCGGCGCCAGCGACGAGTTCGCCGAGGTGATCCGGCTGATCACGTCGCTGCGACCGGGCGCCAAGGACCTGCTCGATGTCCCCGGCGGCAACGGGATCGCGACCGGCGCCTTCGCCGCGCGCGGTTTCCGCGTGACCGCGGTCGAACCCGATCCGTCGATGACCGTGGGGCGCGGCGCGATCCGCACCGTGCTCGAGGGCAAGGGGTTGACCGCCGAGATCGTCGGCGCGTTCGGCGAATTGCTGCCGTTCGCCGACGGGTCGTTCGACGTCGTCTACGTGCGCCAGGGCCTGCATCACGCGCGGGACCTGTCGCGGATGGTGCGCGAGTACGCACGGGTGCTGCGACCCGGCGGGCTGCTGGTCGCCTGCCGCGAACACGTCGTCGACGATCGCGGGCCGAGCCTGCAGCGATTCCTCGATTCGCAGGTCGATCACCAGTTGTACGGCGGCGAGAACGCGTTCCTGCTCGACGACTATCGCGGCGCGATCCGCGGCGCCGGGCTCGCGCTCGCACACGAGTTCGCACCGTACGGCTCGCCGATCAACATGCATCCGAACACACCCGAGACGCTGGCCGCGAAGATCCTCGCCTCGACGCCGGGGCGCGTGTTGTCGCGCGTGCTGCCGTCGGCGCTGGTCGTTCGCATCGGTCTGTGGCGGTTGCGGCGGGCGAAGCTGCCCGGTCGCCTGTATTCGTTCGTCGGCATCAAGGCCCGATGACCGCATGGCGCTGCTGAACCGCCTGATCCCGCTGGTGCTGCGGCTGCGCGACGTGCATCCGCCGACGTACCACTTCCTGGTGCGCACCGGCAAGCGCCTGCTCGGCTCGCGGCTCGGCGTGTACCCGCGGGTGATGGGCAACGAGGTCGCGGCGGTCACCGACGTGCTGCGCGGCGGGCAGTGGAACATGGTCTACGGCCGCGGCCTCGCCCACGAGCGGCTCGAGGCCGACTTCGCCGAATACGTCGGTGTGCCGCATGCGATCGCGGTGGGCACCGGCGGCCTGGGCCTGGCGATGTCGATGCGGGCACTCGGCGTCAGACCCGGCGACGAGGTGATCCATCAGGTGGACACCTGCTCGGCGACCGCGTTGTCGGTGATGAACGCGGCCGGCACGCCGATCTTCGCCGACATCGCCGATTCGTCGTTCATGCTCGATCCGGCCAGCGTCGAGCAGTGGCGCGGCCCGCAGACCCGGGCGCTGATCGCCACCCACATGTGGGGCAATCCGGAGGACATGCGCACCCTGCGCTCGCTCGCCGACGGCGCCGGCATCCGCCTGATCGAGGACGCCTGCCTGGGCCTGGGCGCCCGTGTCCAGGGCCGCCCGGCCGGCGCCTGGGGCGATGTCGGTGTGTTCTCGTTCGGCTGCATCAAGCCGATCCAGGGCGGTGAAGGCGGCATGATCGTCACCGGTGACGAATCACTCGCACGCGAGTTGCGCGCGATGCGGCACTGGGGTGATCGGACCATCGAGTACGGTGTGCGCGACGTGCTGCAGCCGGCGTGGAACGGCCGCATGTCGGAGATCGTCGCCGCGGTCGTGCGTGAACAGCTGCGCGGCTATCCGGCCCACCTGTCGTCGCTGCGCGAAGGAGTCGCGCGGTTCGCCGGATTCCTGCGCCGGCTGCCCGGCCTGTCGCTGGTGCTCGGCCACGGCGGATCGGTCGAGGACAGCGCGCTCACGCAGGTGGTGCTGCGGATCGACGAACGGGCCGCGGGCATCACCAAGCAGGCGTTGTGGGACGGACTGGCCGGGCGCGGTGTGCAACTGTGGCACGCCAACTTCGAGCCGATCGGTTCACTCGGCCTGTTCAAGGGCGGCGAGTGGCGCCAGTGGATCGTGCGCGGTGATCACGACCGGATCGGCCGCAACTATGCCCACCACTTCGAGGTCGCCGACCGGGTCTATCGTTCGACCGGTCTGGGGCTGGGCAAGATGAACTTCCTGTCCCGAGGCAACGTCGAACACCTCGAACGCAGCCTGGGCGAGGTCTTCGCGCGCGCGGGTGTGCCTGGTCCGGCAGCAGCGCCCGAGACATCGACCGCCGAGTCGGTCGTCGGGCCGCGGGGGGCACGATGAGACGCCTGGGGCTGCTCGTACTGGCCGGTCCGCGCAACGGCGGCACCTACCAGTACACGTTGTCGATGGTCGAGGCGATGCGCGCACTGCCCGGCTGCAAGGTCACGTTGTACACGCAGCCCGACAACACGCTGTACGACGGCTTCGGACTGGACGTGCGTCGGATCGATTCGTCCAAGCCTCGCTGGCTCGTGCAGGTGCTCGGCGCCGCGGTCGGCCTGCGATTCGCCGATCCGTTTCCCGACGAGGATGTCGTGATCGCGCCGGTCCTGTCGCCGGCGCTGCTGCACACCCGCGCCCCGTTCGCGTTCACGCTGCACGACATGCAGGAGCGCCACTACCCGCACTACTTCGCCTGGTGGCGTCGGCAGTGGCGCGGCTGGATCAACTCGAACCTGGCCCGCGCCGCGGCGGCGGTGATCTGCGAATCGAGTTTCGTCGCCGAGGACATCGTCCGTTTCCTCGGCATCGATCGGCATCGGGTCTGCGTGATCGCCGCCCCGCCGGTGCCGATGAGCGGCGAGTCCGACGATCCGGCCCGGCTGGCGCAGGTGCGGGCCAGGTACCGGCTGCCGGCGCGTTACCTGTTCTACCCGGCCCAGTTCTGGCCGCACAAGAACCACGCGAACCTGGTCGAGGCGTTCGCGATGATCGCCGCGCGCTGGCCCGACGTGGACCTGGTCTTCACCGGTCGCGCGCAGGACGAATACGAACGGGTGTTCGCGCGGGTCGACCGGCTCGGCCTGTCCGGCCGTGTGCACCACACCGGCTATGTCGACCAGGCCGACCTGTTCTCGTTGTACCGGCTGGCGACCGCGGCCGTGGTGCCGACCCTCTTCGAGAGTGTCAGCATCCCGGTGTACGAGGCGCAGCAGGCCGGCACGCCGGTGGCCGCCTCCGACGTCCTCGCGATCCCCGAGCAGGTCGGCGACGCCGGGCTGCTGTTCGATCCGAATCGCCCGGACTCGATCGCCGAATCGCTGCAGCGGCTGCTCGGCGACGACACGATGCGCGAACAACTCGCCGCGCGCGGCCGGGCCCGCTTCGCCGCGATGACGATGGACCGTTACCGCGAGCAGCTTCGCGATCTCGTCGCCCGCATCGGTCGCGGCGCCGAGGCGAGCACCCCGAACCCTTCGATGGACGTACAGACGAAATGATTGCGCAACGCATGCTGAGCCTGCTGCCCGAGCCGATGTCGGATCTGATGCGGGAGGTCGCCGGCTACCGGCTGTGGCGGCAACGAAACTTCGAGGCTCCGTCGCCGGCGAAGGTCAAGCGCAACGTGTTGTTGCGCAATGCGATCCCCGGCGCGCCGTGGATCGAGACCGGCACCTACCTCGGCGACACGACGATGTTCCTCGCCCGTCGTTTCCCGCGGGTGGTCACGCTCGAGCCGAGTGCCGAACTGTGTGAACGCGCGCGCCGGCGCTTCGCCGGCATGCCGCAGGTCGAGGTGGTCAACGACATCTCGGAGAACGTGTTCCCGAAGCTGCTGCCGCAATTGTCGGGGGCGCTGAACTTCTGGCTCGACGGGCACTTCTCGGCCGGACCGACGCATCGCGGTCCCAAGGACACGCCGATCATCGAGGAACTCGCGTCGATCCAGGCGAACCTGTCGCGGTTCCCGAAGATCGCGGTGCTGGTCGACGACGTGCGCTGCTTCGATCCGACCCTGCCCGAGTTCGCGGGTTATCCGGAACGCGACATGCTCGTCGACTGGGCACGCAACAACGGACTCAACTGGTCGATCGAACATGACATCTTCGTCGCCTCCCGCCGCTGAACGCGATCCGGCCGCGGTGCCGTCGGCACAGGTCGACGGCGCCTACGCGGACCTGATCCACAACAACCGATCGCTGCTCAAGCGGTTCAGCCACGGTCGCCGGTTCGAGGTCGCGGTGCGCCTGCTCGATCCCGCGCCGGGTGACCACATCCTGGACTACGGCACCGGCGACGGACACATGCTGGTCCGGCTCGCGGCCACGCCGTGTGCACATGCCACCGGCTTCGAGCCGTTCCCCGACCAGTTCGAGGAACTGCAGGCGACGGTCGCGCGGCTGCCTGCCGGCCGGGCACGGGCGGTCGCCGCGCTGTCGGAACTCGCACCGGCTTCGTTCGACAAGGTCTGCTGCCTCGAGGTGCTCGAGCACCTGCCGGCCCACCTGCAGCGCGAGAGCCTGACGGCGATGGCGCGACTGGCCAAGCCGACCGGCCGCGTGCTGGTGTCGGTGCCGATCGAGATCGGCGCCGGATCGCTGTTCAAGAACCTCGCGCGCCTGGCGCTGCGCCAGACCCACGACGGCACGTCGCTGGCGACGATCGGCCGCGCCGCGCTCGGCCTGGCGGTGCCGCGCGACGGCGGCGACTACATGCCGAGCCATCTCGGCTTCGATCATCGCGAACTCGAGAAGCAGTTCGCCGCCTCGGGCCTGGTCCTGCAGCGGCGCGACTACTCGCCGTTCTCCGCGCTGGGCACCATCGTCAACTCGCAGATCTTCTATCTGCTCACGCGCGCCCGCTGACGGCGACGCGCCGACCGGCGAGTCCGGTCCCACCGGACGAGGCCGGCGCATTTTTCGCTCGCCGACCGTGAATTGCTTCACCGTGGCGCCCGATCCCTCCGTGCGATAGTCGGCCGGACCGACCAACGACGTGTTCCGGCAGTCGGACGGCAACCCCGTCCGGCGGCGGTCCACGCACACACCGCCCTGCACGGAGGAAACGTGAAGCACCTGATCATCGCCTGTACCCTCGGCCTCGCCACCGCGTCCGCGTTCGCGCAGGACATCGTCACCATCAACGGCGCCTATCGCCAGACCACCGAGATCACCGACTACAGCTCGGTGTCGAACATGGTGCTGAGCGGCACGCAGAACACCGCCGAACAGAACATCGCGGCCAATCGCGGCAATGTCACGCTCAACAGCAACGGCAGCCAGGAGGTCACGATCCGCGGCGCCGCCGTGGTCAACCAGGTCGATGGCTCGCAGTCGACGGCCGAGCAGGCGCTGGCCTCGAACCTGGGCACCGTCCGGCTCTCCGGCCAGACCACACAGTCGGTGAACGTCACCTGGGGCAGCACCGTGTTCAACGGTGCCAGTGGCGCGAGCACCCGTGCCGTGCAGAACATCTCGACCAACAACAGCACCTGCGTCTCCTGCCGCTGATGCCCTGGTCCGTGCCCGCGATGTCGCCGATCGTGTCTGTCCTCGCCTGGGCCGCCCTCGTGCTGCCGGCGGGGGCGTTCGCGGCCGGCGCGCCCGGCGAGGATCCGATCGTGATCCCCGGCGGATCACATCCGTTGTCCGGAATGGTCGGCGCGCGGGTACCGGAGACCACCAGTGTTCCGCTGCAGCAGCGTGCCGGCGCCGCACCCGGCAACCGTGCACGCGTGGCCCGGTTCGAGGCGCAGGCGTTCACCATCGACAGCGAGATCGGATCGACCGGCTCGGTGGTCCAGCAGGCGGCCGCCGACGGCGTGCGCAAGGTCTGTGTGACCGAGATCGCCAGCGGCACGACCACCAGCGGCCCGCGCGGCGACCAGATGGTCGTGATCCGCGGCAACGTCATCAACGTGTGCCGGTGAACGATACCGTGACCTCTGCCCGTCCAGCCACCGCCCCGGCTCACTCCGGTTCGCCCGCCTCGCGCACCTGGCAGTCGATCTGCCTGGTGATCGCGTCGGTGGCGCTGGGCGCCTGCGCGGCGCTGCCGCCGCAGGACATGCGCTCGGCCGCCGACTTCCAGCGTCAGGCGAGTGTCGAGGACAGGCCGGTGACACGGCCGGTGCGCGCGGTGAGCAGCTTCTCCGAGTCGCTCGCCTGCATGGACCGCATGCTCCGCGATCACAAGGTCGGCTCGACGCTGATCACCAGCAAGCAGATCCCGGACATGTCGGGCCGCGCGCCGGTGGGGACGAAGGACATCGTCATCACCACGCTGTCGCAGATGTCGCGCGTCAGCAATGCGTTCCGGTTCGTCGACTACGAGGTCGACCTGCTGCGCCAGGACACGGTCCAGAACCTGACCGGGCTGCTGTTGCATTCGAACCAGATCCAGTTGCAGCGGCCGCTGCTGTACGTCTCGGGTGCCATCGTCTACATCGACCAGTCGGTGCTGTCGAACCAGGCCAACGTGGGTGTGTCGGGCAGCCGGCTCGACGCCGGCATCTCCGGCGACAAGAATGCAAGTGTGCTCGGGCTCGAACTGCACCTGGGCGAGTTCCGCACTCGTACGCTGATCCCGGGCATCGACGCGGCCAACGAGATCGTCGTCGGCTCGCGCGGGCAGGGCGCCGACGTCGCCGCCAAGATCGGCCGCTACGGGCTGCAGTTCACTCTGTCGCGCGAGGCGACGATCGGTACCGGCGCCGCGGTGCGCACGCTGGTCGAGCTCGGCATGATCGAACTCGTCGGCAAGTGGGCCCGCGTGCCGTACTGGCAGTGCCTGATGACCGACACGACCCATCCGGAATTCCAGCGCCAGATGCGCGACTGGTTCGAGGAGATGGATGCCCCGGCGCGGCAGCAGATCGCGGCACGGGGCCTCGCGGCGCGCGGCTACCTGGCCGACGCGGGACGCGCCGATCCGGCGGCGATGCGTGACGCGCTGGCGCGATTCCAGGCCGGCGAACGGGTCGTCGTCAGCGGCGAGCTGACGTTCGAGACCTACGAACGACTGATGCGCGACTACGTCGCGCTCGACGAGCAGGGGCGTTTCGCCAAGGTGGGCTGGCCGGCGTCGTTTGCCCCGGGGGGCACGAGCGCGCCGGTTCCGTATCCCGCGCCCGCGCCGCTCGACCTGACGCTGCGCATCGCCAACAACAACTTCAACGAAGGGGTGTTCGACGCGGGCCAGCGGATCTATCTGTCGGCGACACTGTCGCGCGCCGGTCACCTGTACTGCTTCTACCAGGATGCAAACGGGCGCGTGAGCCGCCTGTTCCCGAATCCGTTCCAGCGCAGCGCCCAGGTGGTCGGTTCCAGTGCGGTCCGCATGCCCGACTGGATGTCCGGCATGCCGGGCTACGCGATCGAGTCGCTGAATGCCGGCACCGAACGTGTCGCCTGTCACGCGACCGACCAGGACGTGTTCGCCGCGTTGCCGGAGCCGCTGCAGGGCCAGGCGATCCTGCCGCTGGCCGGTGTCGCGTCGCTCGACGTGGTCGACCAGGCGTTCTCGCAGATCACCACCGGCGCGACCCGCCGGACCCTGAGCTGGGAGGTTCGTGCGTTGCCGGTGCCGGCCGCCCCGCCGTCGCCGTCGCCGGGGACATCCCAGTCGGCCCCTCAGTCGACATCTCCGTCCTCCTCCGGCTCGGCACCTCGCTGACCGTCCCGACCACACCGGCCGCGGTCATGGCGCGCCTGCCTTCATGCCTCGGCGTTGTTGTCCTGTCGGTGATGGTGGCGGCGGGATCCGCCCGCGCCGGGGTCGTGCTCGAGACCGCGCCGGGTCAGCTCGCGACACAACCGGGGGCCCAGGACATCGCCGAACCGGTCGCGGCGCTGCACATGCAGGCACGTGCGCAGTGGCAATCGGGCGGGTCCTCGCAGCCCTCGTCGCAACCCTCGTCGCAACCCTCGTCGTTGACCGCGCTCGGCCTCGTCTACCTGCACGGCTGCGGCGTCGTGCGTGACGTGATGCGTGCCGCGCAGTTGCTGCAGCAGTCGGCGGCACAGGGTGATCCGCTCGCGCGCATCGCGCGCGCCTGGTGTGTCGCCGACGGCTGCGACGGCCGCCCGGACCGCGAGGCGGCGCTCGCCACGATCGACCAGCTCGCGACCGATTCGCCGCGTGCCGTGTACCTGAAGGCGTTGCTGGCGCGCGAGGCGGGGTCGCGGTCGCTGGCACAGACGCGGCACATCCGCGCCGCGATCGACGCCGCCGCCGACCGCGGTGATGCCCAGGCGCTGAACGAGCGCGGCATCGAGGCCTGGGAACGCGGCGCGTCCGAGCAGGCGATCGAGGCGTTCCGCCGCGCCGCCGCAGCGGGCAGTCCCGCGGCGCGCCGCAATCTCGAGCGGACGAACCGGGCGGATGCGGCGTTCGTGCCCGCGCCTTCCCGCGTCGATGTCACCGTCACCGATCCGAAGCTCGCCGCGATGCTGGCGACGACACCGGCGCCCGCGGATGAGGATGCCGAACGACTCAGGCGGTTTGCCGAGTCGGCGCTCGCCGCCCGCCCCGTCGATACCGGCTCCATCCTCGAGCGTGACGGCTCGCCGCTGATCGACCTGCTCGAACCGGATCTGCGCGAACGCTGCCCGCGCGATTGAGTGTCACTTCACGGCGGTCGGCACCGCGGGCGCGAGGCCCGCGGTCTTCAGGAACGTCCGGGTCTCCCGCCACCACGGCATCTCGTCGGTCCAAGGCAACGCGACGTTCAGGTTGATGTCCCAGCCGCCCCACACGATCGCGCCGTCGGCGTGTTCGCGGACCGTCTGCAGCTGCAGCTTCCAGAAGCCGGGTTCGATCGGGTCGAGACTGCGCGCCTTCGATGCTTCGTGGTACTGCGGCCACAGGAACGGATAGACCACTTTGCCGAAGCGGCGCGCCTCGCGGATGTTGGCCGCCGCGAACCGCCGCCAGCCTTCGTAGTCGTCGTAGAACGCATACAGCGACGGTGCGTGGAAGTCGATCAGGGGCAGGATCGGCACCAGCGCATCGTTCTCCTTCTGCCAGCTCCGGTAGGCCGGGCTGTCGGGCGCCTGGATCGCGCGCCAGTAGTCGCGCAACGGCATCAGTCCGTACAGGCCGATCGTCATCGGGCCGGCGCTGCGCAGCCACTGCAGCGTCTGCACGTACTTGCCGATCGACCGCGTGACCGACCGCGTCGACCCCTGCAGATCCCAATGTTCGATGTCGATCACCACCGGCCCGCCGTGCCGGACGACCTCGGCGCCGACGGCCCGGGTCAGCGCCTCGTCCGGCAGTCCGTCGTCGACCTTGCGATCGGGCCAGAACCGATGCGCGGTCAGGTTCGGCATCCAGCGCAACCCGAAGCTCGACAGATCCGGCTTGTCGGCGTAGGCGGTGGCATCGAACAGTGCGAAGCCGTCCGCCGCCGGTGCACCGGGCGACACGCCCGGCATCGCCGCGCCGCTGGCGCCAGGGCCCGACGAGGCGGCGTTTGTTGTGCCCGCGGTTGTCGATGCGGGCGTGGCGGCCAGTGCCGCGTCGTCCGGTCGACGGCAGGCGGCGACCCAACCGCCGGCGCTCAGCCCGGCGAGCCGGCGCAACAGGTGTCGACGAACCTGCGGATCGGGGGCGGTGACTGCCATCGGTCCGCGCGTCAGACGCTCCAGGACGGGGCCTGCCCGGTGTCGATGCCGAGCAGCCGTGCCGCCTCGATCGCCCGCTGCGGCGGCAGCCGGGTGTCCTGCACCAGCGCCACCAGCGCCGCATGGGCGATCGCGGCCGCGTCGATCTCGAAGAAACGGCGCAACTGTGCCCGTGTATCACTGCGACCGAAGCCGTCGGTGCCGAGCACGACATACCGACGGCCCGCCGGCAGGTAGGCGCGGATGCTCTCGGCATGGGCGCGCACGTAGTCGGTGGCGGCGACGATCGGTCCGTGTGTGTCGGCCAGCGCCCGCGCGACGTACGGCGTGAAGCGATCATCGCCCTGGGCATCCCCGCCGGCCAGCCGCAACTCGCGTTCGCACCGGTGGCCGTCGCGTGCCAGCTCGGTGTAGCTGGTCACGCTCCAGACGCCGGCGTCGACGCCGAAGCGGTCGCGCAGCAGGGCGGCGGCGGCGATCACCTCGTGCAGGATCGCACCGGAGCCGAACAGCTGCACCTGGAGGGATTCGTCGACCGGCGAGACGTTGCCGCCGGTTGCCCGCGGTGGTGACGGCAGTCGCCACAGCCCGCGCAACACGCCGTCGCGTGCCTCATCGGGCAGGCTGGGTTGGGGCAGGTTCTCGTTGACGACCGTGACGTAGTAGAAGACGTCGCGTTGCTCGGTCAGCATCTCGCGTGCGCCCGCATCGACGATCACCGCGAGTTCACCGGCGGTCGCCGGATCGTAGGCGCGGCAGTTCGGTATCGTCGCCGCCACCAGCAGGCTGCTGCCGTCCTGGTGCTGCAGGCCTTCGCCGGCCAGGGTCGTACGACCCGAGGTCGCGCCGATCAGGAAGCCGCGGGCGCGCTGGTCGGCGGCCGCCCAGATCAGGTCACCGACGCGCTGGAATCCGAACACCGAGTAGTAGATGTAGAACGGCAGCATCGGCAGCCCATGCACCGAATAGCTGGTCGCCGCCGCCGACCACGACGCCAGGGCGCCGGCCTCGCTGATGCCCTCCTCGAGGATCTGGCCGTCCTTGGCCTCGCGGTAGGTCAGGATCGAGCCGATGTCCTCGGGTTCGTAGCGCTGGCCGACCGACGAGTAGATCCCGATCTGCTTGAACAGGTTGGCCATGCCGAACGTACGGGCCTCGTCGGCGACGATCGGCACGATGTGGCGCCCGATGCCCGGATCCTTCAACAGTCCGCCGAGCATCCGCACGAAGGCCATCGTGGTCGACATCTCCTTGCCGTCGGCCTCCAGCGCGAAACGTCCCCAGCTCTCGATCGCGGGTACCTTCAATGGCTCGCAGCGCGCATCACGCGCCGGCAGGTAGCCGCCCAGCGCGGCGCGCCGTGCATGCAGGTAACGGATCTCCGGGCTGTCCTCGGCGGGCCGGTAGAACTCGAGATTTTCGGTCGCCGCGTCCGACAGCGGCAGGTTGAAGCGATTGCGGAACTCGAGCAGCGCATCGCGGTCCAGCTTCTTCTGCTGATGGGTGGTCATCCGGCCCTGGCCGGCCGCACCCATGCCGAAGCCCTTCTTGGTCTGCGCCAGCACAACCGTCGGCTGGCCCCGATGCGCGGCGGCGGCGTGATAGGCGGCGTGGATCTTCACCAGGTCGTGCCCGCCGCGGCGCAGCCGGTCGATCTGTTCGTCGGTCATGCCCTGCGCGAGCCTGGCCAGCGCCTCGTTCTGGCCGAAGAAGTGATCGCGGTTGAAGCGGCCGTCGTTGGCCGCCAGCGTCTGGAGCTGACCGTCGACGGTGCCGGCGAACGCGCGCAGCAGATCGCCGCGGACATCGCGGGCGAACAGGCCGTCCCAGTCCGATCCCCAGACCAGCTTCACGACGTTCCAGCCGGCGCCGCCGAAAAGTGCCTCGAGTTCGTCGACGATGCGGCCGTTGCCGCGCACCGGTCCGTCCAGTCGCTGCAGGTTGCAGTTGATGACGAACACCAGGTTGTCGAGCCGCTCACGCGAGGCCATCGTCAGCGCCGACATCGATTCCGGCTCGTCCATCTCGCCGTCGCCGAACACCCCCCAGACCTTGCGTGTGGCCATGCCCGGCTGGGCGACCAGCCCGCGATGCTCCAGGTAGCGCATGAAACGCGCCTGGTAGATCGCGAGGATCGGGCCCAGCCCCATCGATCCGGTGGGGAACTGCCAGAAGTCGGGCATCAGCCACGGATGCGGATACGAACTCAGCCCGCGTGTGCCGGCCGCACGGGCGCCGAGTTCCTGCCGGTAGTGGGCAAGCGCGGATTCCTCGAGCCGTCCCTCGAGGAACGCGCGGGCATAGACGCCGGGGGCCGAATGCGGCTGGAAGAACACCAGGTCGCCGAGCGAGCTGGCGTTGCGGGCGCGGAAGAAGTGGTTGTAGCCGACCTCGAACAGGTCGGCCGCCGATGCATAACTGGCGATGTGGCCGCCGAGTTCACCATAGGCGCGGTTCGCGCGCACCACCATCGCCAGCGCGTTCCAGCGCATGATCGACGCCAGGCGTTCCTCGATCGCCAGGTCGCCGGGAAACGGCGGCTGCGCATCGACCGGGATCGAGTTCACGTACGGTGTGTTCGGCGACGCGCGCCACGGCACGTGGTGCTTGCGGGCCAGACGCACCAGCTCGTCGAGGATGAACGCGGCGCGTTCGACGCCGGCGCGTTCGATCAGCGACGACAGCGCGTCGCGCCACTCGTCGGTCTCGGCGGGATCCAGGTCTTCGAGCACGGCATCCAGGGCCGCGATCGCGCGGTTCAGCGACAGGTCGGTCATCAGAAGGCTCCAGGGCGGCGCCGGCACCGGATCGCCAGGTGCAAGGGGACGATCGGGACTGCCGGCTGCACGTTTTCCCCCTCCCGGGCGTCAGGGAACCGGGTGCGGGGACACATAGTGTCGCCCAATCCGCCCGATCGGTGCGAACGGACCCTGGGGCGGCCGCCCGCCACGGATTCCGGGATGGCGCTTGACATCGGCAGACGGCGAGTCGCCGTAGCGCTGCTCGCGGGGGGTGTTCGGGTTCATCAGGCCGTAGTTCCCGCCGTCGCGGTAGTCCTCGATCCAGACATCGTCGAACTGGTACCGGTCGGCCCAGGCGACGAACGAGATCCCCCACGGCCCGTTGTAGCGGCCCAGCCCGACGTAACGGTCGTCGAACGTGTAGTCGAAACGCCGCAGCACGAAATCGATGGCGCCGTTGAATTCGCCGTGCTGGTGCAGCACGATGCCTTCACTCGCCGAACGCGCGCTGACGTTCTCGACGATCAGCGAGCGCATCACGTCGCTGCCCTGGTTCTGGATCAGGTCGCCGTGGAAGCCGTCGCCGATGCCGGACGACGCGCCGAGACCGCCGATGCCGTGGCACGCGGAGTTCTGGATCACCACGTCGCGTTGCCGGCGGGCGGTGGCCGCGTCGACGCCGTCGGCGTTGCGGATCACGAAGCAGTCGGCCTCGGCATTGCCGATGTCGATGAACGCACCTTCGACGAAGGAGACACCGGCCTGTTCGAGCCTCAGCGCCATCGCCCCCGGGATGCGCGGGTGGACGTTGGTCGCACCTTCGGGTCCGTTGTCGTTGGGCAGCTTGCCGGGCTCGCAGCCGGGCTGCACCTCGAGTTCCATCTGCAGGCCGATCACGCGCACGTGGCGCCCGCCGACGATCCAGATCGGATGGGTGACCGGACGCTCGCCGCGGAACTCCAGGATCACATCCTCGGTCGGCGGCAGCTGCACCCAGTACGCCTGGCCCGCACACAACACGCTCCAGGCCGGCATCGGGGCGAGCTTGAGATCCTGCGGGATGCGCAAGCGGCGCGGCTTGTCCATCACCGGGGGAACGGCGGTGACCGTCCAGGCAGCCGAGGCGCGGGTCGCCTCGCCGACGGTGGCCTGCCGCGCGGGGTCGGCCGGCTGGGCGAGGACGGCCCCGGACAGGCTGCTCGTCGCCAGCAGCAGCAGGAACAGCGGGACGGGTGCCTGGTGCATCATCATCCGTTCGGTGCGGCGGCCGGCTCGCAAGGCCCGGCCCTGCCCGTCGGAGGTTCGCGCCGGGCCGACCGTCCCGGCGTCGCGTGTCATCCGGCGATCGACGCGACGATCCGCTGGAACGCCGCCCACTGGGCCTGTTTGCTGTAGACGGTCCGGATCATCTGGTGGCCGGCGCGGGCGATCCGGTCGAGTGTCGCCGTGTCGGCGAGGCTCTCGCGGATCAGCGCCACCGCCTGTTCGGCGGTATCGTACAGGCGCATCGTCTCCCCGTCGCGCATGCCCTCCGGATAGTTGCCCGCGTCCGAGATCATCATCGCGCGGCAACCCATCGCCTCCCAGCAGCGCATGTTGCCCCGGTCCGGGCCCGACATGTCGATCGCGCCGTTGAGCACGATCCGGCTCTGCGACAGGATCTCGTAGTACGCCAGGCCGAAGGTCGGCGGCTGCGTGACGCGCTGGATCGACCGCGGTCGGCGATGTGCGCCGAGCGGCAGCAGTCGGCCGGGCATCGACTCGGCCAGTCGCGTCAGTCGCGACGGCTCGAGTGCGAACACGACACGATGCCGGTCGGCCAGTGTGGCCACCGCCTCGAGGATCGCGGCGCGCCGCTTGTGATGGCGCGAGAACGAGCCGACGAACAACACGTCGATCGGCCGCTCGTCGTTGGCGGCGAACCGATCCATCGCCGGATCGTGCGACGGCGAGAAATACGCCGGCTTCCAGCCCTGCGCGCGCCACTGCTCGATCACCGACGGGTAGTTGCACAGCACACGGTCGTAGGCGGCGAAGTCGGCGCCCGGGGAGGGTGCGGCGCGCCAGGCGATCTTCGCGCGCACACACCCGGGCAGCTTGGCCACGAACGCGCTGCCGTAGCGCATCGGGTCCAGGTTGTAGAAGACCTCGGTCCGGTGCTCCTCGATCTGCGCGAGCAGGATCTGTTCGAGCGTGGCATCGGCGGCGATGCCGTGTTCGGAGGCCCACGCCCGCTGGATCGTCTCGTCGTCGCCATTGGTGAAGAACGTGCTCGAGTCGCCTTCGAACACCGGCTCGAGGATGTGTGACGACGAATAGCGGTCGGCGAGGAATGCCTGGCGGTGGTCGTCGTAGGAGCGTGCGTCGGCGGACAGGCGGCGCAGCCGCGTGCGATAGGTCGCGTAGATGCCGCAGTTCTCGAACAGCCTCATGGTCGAGTGGAACGTGGTTCGTCGAGCGCCGCGTGGGTGTCCAGCTCGGCCGGCCACGGGGGAAGTCCCGGCAGCAGTCGGCGATAGAGCTGGCTGGCGGGGAACATCGTGGCCCAGAGCGTCAGCAGGATCAGCAGCAGGTACATCCGCACCGAGCGGTGCGCGATCGCCCAGGCCTCGACCTGGCCCTTGTAGCGGACCACGACGTTGGCATAAAACGCCTGGCGGTCCTGCGCCCGGGCGACGATCTCGTCTTCGCTGCGAAACACGATCGAGCCGAGCCCGCTCAGGCCGGGGCGTACCGCCGACAGCAGCGTGCGCAGCTCCGAGGTGTACATCGCGAAGTGCACCGGCGCGAGCGGTCGTGGTCCGATCAGACTCATGTCGCCGGTGAGCACGTTGACCAGCTGCGGCAGTTCGTTGAGCTTCGTCTCGCGCAGCAGTCGCCCGAACGGCAGCACGCGCGGGTCGTCCTTCAGCGTCAGCAATCCGGCGCCCAGGTTCGGGCTGTCCTTGAGCATCGTCGCGAACTTGACCAGCTCGAACTCGCGGCCGCCGAGGCCGATCCGGCGTTGCCGATACAACACTTCGTGCTCGCCGGTGAAACGCAGCACCAGCGCGATCAGCGCCAGCAGCGGCGACAGCGCGATCAGCGCGGCACCCGACAGCAGCACGTCGAGCATGCGGATCAGACCGTCCTGCAGCGTCAGGTCGCGGCTGGGGATCGGGGTCGAGCTCATGTCGGCTCCCGCAGGTCTCGGCCCGCGCGGCTCTTCACCGGCAGGCCCCGGCGATCGCGTCGACGACCCGGTCGACCTGGGCATCGGTCAGGTCGGCGCCCGAGGGCAGCATCATCGCCCGGCGCCACAGGTCGTCGGCGACCTCGAACGCGCCGGGCCCGGCGAAGCCGCGGTAGATCGGCAGATCCGGCAACGGCACCCACAGCGGACGCACCTGGATCGAGTCGGCCTGCAGCGCCCGGATCACCGGCTCGGCCGGCCCGGGCAATCGCACCGTCGACATCCAGGCGTTGTCCTCGACCCGCGGGTCGAGGATCGCGAACCGGGCCGCCGGCATCAGCCGGGGGATCGCCTCGCGATAACGACGATCGATCCGCCGCTTGGCCTGCCGCATCGTCTCCAGCCGCTCGAGCTGCGCGACTCCGAGCGCCGCGCACAGGTTGCTCATCCGCAGGTTGAGCCCGTAGGCGTCGTGTTCGAACGAGTACGGATTGGTCTTGGCCGTGGAACTGACGTGACGCGCCCGCGCGATCAGCGCGGGGTCGTTGCCGAGCAGCGCGCCGCCGGCGCCGGTGGTGACGATCTTGTTCGCGTTGAAGCTGGTGGTCGCCAGCACGTGCCCGGCGCCGGCCGGAACCGATCGCCGGCCCGGCGCCTCGCCGGCGAACGACGCGCCCAGGCACTGCGCCATGTCGTGCACGACGTGCAGGCCATGGCGGGCGGCGATCGCGTGCAGCCGGTCGATGTCGGCCAGGCCGCCGAACAGGTGCACGACACAGAGGGTGCTGATGATGCGGCCGGTGTCGCGTTCCTCGATCCCGCCGTCGACCGGACGGCACCGTTCGGCGAGGAAGACCTCGAGGCGACGCGCGTCGAGCTGCCAGTCGCCCGCGGCCAGGTCGACGAAGATCGGCGTCATCCCGGCGCGCACGATCGCACTGGCGGGCGCGGCGAACGTCAGCGCCGGCATCAGCACGCCGGTGCCGGGTGCATCGATCAGCTCGAAGGCCAGTTGCAGCGCGCAGGTGCCGCTGGCCAGCGAAACCGCCTGCTCGAATCCGAGCGCGGCGGCCAGCTGCTGTTCGAAGCGGGCGACGTACGGGCCCGCGTACGAGATCCAGCCGGAGGCGAGCGCCTCGGCGACGTAGCGCGATTCGGCCGCACCCAGCGACGGCAGGTGATTGCCGATCGGTGCGCCGTCGTGCCCACCCGTTCGGTGGGTCAGTGGACTAGCCTGCATGCTTCGGTGGACTAGCCTGCATACGGAATGTTGTAGTAGCGCGGGTGCCCGGGCTCGCGGATGATGCCGAGCCGGATCAGGTCGGCGACCTCGTGCATGCCGTCGGGCACGCGCAGCGTGATCGAGAAGCCGAGCCGGTCTCGGATCCGATCGCAGTTGACGCGGTAGTCGCGCGGGTCCTCGACCTGGGTCACGCGGTCGATCTTCGCCTGCGGGAAGATCTTCAGCAGGTGCTCGACGAGCATGCCCTTGGTGTAGTTCTCGGTGGTGTCGCCGACATTGAACACCTCGTAGGCGACCTGCGCGGCCGGTGCCTGCAGCACACGCAGGTAGGCCTGAGCGAAGTCGCGCACGTGGCAATACGGCCGCCAGAACTGCTCGCCGTAGATCCGCAGTCCCTTGCCGATCGCCAGGTCCTTGGTGAACTCGTTGACGGTCAGGTCGAAGCGCATCCGCGAAGACGCGCCGTAGACGGTCGCGAAGCGAAGCGCGGTCGGCGCGAAATCCGCCGAGCGGTTCTCCGCTGCGAGCAGGTACTGCTCGAAGCGCACTTTCAGTTCGGCGTACAACGACACCGGCGCCAGCGGCGAGGTCTCGTCCACGTAGCGCGTCGGATCACTCATGCGACCGTAGTTGCTGCAGGTCGAGGCGAACACGAAGCGGCCGATGCCGCGCGCGCGACAGCGTTCGACCAGGTGGCGCCCGGCTTCCCAGTTGGTCCGCCGTGCCTCGTCCGGATCCCGCGCGCAGGCCGGATCACCGACGATCGCCGCCAGGTGCAGCACCGCGTCGTACGGTCGTTCGGCGAGGACGCGGTCGACCGCGTCGTGATCGTTCAGGTCGCATCGCCGCAGCGTGAACGACGGATGATGCAGCAGGTCGATGATCGATTCGCCGCCGAAGGACAGGCGATCGAGGCCGGTCACGTGGTAGCCGTGGGTGATCAGTGCGCGCACCAGCACGGATCCGATGTAACCGGCCGCGCCGGTGACCAGGACGGAGGAGGTCATGACTCGCGAGAGGGTGTTCCCCAGGTCCTACGACACCGCCTCGCTGGGCTCGACCTCGTCGGCGGGCGGGGCGACGTCCGGCGGCACGACCGCGCGATCGCGGATCCGGCGATCGGCGAGCATCATCGCGCCGAGATAGACGGCGAACAGCCCGACGTAGCTCCAGAACATCAGGTACTCCGGCACGTTCGTCCGCCACGCGGCGTAGCCGATCGCCCCCATCGTGCCGTTGATCGCGATCAGCGTCCCGATCGAACGGGTCACCGGCAGGCCGAGGTCGGCCAGCACGTGGTGCAGGTGCCGCCGATCGGGTTTCATCGGCGCATGGCCGGCGGCGACGCGTCGGATGAAGCAGGCGAGCATGTCGAACAGCGGCACCGCCATGATCCAGACCGCGGTGATCGGTGTCATGCTTTCGTCGCCGAAGTACATCGCGAGCCGGACGGCGAGCCACGCGAGCACGAAGCCCAGCAGCATGCTGCCGCCGTCGCCGAGGAAGACGGCCGCCTTGGCCCGCAGCGGCGAGCGCAGGTTGTAGACGAGGAATCCGGTCACCGCCCCGACCAGCGCGAACACCGCGGGGCCGAACGCCGAGCCCGCGACATCGGGGCGATCGGCCGCGATCGTGGCGATCACCATGCCGAACCAGAACAGCGACGTCAGCGCGACCCCGCCTGCGAGTCCGTCGACACCGTCGATCCAGTTGAACGCGTTGACCACCGCGGCGATGCCGACGACCGTGACGAACAGTCCCAGCCAGCCGAGCCCGAACATGAACGGGCCGACCAGGTGACCCAGGTGATACAGGTGGATGTCATCGAGGAAGATCGCGGCCAGCGTGGCGACCACGTGCACCGCGAAACGGAAACGGGCGCGGATCGGCTGGATGTCGTCGGCGAAGCCGACCGCGAAGATCAGCAGGCTGCCTGCGATCAGTCCCGCGGTCTTGTTGATGAACAGGCCGAAGGTGATCGTGACCACGATCATCGCGATCACGATCGACAGTCCGCCGACCAGCGGCACCCGGCCGGCGTGGCGCTTGCGCTGGTTCGGACAGTCGACCCAGCTGCGCTGCTCGGCGAGGCGCATCAGGAACGGCATGGCGATCACGACGACCGACAGCGCCAACACGGCGGCCAGCGCGCTCTTGACCAGGAATACATCCATTGCGAACAGCCTTGGTGAGGAACTTCGGCCGGAGTGCGCGTTTCGCACGTGCTGCCGACCTTCGAAGGTCGGGTCCCCGGTGATCCGTCGCGGCACGAATGCCGATCTCGAGAAAGCGGCGATCAACCGCGCGACGATCCGCTTCGTTCCTCGCTTCCTGGCCATGGCCCCGATGGATGCCCGGGCGCCTGTCGTTTCTGTTCACAAGCGGTGGTCTTGATCACCGCCTGCCCGGTTGCCCCACAATCCGTGTCGAAACCACCGGCGTTTCGAGACAGCTTCGAGGTTAGTTCAACCGGGCCGCGACATCTTCCCCTAAACGGACGAATTCGTCGATCACGGGGATATTGCCGATGATTGTGACGCGACGCCGGTGTCGCATCGATCCCATGTTCGCGCGACGGCGCACGCCGATCCGACACCGGGGTGCACCGGGCGCAACACTTCTGTTGTCGTGAGCCGACGCGGGGTGCGACAGGCAGCCCTGCACGCGCGGGCAGGGCCCGTCAGGCGCGCCGGGAACCGTCGAGAGCGCGGTACGCCTCGACCATCTGCGCCAGTCCGTCGTCGAGACCGATACGCGGCGACCAGCCGAACGATCGCAGGCGGCTCGAATCCATCAGCTTGCGCGGTGTGCCGTCCGGCTTGCTGCTGTCGTAGACAATGCGGCCGCCGAAGCCGCTCGCACGAGCGACCCGTTCGGCCAGTTCGGCGATCGTCAGGTCGCTGCCCGAACCGATGTTCACCACCGGCGGCATCCACGCATCGGCCTGCGGCTGGCGTGGTCCCAGCAGCGCGTCGAAGCGATCGTCGGGCAGGTTCATCAGGTGGAGCGACGCGTCGGCCAGGTCGTCGCTGTGCAGGAACTCGCGTCGCGGGCGGCCGGAACCCCAGACGGGCACCTGATCGGCGCCGGCGCGGACGGCCTCGCAGAACTTGCGCACCAGTGCGGGGATCACATGCGAGTTGGCCGGATCGAAATTGTCGTTCGGGCCGTACAGGTTGGTGGGCATCGCGGCCAGGAAACGTGTGCCGTGCTGCCGGTTGTAGCTCCAGCAGGTCTCGATGCCGGCGATCTTGGCCAGCGCGTAGGCGCGATTCGTGGGCTCGAGCAGCCCGGTGAGCAGATGCTCCTCCTTGATCGGCTGCGGCGCGAATTTCGGATAGATGCACGACGAACCCAGGAACAGCAGGCGACGCACGCCGTGCCGGTGGGCGCTGTCGATCACGTTGTTCTGGATCGACAGGTTGTCGCGGATGAAGTCGGCCGGGTAGGTGTCGTTGGCGAGGATCCCGCCGACCTTGGCCGCGGCCAGGAACACGTACTCGGGCCGGGTCTCGGCGAACAGGGCTTCGGTCGCCTGGCGATCGGTGAGATCCGTCTGCGCATGGGTGCGCAGGACCAGGCCGGTGTGGCCACGGGATTCCAGCGCACGCCGGATCGCCGAACCGACGAGTCCGCGATGACCGGCGACGAAGATACGCGCGCTGTGTTCCATCCCGTTGTCCGCCTGCAACCGGTCCGGCTCAGGCCTGCCGGTGGTGGACCTGGTGGCCGGCTTCGCGAAGGACCGAGAAACGGCGCGCGACGTCCAGATCGTGACGGATCATCTCCGAGACCAGCTCGTCGAACGAGACCTTCGGCGTCCAGCCGAGCAGTCGCTTCGCCTTGGAGGCATCACCGAGCAGCGTCTCGACCTCGGTCGGCCGGAAGTAGCGCGGGTCGACACGCACGATCGTGTTGCCGGCCGCGTCGGTGCCGGTCTCCTCGACGCCGTCACCCTGCCAGCGGATCTTCAAGTCCAGTTCCGCGGCGGCCCGTTCGACGAACTGGCGCACCGAATACTGCAGCCCGGTCGCGATCACGAAGTCCTCGGGCTGCTGCTGCTGGAGCATCAGCCACTGCGCCTCGATGTAGTCCTTGGCGTGCCCCCAGTCGCGCTTGGCGTCCAGGTTGCCCAGGTACAGGCAGTCCTGCTGGCCGAGCTTGATCCGTGCGAGTGCCCGCGTGATCTTGCGCGTGACGAACGTCTCCCCGCGCAGCGGCGACTCGTGATTGAACAGCACCCCGTTGCAGGCGTACATGCCGTACGCCTCGCGGTAGTTGACGGTGATCCAGTACGCGTACAGCTTGGCCGCGGCGTACGGGCTGCGCGGGTAGAACGGCGTCGATTCGTTCTGCGGCACCGCCTGCACCTTGCCGTAGAGCTCGGACGTCGATGCCTGATAGAAACGGGTCTTCTTCTCGAGACCGAGGATGCGGATCGCCTCGAGCAGCCTCAGCGTACCGATCGCATCCGCGTTCGCGGTGTATTCGGCGGTCTCGAACGACACCGCGACGTGGCTCTGCGCGGCGAGGTTGTAGATCTCGTCGGGCTGCACCTGCTGCACGATACGGATCAGGTTGGTCGCATCGGTCAGGTCGCCGTAGTGCAGGATCAGATGCACATCCTTCTCGTGCGGATCCTGGTACAGGTGATCGATCCGCTCGGTGTTCAGCAGCGACGCGCGCCGCTTGATGCCGTGCACCTCGTAGCCCTTCTCGAGAAGGAAGGCCGCGAGGTAGGCACCATCCTGGCCGGTGATGCCTGTGATCAGAGCGCGTTTCTTGGTCATGCTTGGCCGTTCGACGACAATGAAGGGAGGGGATGATCGCACATGGGTTTTGACGGGCGTCGGTTCGCGGCGCCGCGGGGCGATTCAGCCGGCAAGGTTATCAGACAAGGTCCGCCGGAGCGTCGCCTGAACGAGGTATCGGGCCGGCGGCGCGGCCCGGCCGACCGCTGGTGTCGCTTCACGCTGCCTTGATCGCGGTCGGTTCGTCGAGGACCTCGAGGCTGGGCAGCGACGACAGGATCCGGACGAGGTCGGCCTGTCGGTGCGTTCCCGTCTTGTGAAAAAGTGCCTTGATCTGGCTGCGGACGGTGGCGATCGACACGCCGTTGGCGAGTGCGATGTCCTCGGCGCGTCGTCCCTGGGTCAATTGCACCGCGACCCGCGACTCGGCCGGCGTCAGGCCGAAGGCTTCGCCGAGGATGAACGGGTCGGGACGGGCGACGACGGTCGGATCGTGGAAGACCAGCAGTGCGAGCGGCGAACCGCCCGCCGCGCCGATCGACGCCGGCGCCGAGATCGCGATCGCGACCACCGACATCACGCCGCTGTCGGTCGCGCGCCGAAGGCGCACGATGCGCCGGCGCACCTTGCGCAGCGTGGTCACACGATGCTCTTCGGCATCGAGCATGTCGAGCGCGGCACCCAGTTCCAGGTGATCACTCGGATGGCGGCAGCCGATCCGCCCGTTGCGATCGACGATGCAGTCCGCCGCACGCAGCATCTGGCCGGCCGACCGGTTGCGATAGACGATCGCGCGGTTGCGGTCGAGAAGCACCACCGGCTGCCAGAACTGTTCGAGCAGCGTCTCGGCGACGTTCATCCGCGAGGCGGTGTGCTGCAGATGTTCGTCGATCTGCATCGCCCGCATCAGGTGGCACTTCAGCCGGTCGAGCAGCGCCAGCTCGGCGTCGCTCCACACCGGCGCGTCGAGGCCGCGCACGGCGAGGAAGTGCACGATCTTGCCCGACGATTCGAAGACCTTGACGCCGGACAGATGACGTGCGCCGAACGGCAGCAGGAACTCCTGGTAGAAGCGGTTGCCGGCGACGAAGCCGTCGTCGAAGTACTCGTGATAGTGCAGCCACTTGCCGGCGGGCTTCGCGCGCAGCAGCGCCAGCCCCGGATCGAGCGAGTGGTAACCGTTCAGGTAGGCCAGCAGTGCCTGCGGGGGCGCCGGTCCGCCCTGGTGCAGGAACGCGATCGAGCCGCCGGGGCGGTCGATGCCGGTCAGGTAGACGGTCCAGCAGCCGAGTGCGGCGGCCAGCGGATCGAGCGCGGCGCGCCAGCGGATCTTGCCGGCGGCTGCCTGATAGAGCGCGGCAACGAGCTCGTCGAAATCGATGGCGCCCATGTTTTCTCTTTCCCCTGGCCCGGGAGCGGTTGCGTGCCTCGGGAACTGGCCACGCCACGATTTCCGCCCGGTTGTGACGGATCGATTCGACCATGGCGCCATGGCTCGTGCACAGGAACAACTTGGCACTCGACGACCCGGCAGTGTCTGCTGGGGCCAGGCACCCGGCGCAGCACAAGCCCGCGCAGCAGGCCGAAGCGCTCAGCGTGTCGGCGGCACGAACCCGCGTTGCGAGCGGCCCAGCAGTTCGTTGCCCACCAGCGCGGCGACGACGATCAGGCCGCCCTGGACCGTGGCCCTGGAAATCGGCTCGCCGGCCCCGAGCCACGACCAGATCGGCCCGAGCACCACTTCCAGCAGCGCGATCAGCGCCACCTCGTGTGGCGCCAGGTGGCGCACCGCGCGGACCATCAGCATGCAGGGGATCGCGAGCTGGACCACGCCGAGCAGCGCCAGGATCGCCAGGTCGCGCGCGGTGCCGGTCGGCGGCCAGGACAGCGGCAGGGTCACCGCACACGACAGCAGCGCACCGATCAGCACCGCCGGCGCCAGGTCGACGCGTGTGTGCATCTTCTTCAGCATCACGGTGTTGGCCGCCGAAGCGACCGGCACGGCCGCGGCGATCGCCATGCCGCCGAGGCCCTGGGCGCTGACACCACCGCGGACCATCCACCAGATGCCGACGCCGGCGGCCGCGATCGCGATCCAGGTTCGCGGCAGGATGGGCGTGCCCAGCACCAGACGCGCCAGCAGTGCGGCCAGCAACGGCGCGACACTCATCACCAGCAGCGTGTTGGCGGTGCTGGTCATCGTCAATGCGACCATGAAGCAGGTGAACATCACGGCCCACATCGCGCCGGACATCAGGCCGGGCCAGCCCATCGCCACCACCGGTCGCCACGCCGGTCCGCGTTCGACGATCGCGAGCGCGGCGATCACCCCGAGCGCGCAGAACAGGCTGCGCCAGAACGTGACCTCGAAACTCGCCGCGTGTTCCAGATGCCGGGTGGCGACGCCGGCGATGCTCCAGCACAGCGCGCAGAACGCGAGCAGCGCGATCGCGTTGCGATGGGCGCGGCGGGCAGGTCGCGGGTCCTCGGCAACGGGAATGCGACTGGTCGCTGGCTGCTCGTCCACGGGTGCGATTCGTCCGCGCATGGTCACGCCCCAGCGCCGGCGACAGGCTGGCGTGCTCGTGAGCGAAGCGCCGGATTATATCGGCGGTAGAATTCCCGTTCCGAGACAGGTCCGGTGTTGCCGTCCCTCGAATACCTCGTATTCCCGGCCCGCCGGCGACCGGACGGCCGGAATCCGTCTCGAGACGTGGCGAGCAGGCCTCGAATCGCGTGCCCGACGCACGAAGCGTGCGGGCGGTACGCCGGGCACCGGAGCGCGCCCATCGGGACGCGCGGCAGTTTTGGGATAGGTTCCAGACCAACATGCTCGAACCGGACTTCGTCCACCTGCGCGTCCATTCCGAATACTCGATCAGCGATTCGATCGTTCGCATCGACGATCTGGTCGCGGCCGCGCTCGGTGATCGCCAGCCCGCCGTGGCGATCACCGATCTGGCCAACGTGTTCGGTTGGATCAAGTTCTACAAGGCGGCACGCGCCAAGGGTCTGAAGCCGATCCTGGGTTGCGACACATGGATCAGCAACGAGGCCGATCGCGACCGGCCGTTCCGGGTCCTGCTGCTCGTTCGCAATGCGGCCGGCTACCGGCGCCTGTGTGAACTGCTGTCGCGCGCGTGGCTCGAGAACGAACACCGCGGTCGCGGCGAGATCGCCCGCGACTGGTTCGACCAGGTCGACGCCACCGCCGACCCGCAGGCGGCCGCCGGGGAGGGCGCACCCAACGCCGGGCTGATCGTGTTGTCCGGCGCCCACGACGGCGACGTCGGGCAGGCGCTCGCGGCCGGGCGGCCGGAACTCGCCGAGGAACTCGCCCGCGCCTGGGCTCGGCGGCTGCCGCATGGCTACTATCTCGAAGTCCAGCGGACCGGGTCGGCGGAGTGTGAACGCGCGGTGCGCCAGACCGCGCACCTGGCGCAGCGGCTCGGCCTGCCGCTGGTCGCGACGCACCCGGTGCAGTTCGTCGCCGCCGACGAGTTTCGTGCCCACGAGGCCCGGGTCTGCATCGCCGAGGGCGAGATCCTGACCAACCCCAGGCGCCAGCGAAGGTACTCGCCGGACCAGTACTTCAAGAGCCGGCGCGAGATGCAGGCGCTGTTCGCGGACCTGCCGTCGGCGCTGGCCAACAGCGTGGAGATCGCGCGCCGCTGCAGCCTCGAGATGACGCTGGGCAAGGCGCGGTTGCCGGACTTCCCGACGCCGGCGGGCCTGACCATCGAGCAGTACCTGCGCGAACTGTCCGTCGCCGGACTGTCGCGGCGGATGGACAAGCTGTTCCCGGATCCCGATCAGCGACGCACCCGCGACGAGGAGTACCTCGCCCGGTTGCGCTACGAATGCGACATGATCGTCCAGATGGGTTTCGCCGGTTATTTCCTGATCGTCGCGGACTTCATCAACTGGGCCAAGGCCAACGGCGTGCCGGTGGGGCCGGGGCGCGGCTCGGGGGCCGGGTCGCTGGTCGCCTTCGCGCTCGGCATCACCGACCTGGATCCGATTCCCTACGCGCTGCTGTTCGAGCGTTTCCTGAACCCGGAACGGGTGTCGATGCCGGACTTCGACATCGACTTCTGCCAGGACAACCGCTACAAGGTCATCGAATACGTGCGCGCGAAGTACGGCGCCGCGGCGGTCTCCCAGATCGTCACCTTCGGCACGATGGCCTCCAAGGCGGTGATCCGCGACGCCGGCCGGGTGCTCGACATGGGCTACAACTTCTGCGACCAGCTCTCCAAGCTGATCCCGCTGGTGCAGAACCGGCCGATGTCGCTGGTCGAGGCGCGCAAGGCCGAGCCGCTGCTGGCCGAACGCGAGAAGGCCGAGGACGAGGTGCGCGACCTGCTGGCGCTGGCCGGGCCGCTGGAGGACCTGACCCGCAACGTCGGCATGCATGCCGGCGGCGTGCTGATCGCGCCGGGACGGCTGACCGATTTCTGCCCGCTGTACAAGGCACCGGGCACCGACGCCGTGGTCAGCCAGTTCGACAAGGACGACGTCGAGGCGGTCGGCCTGGTCAAGTTCGATTTCCTCGGCCTGCGCAACCTGACGATCATCCAGACCGCGGTCGAGTACATCAACGCCCGGCACCCGGACCTGCGGCTGGACCTGTCGCGACTCGAGTTCGACGACCCCAAGGCGTACCAGGTGCTCAAGGACGCAAACACCAACGCGATCTTCCAGGTGGAAAGCGACGGGATGAAGAAGCTGCTCAAGAAGCTTCAGCCCGACCGCTTCGAGGACATCATCGCGGTGCTGGCGCTGTACCGGCCCGGGCCGCTGGGTTCGGGGATGGTCGAGGACTTCATCCTGCGCAAGAAGGGCCAGCAGAAGATCGACTACTTCCACCCGGACCTGAAGGCGACGCTCGAGCCGACCTACGGCGTCATCGTCTACCAGGAACAGGTGATGCAGATCGCGCAGATCATCGGCGGCTACACGTTGGGCGGAGCCGACCTGCTGCGCCGGGCGATGGGCAAGAAGAAACCCGAGGAGATGGCGCAGCACCGCGGGCTCTTCGTCGAGGGCGCCAAGGCCAAGGGCTACCGCGAGGACCTGGCCAACAAGCTGTTCGACCTGATGGCGATGTTCGCCGAATACGGGTTCAACAAGTCGCACACGGCCGCCTACGCGGTGATCACCTACCAGACCGCCTGGCTGAAGGCACACTATCCGGCCGAGTTCATCGCGGCGACGCTGTCGTCGGACATGGACGACACCGACAAGGTGCAGATGCTGGTGGCCGATGCAAGGCAGAACAACGACGTCGAGGTGCTGCCGCCGGACATCAACCGGTCGGCGCACCGTTTCGAGCCGGTGATGAGCGGCGGATCGCCGCGTGCGATCCGCTACGGGCTGGGTGCGGTCAAGGGCACCGGCGAGGCCGCGGTCGTCAACCTGATCGAGGCGCGGCGTGACAAGCCGTTCACCGATCTGTTCGACTTCTGCGCCCGGATCGACCGGCGGCTGGTGAACCGGCGTGCGATCGAGGCGATGGTGCGCGCGGGTGCGTTCGATCCGCTCGACCCCGATCGCGCCAAGCTGCTGGCATCCGTGGGCAAGGCGATCGAGGCGGCCGATGCGGCGCTGGCGAGCATCAACCAGCACAGTCTGTTCGGCGGTGGCGACGGCGGGGCCGATCTGCGCGACGCCCTGCCCTGGGTGACGACCACCGAGTGGACCGAGCGGCAGCGGCTGCAGCAGGAGAAGGCGGCCCTCGGCTTCTTCCTGACCGGTCACCTCTTCGACGGCCTGCACGACGAGGTGCGGCGGTTCGCGCGGACGCGGCTGGCGGACCTGCAGCCGGGACCGCAGCCGGTGTGGATCGCCGGCATCGTCGCCGCGCAGCGCACGCAGATGACCCGCCGCGGCAAGATGGTGTTCGTCACCCTCGACGACGGCAGCGCGGCGATCGACGTTTCGGTGTTCAACGAGATCTACGAACGCAGCCGCAGCCTGATCCGCGACGACGAACTGCTCGCGGTGCAGGCCAAGGTCAGCCGCGACGACTACACCGGCGGGCAGCGTGTGGTCGCCGACAAGCTGCTCGGCCTGGTCGATGCCCGTTGCCAGTTCGGCAAGCGGCTGGTGATCCGGCTGAACGGCAATGCCGACGGCCGCGCGCTGCGCACTTCGATCGAGCCGTTCCGGTTGCGGGCCGGCGGCGCCGGGGCCGCCCAGATGCCGCCCGCGGTCCCGGTCGTTGTCGAATACGACAATCTCGGCGGGCGCTGCGCGATCGAACTCGGCGAGGACTGGCGGGTGCGCCCCGACGACGAGCTGCTCCAGGTCATCGAGGACCGGTTGCGGACCCGACCCGCGATGGAGTACTGAAGTGATGGACGAGGCGGGACGGATGTATCGCCGACGGAGCGCCGGGCGTTGACCCAGAGCATCGCCCTGTACCGGCGCCTGATGCGCTACACGCGCCCCTACTTCAAGGGGTTCGTCGTCGCGATCATCG
>CADEEH010000025.1:39306-45584 GCA_902826305.1 uncultured Burkholderiales bacterium
GCGATCATCGCGATCTTCGTCGTGCGCGGCATCGCCACCTTCAGCAGCAGCTACGCGATGGCCTGGGTCGGCAACAAGGTGCTGCTCGACATCCGGCGCGAGATGTTCGCGCACATGCTGCGGCTGTCGGCCGCGGACTTCGAGCGCGAGGCCTCGGGCCTGCTGATCTCCAAGATCGTCTTCGAGGTCAACAACGTCACCGAGGCGGCCACCCGCATCGTGACCATCGTCGTCCGCGACACGCTGGTCGTCGTCGGCCTGCTCGGCTGGCTGTTCTACCTGAACTGGAAGCTGACGCTGGTCGCGGTCGCGCTGGTGCCGGTGATGGCGTGGGTGCTGTCGTTCTCCAGCGCGCGCATGCGCAAGCTCAACCGGCAGAACCTCGAGCACACCGGCGAGCTGACCCGGGTGGTCGAGGAAGCCGTGCACGGCTACAAGGTCATCAAGGTGTTCGGCGCGTACGAACGCGAGGCGGCCCTGTTCGCCAGGACGATCGAACGGCTGCGCGGCTTCGCGATGCGGATCACGATCGCCTCCAGCGCGACGGTGCCGATGACGCAGCTGTGCGCGGCGGTGGCGGTCGCGATCGTGGTCACGATCGGCATGATGCAGGCGATGCAGAACCAGACGACGGTCGGCGGTTTCGTCTCGTTCATCACCGCGATGCTGATGCTGCTGGCACCGCTCAAGCACCTCGCCGACGTCAACACGACGCTGCAGCGCGGGCTCGCCGCGGCCGACAGCGTGTTCGAGCTGATCGACCGCGTGGCCGAGCCCGACGAGGGCCGCCGGCGCATCGAGCGGGCCCAGGGGGCGATCACGTTCGAACGGGTGTCGTTCCGGTATCCGGGCGCCGAGCGCGATTCGCTCGCCGACATCGACCTGGCGATCCGGCCGGGTGAGGTGGTCGCGCTGGTCGGCGGATCCGGCGCCGGCAAGACCACGATGGTCAACCTGATACCGCGTTTCGTTTCGCCCACCGCGGGCCGCGTGCTGATCGACGGCATCCCGATCGAGTCGCTGTCGCTGGCCAGCCTGCGCGACCAGATCGCGCTGGTCAGCCAGGACATCGTGCTGTTCAACGACACGGTGCGCGCGAATGTCGCCTTCGGCCTGGCCGGCGAGGTGGCCGACGACCGGGTCTGGGCGGCGCTGGCCGACGCCGCACTGGCGGACTTCGTGCGCAGCCTGCCCGCGCAGCTCGACGCGATGATCGGCGAGCGGGGCACCAAGCTGTCCGGCGGCCAGCGCCAGCGCCTGGCGATCGCACGTGCGCTGCTGAAGAACGCGCCGATCCTGCTGCTCGACGAGGCCACCTCGGCGCTGGATTCGGAGACCGAGCGCGAGGTCCAGTGGGCACTCGAGCGGACGATCACCGGCCGCACGACGGTGGTGATCGCACACCGGCTGTCGACGATCGAGAAGGCCGACCGGATCGTCGTGCTCGACGGCGGCCGGATCATCGAACAGGGGCCACATGCCGGGCTGATCGCCGCGCAGGGCGCCTATTCCCGCCTGTACCGGATCCAGTACGCGATCGAGGACACCGGCACGTGAGCCTCCCGCCGCCGGCCGGCTGGATCGCTCCCGCTGCCGCGTTCACCGTCGTCGCCCTGATCGTCTCCTTCCCGCTGCATGGTTCGGCGACCTCGCGCTACTTCCTGCTCGCGGCGCTGATCGGACTGGCCGTGGCCGCCGGCGGCTACGGCGTGCGGCAGCGGATCCCGGCGGCGGCTGTTGCGCTCGGGCTGGCCGCCTGGTCGCTGGCGACCTGCCTGTGGTCGCCGGATGCGCGCGAATCGTTCAGCGACTGGCGCCCGGACCTGCTCGTCCCGGTGCTTGCCTATCTCGCCGGGTCCGCGCTGGTCGCGGCCGGGGCGTTCGACCCGGATCGGGCGCTTCGTGTTGCAGTTCCGCTGTCCTCGATGGCTTTGGGCGGCCTGTCGTTGTACGCTGTCGAGGCGGTGCGCGGCATGCTGCCGGCCGTGCCCCTGGTCCCGAAACACGGCCTGCTGGTGACGATGCCCTGGGCCTACCTCGGCGTCGGTTACGCGGCGGCGCTGGCGACTCTCCTGCTGCCCTTCGGACTCTGGTATGCGGTGCATGAACGGCGTATCGGGTGGCGCCTGCTGCAAGGGGCCGGTGTCGTGGGGCTCGTGGTGACCTTCGCGGTCGCGCGCAATCGCGCCAGCCTGCTGACCCTGCCGGTGCTGACGATCGCGCTGGTCTGGGTCTTCCTGCGCATCCGATCCCGCGACCGGCCGATGTCGCCGAGTGTGCGTCGCGGCCGGCTTCGCGCCGGCGCCGCGCTGCTGGCCTTCGCCGTGGTCTTCTCGGCGTTTGCGGTCCACGTGACCCGGATCAAGGTCCAGACCACCCGTGGCCTGTCGCCGGACGACTCCGCGGCCGAGGTGATCGCCCGCGATCCGCGCTTGCCGATCTGGCGCCTGTACGCGTCCCATCTGCCCTCGGTCTGGTTCGCCGGTGCCGGTTTCGGCCGCGACACGCCGGCGGCGGCCTTCGGCCTGATTGGCCGACGGGAGATCAAGGCAATTGATGATTTCGCGGACAGTCATGCCCACAATTACCTCTTCGACGTGCTGCTGCAGACCGGGATCGTCGGTCTGGGGCTGACCGTCACCGTGCTCGCGGTGTGGTTGCGGCAGGGGTGGCGGCTCGCGCGGTCGGCGAGTCTCCCCGTGGCCGGGCTCGGCGCGGCCGGCATCGGGATGGTGATCGCGATGCTGTTGAAGAACACGACTGACGACTACATGGTCCACGCGCCCGCCACGGCCTTCTGGCTGCTGGCCGCGCTGTCGATCACCCCGCGCCGAGTCGCGAGCGAACACGATCCCGCCGCTGCGGAGGCGATTCCGGATGCGTGAGCGGATCACCGAGGGCCAGCGCGCTCTGCGGCTGTCGCTGCGCGATGTCCGGCTGCGGGTCGCGATCACCTGCCTCGATCGCCGGCCGGCCGATCCGCCGGTGGTGCCGTGCTCGGTGGTGTTCGCGCTGCGCGAAGGCAAGATCGGCGACTTCGTGGTCGCCAGCGCCTGCTTCCGGGAACTGAAGCGACAGTATCCGGAGGCCCGCATCGCCGTGATCAGCGCACCGTCGACCGCGTTCCTGGCCCGCAACCATGCGCGGGTCGACGAGACGATCGTCGCGACGCCGCGAAGCTGGTGGTCGGCGATGCGGCTGGTCGCGCGCGCCCGCGGTCGCTTCGATGCGTTCGTCGACCTGTCCGAGATACTGCGGCCGTCGGACATCTTCACCACGCGGATGATCGGCGCCTCGTTCAACGCGCTCGATGCCCGCCACGCGCTGCAGCTGAACACGGTGCCGATCGTCGCCCGCGGCCGCAACACGACCCATGCGCTGCGCAGCCTGCTCGAGGCGCTGGGCGTGGCCCGCCCGGACATGATGCCGGATTGGCCGACCCCGATCACCGCCGCGTCGACCGCGCAGCGCGCGCTCGACGGGCTCGGCCTGCCGCTGGTGGGCATCAATCCGTTCGGATCGGTGCCCTCGCGCAGCTTCGACGCCAGTTACCTGTCGCAGCTGATCGCCCAGGTCCGCCAGCGGATGCCGGGCGCCTCGGTCGTGATGATCGTGCCGCGATACCAGTCCGCGCGCTTCGCGCGCTGGGGTCTGTCGGGGCAGGGGACCGCGTTCCGGCCGGTCGAAGTCGCCGACATCTACGAATCCACCGCGGTCATCGAACGGCTCAACCTGCTGCTGTCACCGGACACCGCGCTGACACACATCGCGGCCGCGCGCCGGGTGCCGCAGATCGTCTTCTTCACCTACGATCGCGAGAACCTGTCCCGGTGGCGCCCGGACAGCCGGCTGGTACTGGTGCTCGAGGCACCCGAAGTGCCGCAGTCCTGCGACAGCGACGTGCGGCAGATACCGATGGCCGAGGTCGACCGGGCGCTGCGCACGGTGGCCGCCGCGCCGACGTTCGCCGACGGCGTCCAGGACTTCAGCCGGCAACCGGCTTGAAATGTTTCTTGGACAGATCCCAGCCGAACCACCGTTCCAGTTTCATCGCGAGCCGATGCTTGCGCTCGCGACGGCTCAGCCGGTAGCCCGGATTGATCCGGAACTCGGTCTCGGCCTGGTCGGCGAGCCAGCCGGCCATCACCGCCGGATGGGTGCCCTCGAACGGTGCAAGCGCCTGCGGATCGATGTCGCCGTAGTCCGGGAAGGCCGGCGGCGGATGATTCCAGTAGCGGCTGACCAGCTCGTGTTTGCGACGCATCGCCTCGATGCTGCGGACATGGCCGTAATGGTAGATTCTCGCCCCGGTCATCGCCGCGCGCGGATATCGTCCCTTGCGGTGGCGGTCCATGACCATCCAGAACAGTCCATCCGGAGCGAACGTGCGCAGCGTGTTGCGGATCACCCTGACTTCCCGCCGGTACCAGGCCGGACTGACCGCGAGCTGCCCGGGCACACCGTAGAAATGCAGGAAGTCGAACGCCAGCGCCTCGACCGCCGGATTGTCCCGGTGCTGTTCCATCGCCGCCCGGATCTTCGGCAGGTCGGCCTCGTGCAGCACCTCGTCGCCTTCGAGGTAGAACGCCCAGTCGCCGCCGCAGTTGTACTGTGCGATCATTTTCTGCTGTGCGTAGACGAAGCCGCGTTCGCCCATGCGCTCGTTCCATTCGCTGCGCACGATCCGGATCTTGGGCGCCGCCAGTGCCTCGATCCGTTCGGCGGTGTCGTCCTGGCCGGTGCCGACGTTGACCACCATCTCGTCGACCAGCGGCAGGATCGAGGCCAGCGATTCCAGGTACGGATAACCCAGCAGCGTGCCGTTTCGGATGAAGGTGAAACCGCTTATTCTCATCGATCGACCCTGGGCCGTCTCTTGAGCAGGCCCGCAGCTTACCGCATCATCCGCAGCACGCATCGCCGTCCATGTCGCAGCCCGAAGTCAGCCTGATCATCACCACCTACAACCGGCCGCGGGCTCTCGACCGGGTGCTGGCGAGCGTGGCCGCGCAGCAGCGCCGCCCCGAGGAGACGATCGTCGCCGACGACGGATCGACCGCGGACACCGCTGCGATCATCGAGCGCTGGCGCGCACAGGGTCTGGCCCTGCGCCACGTCTGGCAGGCCGACCAGGGCTTCCGTGCCGGCATGGCCCGCAACCGGGCCTGTGCCGGTGCCGAGGGAGACCTGCTGGTCTTCCTCGACGGCGACTGCCTCGCGCTGCCCGATTTCGTCGGCACCCACGTGCTGCTGGCCGAGAAAGGCTGGTTCGTCGCCGGCAACCGGGTGCTGCTGTCGCGCGAGTTGAGCGAGGCGGTGGAGGCCGGCCACGCGGATCCCTTGCAGTGGACCGCCCGCCAGTGGCTGGCGCACCGGTTCGACGGGCAGGTCAACCGGCTGCTGCCGCTGGCGCGGATGGGTGACGCCGGCTGGCGCCGTCGCAGTCCCGACGACTGGAAACTCGCGCGCACCTGCAACCTCGCCGTCTGGCGTTCCGATTTCCTGCGCGTCAACGGCTTCGACGAGCGTTTCGACGGATGGGGCTTCGAGGATTCGGACTTCGCGGTGCGCCTGATCCGAAGCGGCGTCAAGCTCAAGAGCGGCCGGCTCGCCACCGGCGTGCTGCACCTGTGGCATCCGGAGAACGATCGCGAGCGGGCGAGCCGCAACCGGGAGCTGCTCGACGAGGCGCTGCGATCGGATCGTGTGCGTGCGATCCAGGGCGTGACCGCCTACCTGGGAGAGAGCCGATGAACCGCAAGGCAACGAGCATCGCCGGCACCGACCGGTATCCGATCCCCGCGCTCGATGGCCTGCCGGCCGACGTGCGCGACAAGATCCTGGTGGTGCAGGAGAAATCCGGCTTCGTGCCCAACGTGTTCCTCAAGCTCGCCCGCCGGCCCGACGAGTTCCGCGCGTTCTTCGCCTATCACGATGCGCTGATGCTGCGCGAGAACGCGCTCAGCAAGGCCGACAAGGAGATGATCGTCGTCGCCACCAGCGCGGCCAACGACTGCCTGTACTGCGTGGTCGCCCACGGCGCGATCCTGCGCATCTACGCGAAGGACGCGCTGATCGCCGACCAGCTCGCGACCAACTACCGCAAGGCGAGGATCACGCCGCGCCAGCGGGTGATGCTCGATTTTGCGATGAAGGTCGCGGTCGATTCGGCGGCGCTCGGCGAGGCGGACTTCGCCGCCCTCGCCGAACAGGGCTTCGAGGCCGAGGACGCGTGGGACATCGGTGCGATCGCCGCGTTCTTCGCGTTGTCCAACCGG
>CADEEH010000026.1 GCA_902826305.1 uncultured Burkholderiales bacterium
GCTCGCCGCTGCGGCGGTCGATCAGGAACGCCATCGGCACGCCCCACTGGCGCTGTCGCGACAACGTCCAGTCCGGCCGGTTGGCGATCATCCCGCGCAGCCGCGCCTGGCCCCAGGCCGGATAGAAGACGGTCGCCTCGATGCCGGCGAGCGCGGTCTGGCGCAGCGTCGGACCGCCGTCGATCGGCGGTGTGTCCATCGACGCGAACCACTGCGACGACGCCCGGTAGATGATCGGCGTCTTGTGACGCCAGCAGTGCATGTAGCTGTGCGGATATCTCTCGGTGTGCAGCAGCATGCCGCGTTCGCGAAGCAGATCGACGATCCTCGGGTTGGCCTCCCAGATCGTCAGGCCGCCGAAGTGCGCCACGTCATCGGCGAAGCGGCCGTTGCCCAGCACCAGTTGCAGGATCTGCGCGTCCTGCATGCCGTAGCGCTTGCACGACACGAAGTCCTCGACGCCGTAGGCCGGCGCCGAGTGGACGATGCCGGTGCCGGTGTCGAGTGTCACGTAGTCGCCGAGGTACACCGGCGAATCGCGGTCGGCGAACGGATGGCGGAAGCGCACCGTTTCCAGCGCCTGGCCGCGGCAGGTGGCGATCACCTCGCCGGCCAGGCCCCAGCTCTGCAGGCAGGCCTCGACGCGTTCGCGCGCGAGCAGCAGCAAGGCGGGGGCACCCTGCCAGTCGACGCGCACCAGCGCGTACTCGAACTCCGGGTGCAGGTTCAGCGCCTGGTTGGCCGGCAGCGTCCACGGCGTCGTGGTCCAGATCACCGCATAGCCGCGGGCGATCGGCAGCGTCGGCAGCCCGAACGCGGCCGCGAGTCGCGGCGCTTCGGCGTCGACGAACGGGAAAGCGACATCGACCGACGGATCGACCCGGTCGGCGTATTCGACCTCGGCCTCGGCCAGTGCCGAGCCGCAGTCGAAGCACCAGTTGACCGGCTTGAGGCCGCGATACACGAAGCCGCGCTGCATGATCCGGCCGAGTGCACGCAGCTCGTCGGCCTCGTTGCCCGGGGCCATCGTCAGGTACGGCCGATCCCAGTCGCCGAGCACCCCCAGCCGAATGAACTGCGCCTTCTGACGCGCGATCTGCTCGGTCGCATAGGCGCGCGACTTCGATTGCACCTCGGCCGGCGGCAGGTTGCGGCCGTACTCCTTCTCGATCCGGATCTCGATCGGCATCCCGTGGCAGTCCCAGCCCGGCACGTAGCGCGCATCGAGCCCCGACATCAGCCGGCTCTTGACGACCAGGTCCTTCAGGATCTTGTTGACGGCATGCCCGTGGTGGATGTCGCCGTTGGCGAACGGCGGGCCGTCGTGCAGCTGCCACAGCGGACGGCCCGCGACGTGGGCGCGGATCCGGTGATAGATGCCCTTGTCCTGCCATTCCCGGACCCACTGCGGTTCGCGCCTGGCCAGGTCGCCGCGCATCGGAAACGGCGTCTCCGGCATGTTCAGCGTGCCGCGGTACACACTCTGTTCCGCACCGCCGGCCTCGCGGCCGGACCGGGCGCGGTCCTTCTTGGGGTCAGCCTTGCTGGCCATTGGAATCCTCGGATGACGGCCGATGGTAGTCGAAGTGCTCGCGCGCCTGTCGTGTGTCGAGCGCGATCTGGGTGCGCAGCGCATCCAGGTCGTCGTAGTGCCGCTCCTCGCGCAGCCGGCGCAGGAATTCGACGCCGACGATCGCGCCGTAGACCTCGCGATCGAAGTCGAACAGGTGCACCTCGAGCAGCAGCCTGCCGTCGCGCTCGATCGCCGGCCGCGTGCCGAGGCTCGCGACTCCGGGCAGCGGCGTATTCGCCAGGCCGTGCACCCGGACCACGAAGATGCCCGACAACGCGGGCCGTGCGAACGGGATGCGCAGGTTCAGTGTCGGAAAGCCGAGCGTGCGGCCGAGCTTGCGACCGTGGATCACGTGGCCGGAGATCGTGTACGGCCGGCCGAGCAGCGTGTTCACCCGTCCGAACTCCCCGGCGGCCAGCGCCTCGCGGATCGCCGAACTCGACACGCGCTGGCCGTTGTCGCTGACCGTCGGCATCTGCGCGAGCTCGAAACCGTGATCCGGCGCCAGCGTGGACAGCAGCGCGAAGTCGCCACGCCGTCGCGCGCCGAAGCGGAAGTCGTCGCCGACGAGCAGGTAGCGGACGTGCAGCCCGGCGACCAGCACGTCGCGCACGAAGGCTTCGGGATCGAGCGAGGCGAGCGACGCGTTGAAGTGGGCGATGCAGGTCCGGTCGACGCGGCAGGCCGCCAGCGCCTGCTGCTTGTCGCGCTCGGTCAGGATCCGCGCCGGGGCGGTTTCCGGCCTGCCCGCCAACGCGGCGAAGTACTCCCGCGGATGCGGCTCGAAGGTCAGCACGCAGGAGGGCAGGCCGCGGGCCCGCGCCTCGTCGGCGAGACGGGCGAGCACCGCCTGGTGGCCCCGGTGCACGCCGTCGAAATTGCCGATCGTCAGCGCACAGGGAAGGCGCTGTTCGATCGGCGGCAGGCGACGGAAGACTTGCATGGCGATGCGGGCGGGCCGGCGGGACTGCGCCCCGGGGACAGGCCCGGGGTGCCGGAACCGATGGGCGGGAGACTCCGACAAAGTCCCGAATTATAAGAGCTACACTTGCCTGGCGCCGGCCGATGCCCGCGGCGATGCCTCCGATGAAACGATTGCTGATCCTGATTTCGGGTCGCGGCAGCAACATGTCCGCGATCGTCGATGCCTGTCGCGACGAGCGATGGGATGCCCGGGTGGTGGCCGTCATCGCGAGTCGGCCGGATGCCGCGGGCCTCGCCTGGGCCGCGTCCGCGGGTGTGCCGACCGACATCGTCGAGGCCGGCCGCTTCACGGATCGATCCGCCTTCGAGGACGCGCTGGCCGCGGTGATCGACGTGCACACACCCGACTGGATCGTGCTCGCCGGATTCATGCGGGTGCTGGGTGCCGGCTTCGTGTCCCGCTATGCCGGCCGCATCGTCAACATCCATCCGTCGCTGCTGCCGGCATTCACCGGGCTGCACACCCATCGCCGGGCGCTCGAGGCGGGGGTGAAGGTCCATGGTGCGACCGTCCACCTGGTCGATGCCGAACTCGATGCCGGACCGATCATCGCGCAGGCCGTGGTACCGGTGCTGGAGGGTGACGATGAAGCGTCGCTCGCAGCCCGGGTACTGGCGGCCGAGCACCGGTTGTATCCGACGGTGCTGCGCTGGCTGGTCGAGGGGCGGGTGGTCGTGCACGGGCGCCGGGTCGCGCTGCTCGCGCCTGCCGGGGAAGGTGCGGCGACGGCGCCGCCCTGGCCCGAGCAGGTGTTGGTCGCGGGCGACGACGGCCGCTGAAGGGCTGGCCGGCCGTCCGTCGTCGAAGGCCGGCGATCGTCCGTCGATGGCGTGGTGCATGGGGGACTCCCCAGACTGCGGTATTCGGGCCGTCGCACGGCCGGCGTAGCGTTGAGCGCCGGTGCGTCACGTCCCTCACCGGACCACGATTCCGATGACATTCGCCGTACTCGCCGAGTCCGTTGGGCCTGCGCCGGACCCCGACTTCGAACACACCGGCTGGCGGGAGTTCGAACTCGCCGTGCCCGCACATGGCGGCTGGGTGCTCGACGCAGGTCCCGGCCGGCGACTGGCCTGCCTGCCGGATTTCGCCTCGGCGCTGGCGATCTGTGAACGGCTGATCGCCGCCGCGGCGAACGACGGCGCCGACCTTCGCTGCGGCATCGCGACCGGCACCTTGAGCGGGGCCGAGCCGGGTGCCCGGCCCGATTTCACCGTCCGGACGCGCAAGACCGTCCAGGCCCTGGTCGAAGCGATCACAGCCGGCCGGCTGGCGATCACGGTCAAGCTGCATGCCTCGCTGCAGCTCGGCATGCCGCAGGCCGCCGAACGCTTCGAACCGGTCCGTTTCGGTGCCGGGGGTGTGATCGCCTCGGCGTTCCTGTTGCGACGTGTTCCGCGCGAGGAGGCCCCCGCGCCGCCGATCGCGCCGGCCGACGTCGGCATCACGCTGCCTTTCGCCGACGATGACGAGGCCGACGATCCGATCGACGATCGGCTGGTCGACCGTGCCGAGCGCATCCTCGCCGAATCGATCGGCTCCTTCGCGTCGTGGATCGTCGAGGAGGCCGCCGGTGATGCCGGCAGCAACGAGGAGTTCATTGAACTCGTCGTGCGAGCCTCCCCGCCGAGTGTGCGGGCGCGGATGCGCACCTCGCTGACGAGTGCTGCGATCCGGCATCGGACCATTCGCGCCTGAGCCTCGGTCGGCGGCGTCGCAACTGTTCACGGGCCACGGGGTCCCGGTCGCGGTGAACTAGAATCGGCCCTTTGCGCCGCTGGCCGCGTCTCGCGCGGGCGGCCCCCCGATGCCTTCCTCGACGTCCCGACGGGTGACCCGTGATCGGCCCCGACGCAATCGCGCCGCGGCCCCGTCCGGCCGCAGTGCGGCGGCGCAGGCGCTGGCGCGGATCCTGCAATTCGACGCACCGGCCGACCGGCTGCTGCGCCAGTTCTTCCGCGACTGCCCGCAGCTGGGCCGGCGCGAGCGGGCGGCGATCGCCGAGTCGGTGTTCGACGTCCTGCGCCATCGCCGTCTCTATGCCCACCATGCACAAAGCGGCAGCGGCCCGATCGAACAGCGTCTGCTCGATCTGTCGGCGCGACGCGCGGAACTGTCGACCGACGGATTGCCGGCGGCGATCCGCCTGAGCCTGCCCGACTGGTTGCACGAGCGGCTGGTCGCGCAGTACGAACCCGACGATCTGGCGCCACTGGCCCAGTCGCTGCTCGCATCCGCGCCGCTCGATCTGCGCGCCAATCTGCTGCATGCCGACCGCGCCGCGGTGATGGATGCGCTGACGGCCGGCGGCATCACGTGCCATGTGCATCCGCTCGCCCCGGCTGCGATCCGGGTCGACGGCAAGCCGGCGCTCGACACACTCGCCGCCTGGCGTGACGGCTGGTTCGAGGTGCAGGACGCCGGCAGCCAGGCGATCGCACATCTGGTCGCCCCGCGCCGCGGCCAGCGCGTGGTCGATTTCTGCGCCGGCGCCGGCGGCAAGACGCTGGCGATGGCCGCCCTGATGCGCGGCACCGGCCAGGTCTACGCGTGTGACCCTTCCCCGGTCCGGCTGGCCAGGATGCGGCCGCGGCTGGCGCGTTCGGGGGCGACCAACGTGCAGCCGTTTGCGATCGACCACGAAGGTGACCCGAGGCTCGAGCGGCTGGCCGGCCGCGCCGATGCGGTGCTCGTCGATGCGCCGTGCAGCGGCACCGGCACGTTGCGCAGGAATCCCGACCTGAAGTGGCGCATGACCGCACACGACGTCGCCGAACTGGTCGTCAAGCAGCAGTCGATACTGGCCGCGGCGTCGAAGCTGGTACGGCCGGGCGGGGTCCTGGTGTACGCGACCTGCAGCCTGCTGGCCGAGGAGAATGACGAGGTCGCCGCGGCGTTCGAGTCGCGGCAGCAGGCCGAGGGTGGGGAATGGTCGCGCGAGCCCGCGGGTTCGGTGCTGGCGGCGCAGGGGCTGGCCATCGACGCCAGCGCGCCGGTGCTGCGGCTGCGCCCGGATCGCGATGACACCGATGCGTTCTTCGCGGTGCGCTGGCGTCGCGCGGACCGGACCTGAGGATCACCCGAGGGATCACCCGACAATCGCGACCCGGGACCTGATCGCGGCGCGGGAAGACAGCAAGAACCGGAACAAGACGAATCGCATGGAGAACACGCTGCCGCTGGATTCGATGTTGCACGAACTGTGGCGCGACCTGCATCGTGCCGACATCGTCTGGCAACTGGTCGTGCTCGGCGTGTGCCTCGGGTACGCCTGGTGGCGCTCGCGGGCGCTGCTCCGGCGCTGGCATCTCGAAGGGATCGACGACGAGGTGGTGTCACTGTCGACCGCCAGCGGCCGCGATGCGCTGGCCAAGGCGGCACTCGCCCGGCTGATGTTTCCCGCGCTGGCGCTGGCGCTGGTGCTGATCGCGCTGCCGGTGCTCAACCGCTGGGGACATTCGAACCTGCTGCGGCTGGCCGTGCCGCTGCTGGGGGCCTATGCGCTGGTCCAGGTGGTCGTCTACGTGGCCGGCCGTCTGTCGCCGAATCGCGGGCTGCGGGCCTTCGAACGTTTCCTCTCGGTGGCGATCTGGCTCGCGGTGGCGCTCTACATCAGCGGGCACGGCGCGGACGTGATCGCGCTGTTCGAGGAGGTCACGATCACCTTCGGCCGCCAGTCGACCAACCTTTGGGTGATCGTCCACTCGGCGTTCTGGGTGCTGATCACGTTGCTGGTCGCACTCTGGGCGGCCGGGCTGGTCGAGTCGCGCCTGCTCGGGATGACCGGTGTCGACATCGGCGTGCGTGTGATGCTCGCGCGGCTGCTGCAGGCGTTCACGCTGGTCGTGGCGCTGCTGATCGTGTTGTCGCTGATCGGGCTGGACCTGACCGCGCTCTCGGTGTTCGGCGGCGCGCTCGGTGTCGGCATCGGACTGGGCCTGCAGCGCATCGCCAGCAACTACGTGAGCGGCTTCATCCTGCTGCTCGAACGCGGCCTGCGCATCGGCGACCTGGTCCGGATCAACGACATCACCGGCCGCATCCACGAGATCCGCACGCGATATACGGTGGTCCGGTCCGCCGACGGTGTCGATTCGATCATCCCGAACGAGATCCTGACCGGCCAGACGGTGCGCAACCTGTCGCCCATCGGACGGGTCCGGGTCGCGTTGTCGATACCGGTTTCACCGGGTGCGGACCTGGTCCGGGCCACCGATGCGCTGCTCGCAGCCGCCGCGACCCATCCCAGGGTGCTCGTCGACCCGCCGCCGACCGTGGATCTGGTCAGCATCGACAAGGAGGCGTTCCGCTTCGAGCTCGGTTTCTGGCTCGACGCGGCCGGTGTCGACCTCCAGGCGGTCCGGACCGCCGTCCATCGGGAGATATCACAGCGTTTTGCAGCATCGGGTGTCGGCTTTGCAGGACATCCCGCGGAAATTGCCTCGCCACCTGTATAAAATAGAAAGGTTGCCCGGATATCGTGTTCGGTGGGCGGATCGTATCGGCCCGGCACTTGCCGACCGTCGATCGCCGTCCACTTCGTCAGCCTGTTGTTGCGCTGACCCGGCGGTTTTGCCCGAACATCATTCGTGCGTTTTTTTGGGAGCGTTCACCGCTCTCCGGAGTACGTCTTGATCCAATCGATTCTCCAGTTCCTCGATGCCGGCCTGCTGGACCTGCGCTGGTGGCAGATCGCCATCTACACGCTGATCGCCACCCACATCACCATCGCCGGCGTGACGATCTACCTGCACCGCTGCCAGGCGCATCGGGCGCTCGAGTTGCATCCGGTCCCCGCGCATTTCTTCCGTTTCTGGTTGTGGCTGACGACCGGCATGGTCACCAAGGAGTGGGCGGCGATCCACCGCAAGCACCACGCGAAGTGCGAGACCGCGGAGGACCCGCACAGCCCGCAGGTCAAGGGCCTGCGCACCGTGCTGCTGCAAGGCGCCGAGTTGTATCGTGAAGCGTCGGCGCATACCGACCAGATCGAGAAATACGGCCACGGTGCGCCCGACGACTGGGTCGAGCGCAACCTGTACACCCGCCACTCGACCTGGGGTGTGTACCTGACGCTGGTCATCGACCTGCTGCTGTTCGGTGTCAGCGGCCTGGTGGTCTTCGGCGTGCAGATGCTGTGGATCCCGATCTTCGCCGCGGGTGTCATCAACGGGGTCGGACACGCCAAGGGTTATCGCAACTTCGACTGCCCGGACGCCAGCACCAACATCCTGCCGTGGGGCATCCTGATCGGCGGCGAGGAACTTCACAACAACCACCACGCGTTCGCCAGCTCGGCGAAGCTGTCATCGAAGTGGTACGAGTTCGACATCGGCTGGATGTACATCCGGATCCTGTCGATGCTCGGCCTGGCCACCGTGCGCCGGGTCGCGCCGAAGCCGCGTTTCGTCGCCGCCAAGCCGGCGGTCGATCTGGAGACGCTGCAGGGCGTGATCGCGCACCGTTACGACGTGATGGCCGCGTATGCCGACAGCCTGAAGCGGGCCTGCCGCGAGGAGGGCCAGCGCCTGGCCGCGCTGCGTCCGGCCGATGGTCGTCTGCTGGAATCGGCGCGACGCTGGCTGGTCGTCGATGCCGCCAAGTGGACCGAGCAGCACAAGGCCAAGCTCGCCGAAGTGTTCGCTGCCAGCGACCGGATCCGCAAGCTGGTCGAGATGCGCACCGAGCTGTCCGCGATCTGGGAACGTTCGAACCTGTCGCGCGAGCAACTCGTGCAGATGCTGCAGCAGTGGTGCGTTCGCGCCGAGGGCAGTGGCGTGCGTGCGTTGCAGGACATGTCGCTGCGGCTGCGCTGTTACGCCGGCTGACCCCGGGTCGCGACCTGGTCGACGGATGACCGGCGCGCCTCCCGGGCGCCGGCCATGATCCGTGATGTCGGCTCCCCGTGGCCGGCCTTCCCCCCGTCGTCCCCGTGGACTGATCGTCGTCCGTTCCCGTCGTCCGTCTCCGGGCGTCGGTTTTCCCTGGCCTGATCCCCCACCTGATTTCGTGCCCGATGTCGACATCGGGTCCGGCTGGCGGCACAGGCCCGCCGTCGGGCGTCCATCGTCCTGACGCGGGCGGCCCGGGCGCTACGCTGCCGTGGACGCCGTTTCCGCCCGTCGTCCTCGCCACTGCAGCCTGTCGGCGCGTGGTCAGCGCCCGCGCCCGCAAGAGTGCCGGGAGTGCCGGGCGACACTCGATCTGATGAACCGGAACCGATCGACGACCGACGACAGTTCGGCCCAGGACACCCGCGGCATGCCGCCGGGCGAGACGGCGGGTGCCCGGTCGCTGCCGGGGCTCGTCCTCCGTGTGCTGCTGCTGGTCGTGCTCGCCTGGGTTGCGCTGCCGGTGCTCAGCCCTGACAATCTGGCAGGTCGAGGCGACATGGGCGGATTCCGGGCCGCCACGGTTCCGGCGGATCTCGACGCGTGCCGGGGCGCCTCCTGCACGGTCGTCACCGTCAGGCCCCGGCCCTCGCCGTTGGCAGGGGTGCCGGTGACCCTGGTGCTGCCATCGCCAATCAAGCTGCCGATCCCGCCGGGGATCGAGTTCTCGACCTCGATGCAGGCGGATTCGGCCACCGAATGGGTCGCGATGGCCCGTGATCCGGACGCCGCCGAGCCGAAGCTGGGCATCCGCTACGCGACCAATGCCGGGGGTTACCACGTCGACTGGATCGACGTGCCCGACGACGGCTTCATCCGTGCGCTGCTGCCGGTCGACTTCGAGCGTGGCCCGATGACGATCGAGGCCTGGTTCGCCCGCGAGCGCGGCCTGTCGCGCAAGGCCGCGTTCGAGCAGCGCCAACGCGCGGAGTTCTTCGCGTTCGAGTTCCAGCCCGTGCCCCGGACGATCCAGGCCGACGTGGCCACGGCCGAGATGCGCCTGATCGCGGTGGGTGACCGGGTGACGGTGAACCAGTGGGCGATCAAGGATGGCCGCCACGACCTGGCGCCGGTCGTCTGGCAGGTGAAGGCGGTCGACCCGCAGCTGCGCACCAGCCGGCTGACCCTCGAGCGTGAGGAGTCGCAGGACCAGAACTTCAGCTGGTGGCTGATGCAGCGCACGCGGGCCGCAGGCCAGGGCCAGGTGCTGCCGACCCAGGTCACCCTCGAGGTCGATCGCCGCTTCGGTGCCGCCGGCCGCATGCCGATGCTCGTGCCGCGCAGCGTCCTCGCCGGGCTGCACGCAGCGCCCGGCGAGACCGACGCCACGGTCGCCACCGTCTGGCTGCGGATCGACGACTTCGCGATCCCGGTGCGGGTCCGCCTGATCGCCTACCGCGGCAACGACGCGATCGTCGTCGAGCAGCCGAACCCGCGCACGCCGGCGGTTGCACCGGAACACTGGCGGCTGCTGACCGACATGCAGCGCAGCGGCGTGCTCCAGTTCGCCGCCAGCCCGGGCGGCAGCAGCCTGCTGAAGGCGAAGGCCGCGGTGATCGACGAACCATTCGCCGGCATCCGGCCCGGCATGAAGATCCGGGAGGGCACGTGAGCGCGGCGGTCCAGGCGCGGATCCGAGTGCTGCTCGCCGATCCGGTGCGATCGATCGACGCACTCGGCGCCAGCGCGCGGCCGGGTGCGCAGACACTCAAGGCACTCGACGCACTCAGCGCGAGCGCCCGCCGGCTGACCGACGTCAACGTCGCGCTGATACCGCTGATCGGCCGGTTCCGCGATCCCGGCCCCGGCCAGAAGTGGTGGCGCTGGTTCGTCGGTGAATCGCTCGAGCGCGACGTTCGCTTCGCCAACATCTGCGCCGAGATCGAGGCGCTCGCCGCCGTCGGCACCGAGGAGCGCGGCACCGCCCGCGACCTGGTCGAGGGGCTGCGCCGGGAGGCGGCCACGATGGACGGTGAACTCGCCGCGCTCGAGATCGACCTGCAGGCCGCACGGACGATCCTGTCACCCGCCGGCGCGCGGCTGCGCAAGGCGCTGCCGGTGGCGCCCGATCACTGGGACCGTTTCGCACGACGCGCGGCCAACCTCGAATCGATCGCCACCGCGCTGCAGCTCACGCGTGCGCAATACGACGTCGCGGCCCGCCACGCCGAGACCGTCGTCGATCGTTTCGAAGAGATCCGCCTGCTGCTGATGCCGATCTGGTACCAGCGGATGGGCTTCGAACTGTTCTCCGAACGGGTCGGCGCCGATGCGGCGGCCGACCGCCCTCTCGACTTTCACCAGGGATAGACCCCGATGGACACGACCGCCAAGCAACGCACCGCGCCGACGCCACTCGCCGTCGCACCACAGGCCGAATCGCCGACGCTGCCGGTCGACGGCGCCGGCCTCGCCGGCCTCGGTCCGGCACTGGGCACCGCGCTCACCGCCGCGCAGAACGAACAGGCCGATGCTCTCGCCGCCCGGCTCGCCGACGGCAACCTGGAGAAGATCCACGCGTTCGGCCGCGAGCTCGGCCAGCACACCGCGGCACACGCCGACAACGTGCTCGAGCAGGTGCGGGCATCGGATCTCGACCTGATCGGCACGAAGCTCGGCCAGATCGTCACCGCGGCGCAGTCGCTGAACCTGCACGCGCTGTCGGATCGCCGCTCGAAGATCCCGCTGATCGGGCCGTGGATCGACAAGCTGCGCCTGAACGGCAGCGAGTTCATGCGCAAGTTCCAGGACGTCAAGAGCCAGATCGACGTGCTGCTCGACGAGGTCGAGACGATGCAGTCGGGCCTCGCCGAGCGCAACGACGGCCTCGAGGCGTCTTTCGAATCGGTGCGCGAGGAGCATGCGCTGCTCGGCGTGCACATCGCCGCCGGCGAGAAGGTGCTCAAGGCGCTCAAGCAGCGCGCCGCGCGGCCGTCCGCGGCGGGCGACGACGCGTTCAAGGCCCAGGAGCGCCAGGACACCGCCGCCGCCGTGGCCGCGCTCGAGAAACGGATCGCCGACCTGCGGGTGCTGCAGCACGCCTCGCTGCAGCAGCTGCCGATGATCCGGATGGTCCAGGCCAACAACCGGATGCTGATCGAGAAGTTCCACACGATCAAGGAACTGACCGTGCCGTCGTGGAAGCGTCAGTTCATGCTGGCGCTGTCGTTGAACGAACAGAAGAACGCGGTCGACCTGGCCAACTCGATCGACGACGCGACCAACGAGTTCCTGCGCGAGAACGCCCGCCTGCTGAAGGACAACACGATCTCGACCGCGAAGGCGAACCAGCGCCTCGTGATCGACGTCGAGACGCTGCGCGAGGTGCACGACACGCTGATGAGCACCGTGCAGGAAGTGATCACGATCAACAAGGAAGGCGCGCGCAGCCGCGCCACCGCCGGCCAGCAGCTGCTGACGCTGCGCCAGTCGATGGCGCGCCAGCTGGGCGGCGCCTGAGCGGCGGCACGCCACCACCGAGCGACCTGTTCCGGCACACGCGATGATCCGCTTCTGGAGCCAGCAGGGTGATCACGACGAGCAGGCCGCCGGCCTGCGCATCCGTATCGTCATCGTCGGCTGGCTCGCGCTCGCGGCCGGGATCGGTGCACTGCTGGCCGCCGGCGACATGCTGGTCCGCCTCGACGAACTGCTCGCGGTGTTCGCCGGCCGCGAACTGCCGCCGTTGCACGTGCCGCCCGCGTTGCGCGCGGCCGCCGGCTCGCCGGGGCTGTCGTGGCTCGCGCTCGGCATGGCGTTCACCGGCATCTGGGGCATGTCGACCGGCCGCCTGCGGCGCACGCAGGCCCAGCTCGCGATCGTGGCCGCGGTCGTGGTCGCGATCGCCGACATCGCCACCTGTCCGCCGGTGCGCTCGCCGATCTTCGTGATCCCGAGTCAACTGACCCGCGACGTGTACGGCGGACGGTTCGGTGAAGCCGAAGCGATCCTGAACGCCCATTCCGTGCCGGAGGACGCCAACCGCTACGTCCGCGCGCAGCTTGCGTTGTATGCCGGCGACCGGCAGGCACTCGTGCAGCAGGCCGGTCCGCTGCTCGACCTGGCCGACGCGTGGTTCTACGGCATCCACGACGACAATCCCGGCTACTGGGCGTCGAGTACGTTGCCGCAGTACCGCTCGACGGTGTTGCGGGCGCTGGACGTCGCGGCCAACGGTCACGCGACCGCCGGTGTGTCGCTGGCACTGGAACGCCGACGCGCGACGACGACATCGAGCCTGGCGCGCCTGCTCGGCGACGCGGTCGCGGTGATCGGACTCGGCCTCGCGGCCTGGGGACTGTTCGCGGTGTGGCGCGTGATGCGACGGCATGGACTCGCCGTCGCGGATCATCTGGGTTAGACCTGGGCTGGCGCCTGTGGGCGCCTTAGGCGCCGCCCGCGCCGTTTGCCTGCCGGGCCGCGGCCCAGGCGTCAACCCCGGAAAGCGGCGCCGGCCGGCGCCGCCCGGAAGCTCACTTGAGCTTCGTTTCCTTGTACAACACGTGCTTGCGCGCGACCGGATCGTATTTCTTCAGTTCCATCTTCTCCGGCTTGGTCCGCTTGTTCTTGTCGGTCGTGTAGAAATGACCGGTGCCGGCGCTCGATTCGAGCTTGATCTTCTCACGCATGTCGGACTCCTCAAGCCTCGCCGCGGGCGCGCAGGTCGGCCAGCACCGTTTCGATGCCGTTCTTGTCGATCAGTCGCAGGCCGGCGTTGCTGATCCGCAGGCGGATCCAGCGCTTCTCGCTTTCGACCCAGAATCGTCGCGACTGCAGGTTGGGCAGGAATCGACGCTTGGTCTTGTTGTTCGCGTGGGACACGTGGTTCCCGACCATCGGGGCCTTGCCGGTGACCTGGCAGACTTTGGCCATGGTGATTCTCCGAAGGGAGCAAAGCCTTGAATTATAGCGGGTCGGGCAGGGTGTCGTCCAGCCGTACGGCCGAAGGTCGTCGGGCCGACCCCGACGCGAGGCGGGGCCGGTCTGCCCGGGGCTTGGGCAAGCCGGTACCGGCCTAAGGCGTCGTCAGACGCCGGGACCGGTCCAGCCCGATCGCCGACACCAGACGGCCGTCACCTTCGTAGACCCGGATCCGATCGATCTCGAGTTCGGTCGGAAACGCCGCGTCCTCGATGCCGTTGCGGCCCGCCCAGGGACCGCCGACCGCCAGGTAGGTGGTCAGTGTCGCCGGATTGGCCGTCGCGCCGTCGTTGGTCACCCAGCGGTAGTTCTCGCAGGCGACCTTGACCCCGTCGACGAAGTAGCAGATGCCGTCGATCGACCACTCCGCGCCGATCTCGGCCCAGCGCCCGCGCAGCGACGTGCCGGCGAAGTAGGTGGTCCAGGTGGTGTTGAATCCGCTCGACGAATGGAACCACTCGGGTGCACCGCTGGCGGTCTGTGCGCCGCGGATCTGGGCGTGCATGATCACCGAGAACTCGTTCTCGAAGCCGCCGTTGAGCGCACCCTCGAACAGGTCGATCTCCGGTGGCCACTGCGGCGAATAGGTGGCGTCGGCCGTGGGGAAGAGCACACCCGAGGGCCAGGTACCGAGCACACGCGGCATCCGGATCCGCATCGTGACGTAGTAACTGCGTGTGGCCGTCGGCAGGAAGGTCGCCTTCGAGCGGATCAGCGCCGCTTCGTACGCCAGCACCGGGTCGGCACCGGTGCGGGTCGCGCGCAGGCGGATCGTGCCGTTGCCGACCTGATGCAACGACTCGCCGCGGCTGTTGAAGTCGCGGAAGCGCTGCTGCTCGGTCGCGTTCGCGTAGTCGGCGTAACCCAGCCCGGTCAAGGTGGTGCAGGCCGCATCCGGCACCTGCAACGGTGGCCCGCCACCCTGCGGCATCCGTGTGCACCACCTGGCGCGGTCCAGCGTCGTGCCGTCGAATTCGTCGCCGAAGACGAGCATCGAATACGACGGTGGATGGAAATCGTCGCTGGTGACCGGGCCGCCGCCGGTCGAGGTCGTCGCCAATCCGGGCACCACCGAAACGGTGCGGGGACTCTGCCAGGCACTTTGCACCTGCACGTAGAAGCCGGCGACACCGGCCGGAGCGACGAAACGCACCGGATTCGATGGCGTGGCGAAGAGCGCGACCGAGCTCGCGCCGGTATCCGCATCGGTGATCGACACCAGGTTGCGGGCGGCGTCGTAGGGCAGCATCAGGACCGCGACACCGGGATCGTCGGCACTCGCGGTCAGCAGGTATTCGCGACCGGCGACCAGGGCGACCGGCTGTGATCGCATGCCGTACGCGATGCCAGCGGGATCGCCGGGAACCCGCAGCGTGCCGGTGGCACGATCGTAGGTGACCGCGGATGCCTGGCCGCTCCATGAGGTCCACGCCGCATCGAGCACGATCAGGTTGGGGCCGGTGGTGACCGGGTCGGCCTTGACGACCACCGCGCCCGACTGGGCCGCGGACCGCGGCGGGTCCGTGCTGTCCGACCCGCATGCGGCGAGCAGCAGCACACCGGCCAGACATGCGCCGGCCGCCCGCAGGCCCGAGATGACACGAGGGATGTGCATTGTTGTTGTTCCTCGACGCGGGCGGCCCGCAGGAGAGGCGCAGCGTACATGGCGGGCACGGTGTCGTGCAATGGGGTCGTGGGTCGAAAGTGCCGAGGGCGCGCCCGGTGCCGTGCGTCGCCCTCGGCACGCGCCATCGATGCACGAGGCCGGTCCGGGACAGGCCTACAGCCAGCCGTGTTCGGCGAACGAGAAGCAGCGGTTGCCGGCCACGATCAGGTGATCGAGCACCGGAATGTCCACCTGTCGAAGCGCGGCCTTCAACGCATCGGTCAGCAGGCGGTCCGCCGGGCTCGGTTCGCCGATGCCCGATGGATGGTTGTGCGCGAGGATGACCGCGGCCGCATTGAGCGCGAGCGCGCGCTTGACGACCTCGCGGGGATAGACGGCGGTCTGCGAGACCGTGCCGCGAAACAGCTCCTCGGCCGCGAGCAGGCGGTTCTGGCTGTCGAGGAACAGGCCGACGAACGATTCGCGCGTGCGTTCGCGCAGCCACAGGGAGAGGAATTCGCGGACCGAACGCGGCGACGACAAGGCGTCGCGCTCGCGCAGCTCCTCGCGCAGCGTCCTGCGACCCAGTTCGATCGCCGCCTGCAACACCGCCCATTTCGCCGGCCCGACGCCGCGTCGGCTGCCACCGGCAGGTGGTGACGACGCGAGCAATGCGCGCAGGCTGCCGAACTCGGCGAGCAGATCGCGCCCGACGTCGACCGCGCTCTTGCCGGGCACGCCGGTGCGCAGGAACACGGCGAGCAGTTCGGCGTCGGTCAGCGCTTCGGGGCCTTCGGCCAGCAGTCTCTCGCGCGGGCGTTCCCGGCGGGGCCAATCGGTGATCGGCATGGCTCTGCTCCTTGCAGGCGGGTTCGACGCGCCGGCGCCATCACACATGTCCCGACGCCTCAGCCGACGAGGGTCTCGGCGGTCCGGTCGCCTGCTTCGACTACAATTCCGGATCGACGCGGGTCGGCTTGTCCGGCCCCGCGCGGCAACCGGATCGGCCTGCATCGGGCGGTCCGTCAACCATCCGATCGCAGGTCAGCACATCATGTCCGCCTCCACAGGCCGCCACGACGAGTCCGTCGATCGCGACGCGCGGACCCCAGCCCCCGCAACGGCTGGTGGGGTGCGGGCCGATTCGTACCTGACGCTGCATTACCGTCTCAGTCTGGCCGACAGCGGCACCGACGTCATTAGTACGTTCGGCGAAAATCCGGCCACGTTGCAGCTGGGCATCGGCCAGATGGCCGAGTCCCTGGAACGATGCCTCGTCGGGTTGGTCGAAGGTGAACAGGCGCGTTTCGAGTTGTCCGCGGACCAGGCGTTCGGCCCGAGGCATCCGGCGCTGCTGCATCGGCTCGCGCTGCCGCTGCGGGCCGCATCCGGCGAGTCGGCGCACGAACTGGTGCCCGGCGATCTGGTCGCGGTGCCCGCGCCCGGCGGTGCACAGATGACCGGCGTGCTCAAGGAGATCGGCGAGTCGGACGCGCTGGTCGACTTCAATCATCCGCTGGCCGGTCAACGGCTGGTGTTCGAGGTCCGGATCCTGGGGGTGATGTGACGCAAGTGCTGCTGGCCCAGCCGCGCGGATTCTGCGCCGGCGTCGACCGGGCGATCGCGATCGTCGAGCGTGCGCTCGAGCTGCACGGCGCGCCGGTCTACGTGCGCCACGAGATCGTCCACAACGATCATGTCGTCCACGACCTGCGCGGCAAGGGCGCGGTGTTCGTCGACGAGCTCGAGCAGGTTCCCGCCGGCGCCACCGTCGTGTTCTCCGCTCACGGCGTGCCGCGAGCGGTGCGCGCCGAGGCGGAACAACGCGGCCTGCGGGTGTTCGATGCGACCTGCCCGCTGGTGACGAAGGTGCACGTCGAGGTGTCGAAGATGCGCCGCGAGGGGCTCGAGGTCGTGATGATCGGCCATGCCGGCCATCCGGAGGTCGAGGGAACGATGGGGCAGGTGGACGACGGCATCCATCTGGTCGAGACCGCCGAGGACGTCGCGCGGTTGCAGGTGGCCGACCCGCTGCGCCTCGCCTACGTCAGCCAGACCACGCTGTCGGTCGACGACTGCGCGGCGATCATCGCCGCGCTGCGCGAACGATTTCCCCGCATCGCCGAACCGAAGCAGCAGGACATCTGCTACGCGACGCAGAACCGGCAGGACGCGGTCAAGTTCATGGCGCGCCGCTGCGACCTGGTGCTCGTGATCGGTTCACCGACGAGTTCGAACAGCAACCGGTTGCGCGAGGTCGCGCAGAAGATGGGCGTCGAGGCGTATCTGATCGGCTCGGCGGCGGAACTCGACCCGAAGTGGCTCGAAGGCCGCCATCATGTCGGCGTGACCGCCGGGGCGTCGGCGCCCGAAGTGCTGGTCACCGAGCTGGTCGGGCGACTGCGGTCACTCGGCGTGCGCGACGTCAGCACGCTGCCGGGCATCGAGGAAGACACCGTCTTCCCGTTGCCCAAGGGACTGGCCGCCAGGCGCCAGGCGCCCGGCGGTCGTTGATCCGGGGTCGCGTCAGGCGCGGCACTCCGGATGTTCGATCAGGTCGCGCGGGTCGTCGCAGCCCGAGCCACCCGGCACACGCGGCTTGCGGCGTGCGAGGCGGTCGTCTTCGGTCGACGTCGGGGCGGCACCGGCACGGCACTCCGGATGTTCGATCAGGTCGCGCGGGTCGTCGCAGCCCGAGCCACCCGGCACACGCGGCTTGCGGCGCGCGACGAGATCGATCGCCTGCTGGGTCGATGCGGCGCTCACGGCTCCGATCGCCGACAGCGCTTCGGGCATCGAGGGCTGCATCGCCTGCGACGCCTGGCCGATCGCGAACAGGGCCGCGCCAACGGCGATCATGCTCGTCATCCGGTAGTACCTGCGAGAGTTCTTCATGTGGATCTCCTTCGGGGTGGAATCGTGGTTCGTGGTTCGTGGCCTCGTCGCCGAGGTTGCGCCGTGGCCGACCATCGATCGGGCGTTGCGGCACTGGAGGCATCGTAGGCAACCGGTGCGAACCCCGGAACGGGCGAGAGGCGCGACCTTTCCCCGACGTCGGTCGCGATCGGATCCGACCATGGTCCGTGGGGCAGATCACGCACCGCGCGTAGTCACCCGATCCGACCTTGGTCCATGGTGCAACGGCGCACCCGGTGCTAGGCTTCGAGGCAACGCGAAGGGCCGGTAACGCGGAAACGGCCGGAAAATTCCCGCGTCGTCGTCCACCCGATATGCCGCGCAGCGCGGCGACAGGAGCCGATCATCCACCGTGCGTTCGAACGCCTGAGCCTGTCGCGCAGGTACCTGGTCACCAGCTTTCCGATCCTGCTGCTCGGCATGGTCGTCGTCGGCTGGTGGGTCGGCCGGATGATCGAGGCCGGTGTCATCCACCGGCTCGGCACGATGACCAGCCACTACGTCGAGAGTTTCGTCTCGCCGCACCTGCAGTCGATGCAGCAGACCGGCTCCCTCGATGACACACAACGGGCGGCACTCGATTCGCTGCTCACCGAGACCCCGCTGGGCAAACGCATCGTCGCGTTCAAGATCTGGTCTCCGAGCGGTCAGGTGCTGTACAGCACCAACGCGCAGATCACCGGGCAGACGTTTCCGATCGGTGAAGGGCTCGGTGCGGCGCTGCGCGGCAACGTGCACTCGCACGTCAGCACACTCGGCGAAAGCGAGAACGCGGCCGAGGGTGCGCAATGGAACAGGCTGGTCGAGACCTACAGTCCGATCCATGCCGACCGGATCGGCACCGTGATCGCGGCAGCCGAGTTCTACCAGGCGACCGATGGTCTCGACCACGAGATCCGTGCGGCGCAATGGCGAAGCTGGCTTCTGGTCGCGGCGACGATGCTGGTGATGTACCTGCTGATCTTCAGCCTCGTGCGTCGCGGCAGCCTCACCATCGACATCCAGCGCCGACAGCTGAACCGCAAGGTCGTGGAGCTGTCGGAACTGATCGCGCAGAACGCGCGACTGCACGAGCGGGTGCGTCGCGCGGCGCTGCGCACGACTGCGTTGAACGAGCGCTACCTGCGGCGGATCGCCGCCGACCTGCACGACGGTCCGGCACAGGACATGTCGCTGGCGCTGATGCGCTTCGACACGCTGGCGCAGGGTCATCGCGCGTACTCGGTGCACGGCGACGACGACGCGCCATCCCGCCTGCCCGACGAAGACAGCCGCGCGATCCGTTCGGCGCTGCAGTCGGCCCTCGGCGAGCTGCGCGCGATCTCGATCGGGTTGAGCCTGCCCGAGGTCGACGGACTCGCCAGCAGCGAGATCGCCGGCCGCGCGGTGCGCGATTTCGAACGCAAGTCGAATGCGAAGGTGACGCTGGTCACGACCGGTTCACACCCGGCGCCCGCGCTGCCGGTGAAGATCGCGCTCTACCGGCTGATCCAGGAATCGCTGACCAACGGGCTGCGGCACGGCGGGGGCAACGATCTGCGTGTCGAGCTGGTGTCCGAAGGCGAGCGCCTGGACCTGAAGGTCAGCGACGGCGGCGTCGGCTTCGACGCCGGCGCCCGGCGCAAGATCGGCCGCATCGGCCTGGAGGGCATGCGCGAACGGGTCGAGATCCTCGGCGGCAGCTTCGACCTGGCGACGACACCCGGCGCGGGCACCGTGATCCGGGTCATCCTGCCGGCGAACCAGCCCGAACTCGACGATGAGTGATGCGATCAGCGTGCTGGTCGTCGACGACCATCCGCTGTTCCGGCAGGGCGTGGTGAACTCGCTCGCCACCGCTTCCGGCCTGGTCGTCGCCGGCGAGGCGTCCTCGGGGGAGGATGCGTTGAGGCTCGCCCGCGAGCTGCTCCCCGACGTCGTGCTGCTCGACATCAGCATGCCGGGATGGGGAGGCCTGGTCACCGCGGGCAAGTTGTCGACCGCGTGTCCGGCGAGTGCGATCGTGATGCTGACCGTGTCCGAGGACAAGGACAAGCTGCTCGCGGCGTTCAAGGCCGGTGCGCGTGCCTATGTGCTCAAGGGGGTCTCCGCGCAGGAGCTCGCCGACGTCATCCACGCGGCCGCGCGCGGCGAGGCCTACGTGTCGCCGTCGCTTGCCGCCGAGATGCTGGTCACGCTGACGTCGACGCGCTCGGCCGATCCGCTGCAGGAGCTGACCGATCGCGAACGCGACATCCTGCGGCTGATCGGCGCCGGCCTGACCAATCGGGAGATCGGCAAGGAACTGTGCCTGTCCGAGAAGACGATCAAGCACTACGTGACCAACATCCTGCAGAAGCTGCAGGTGCGAAGCCGGGTCGAGGCCGCGCTGATCGCCGCGCGTCATCGGCTCGATGATCCGATCCGCGATGGTTGACCCGAAAGTGGCGGGCGCGCGGACCCTCCCTCAGCGCGCGGCCAGTTCCTCGGCCTGGCCGAAGCTCTCCAGATCGACCTGGATCGTCGCGGGCACCGGCTTGCCGGCCGCCATCGCCGGGATGAAGCGGGCGTAGCGGACCGCCTCCAGCACCGGCTCGACATCCATCGTGCCTTCGACGCGGATCACCTCGATCGCGCCGGGCACGCCGCTTTCGTCGACCGTCAGCCGCAAGCGCAGCCGCACGCCGACCTTGTCCATCAGCGCCTGCGGCCACTGGATCGCCGTCAGCGGCACCGGGCGGGTGTCGATCGCGACACCCGCGGGATCGGGTGCGCCGCTGTCGCGCGCCGCGCGCTGGTCGGGTGCCGCAGCCGGCGCTGCATCGTTGGCCCGGGCCGGGGAGGGCGCTGATCGCGCCGGGGCGCCGCCGTCGCGGGCGATCGATCCGGCGCCGGGCAACGCGAGTTCACCGCGCTGGGGTTCGATCGCCGCCACCGCAGGCACCGGCAGCGGCAACGTCAGCAGCGACACCGCCATCGCCGGCTGCCGCCCGCCGGTGCTGACCACCACCGTCGACTGCGAGCCGACCGCCAGGCCGAGCGCGGCCGCGTGCAGCGTCAGCGACAGCGCGAGCGGGGCGGGGATGGCACGCAGCATCGCGAAGGCAGCCGGCTCAGCGCCAGCACTGCTCGACGGTGTTCGAGCCGGTGACGGTCTTGACCATCCGGTCGTTGAGTGTGTAGACGCCGCACTTGGCGTCGGTGCCATTGATCAGCGTCGCGGTCAGCGTGTACTGCTGCCCGCCGCTCAACTGCTGGTACGTGATCCGATACTTGCTCGCGGTCGCGTTGTTGACCGCATCCGGACTCGAATAGATCGACGCCCCCGAGGGCAGCCCGTACAACGTCGAGAAATCCGCGCTCACCGGATACGTCGCCTCGACGGTGAACCGGCGTTCGAGCAGCGTCGCCGCCCGCATCAGCGCGGTGCGCGCCTCGGCGCGATAGCCGCGTTGCACGTACTCCTGGTAACCCGGCACGGTGATCGCGGCCAGCACGCCGAGGATCGTGATCACCAGCAGCACCTCGACCATCGTGAAGCCCCCGGCATCGCGAAACTTCGCGACACCGGCCGGCAGCCTTCCTGCGGATCGTCGGAACATCGTCACCACTCCTAGTTCTGCAGTTCGCGCCACTGCACACGGGCCGGGCAGGCGCCGGGCAGCGCGGTGCCGAACACGCCGGTGTCCTTCAGCGAGCCGCGGTACGCGAGCACGCCGGTGCAGATCTGCGTCGGCGTCGGCGGGCGCATGATCGCCCCCGCGGTGCCGCCGCCGGCGGCGCCGCGATCCTCGCGACGGCTGGCGAAGTACTTCTTGTCCGTCGGACCGCCGAAGCTCGACCGGTCGCTCTTGAACGTCTCGCCGGCCGCGTTCGTGTAGTTCTGCGCGCGGATCTGCAGGTCGTCGTTGCGGTCCAGGCCACCGTAGTCGGACCGGCCGCCGGTCAGGAAGTCGAGGGCGTACATCGCCGAATCGCCACCCCCCGAGCAGGCGTCGCCGCTGGGCATCAGGTTGTTGAAGATCACGTATTCGCCGCTCATCCGCGGGGTGTAGATCGTCCGTTCGCCGATCTCCTTGTCGAGCACGTCGACCAGCCAGCCGCGCTGCGGCTGTGTGCTGCCGGTGGGCCCGGTTGCCATCGGATCGGTGCCCGAGATCAGGTTGGTGCGGGTCGCGTCCGAGTAGTTCGGGATGTACTTCGACAGCATCGAGAACTGCGCGGCCTTCGATGCTTCGGAGTCGCCGTACGCCGTGTTGCCCTCGGATGCCAGATAGACCTGCTTCATCAGCTGGGCACGGGTGATCGTCGTCGTGCCCAGGGCGGGCGAGGTGGTCGTCGCCGGCTTGTCCCACAACCCGTACATCGAGTTCTGCACGAAGGTCGTCGGTGCCGTCGTCGGCGGCGACAGGTCATCGCGCTCGAGCAGACGACCGGTGCCGAACATCACGAACGCGCCGCGCAGCTGCGGCCCGGGCATCAGCACCGGGGACGCGGTGATCGGTTGTGTCCGCCCGTCGGCGGCCTTGGCCTCGAACAGCACGATCCGGTTGCCGGCGGCCGACCAGGTCGACGCGGCGTTGCCGTTCAGATGGAAGCGCCAGAGCTTGCCCTCCTGGTCACCGCCGTAGATGTAGTCGCTGATGCCGTCGCCCTCGACGTCGTACAGCACCACGCCACCCAGGCCGCCGCCGTTGTTGCTGGTCTGCAGCTTGACGTAGTCGGTGCCTTCGACCCAGGTGCCGTTGGTGCCGCTCGGCCCCTCGAGGAACAGGATGAACACGGTGCTCTTGCCGGTCGTGCCGGCGGTGCTGCGGGCCGGGTTCGACGGATCGTTGAAATCCGCCTCGGTCGCGTTGAAGCCGCCGCTGAACACCATCGCCCAGCGCCCGTTGGGCATCAGCCGGATCAGCGGTTCCGAATAGACGTAGCCGAGCTCGGGATCGTCGCGGTCGGTGAACTCCCACTTGACGACCGAGGCCGCGGTGCTCTCGGCCATCTTCGACGGATCGGTGACGTCGAGCAGGTACACGCCCTGGCCGCCCTTGCCCAGGCCACCGCCGAGGTAGGTCCGCCAGGTGCCGCCGACCTGGGCGTCGGCGACCGTCAGCTGGCCGTTGACGTAGTAGCGGTGCGCGTAACCGGGCGCCGAGAACGCGGTCAGGTTCTTGTACATCGGCGTCGGCACGTAGGCCCAGACCTCGTCGCCGGTCTCGGCGTCGAACGCGTGCAGCATGCCGTCGTTCGCGCCGACGTACACCAGGGGCCGTCGTGTCCGGTTGGCGAGTGCGAACGAGAGATACGAGGCCCCGCCGACGCCGGCCGACGGTGCACCGACGTAGACCGGGCTCGAGTCGACGATGTCACCGAGCACGGTCGTTCCGCGCTGGCGGAATCCGCCGGCGCCGTTGCCCTCGTTGCTGATGTCGCCGCGCAGGTACAACAGCCGGTCCGTGCCGAAGCCGTCCGCATTGAGCAGCGCCTGCTGATGGGTGCTGAGCGAACTCCAGCGGAACGGCACCGGCTGGCGGTTGGTCGCATGCATCGTCACGATCGCGCGCGAGTTGTGGTCGACCGTCGTCGACTTCAGGTTGCGGTTCCTGGCCTGCCAGAGCACCGGCCCCGGCTTGCCGTCTTCCTCGATCTTGGTGGCGACCAGGTTGCCGCTCCAGTCGGCGCTGTCGAACGTCGCCTGGAACACCTTGGTGTTGGTCGACAGTTGCGACGTGTTCGACTGCACCGCGGCCAGCGAGGATTGCAGTTCCAGCCGCTGGAAAACACGCTCCAGTCCGGACTCCAGGCCGAGCGGATTGTTGACCAGGAAGAAGTTGTCGGGTACGCCGTCGGGACCGCTCGCCCCGGTCTTGTTGTTCAGCTTGTCGAACTCCTCGGGCAGTGTCTTGGTCGGTTTGCCGTCGCCGTCCTTGTCCTCGAAGCCGCCGAACAGCGACGTGTAGTACAGCGGGTCCTCGAACGACTGCGCCGGGGGCGTCGCCGACAGCGTGAACGTCGCGGTGGACGGACCATCGTTGGCCTGGCAGTCGACGCATCGGCCCAGGCTCAGCTTGCCGGTCGGGCCGACGACATTGAGGCCGACCGACGTGTCGTCGTTCGTGAAGCCGAGCACGCCGCTGTGGTAGTGCACGCCGTCCTGGGTCGTGCCGTCGATCACGTAGCCGAAGCCCTGCGGATTGGCGGTCGCCTGGTACACCGCATCGGTGGTGATCTGGATCGTGTTCGTCGCCCGGTTCATCCGGTACTTGATCATCCCCCAGACATCCATGTCGTAGTCGCCGCCGGCCTCGCTGTCCTCCCAGCTCGCGAAGATCGTGCCGCGCGATTCGTCGGCGGTGGCGCTCTGGCTGACCACGCGCAGGTCGACCAGCGCGCCGCCCATCCGCTTGCCGCCCACCAGCAGCCGGTACGCGGGCTGGATCACCGCGCGGGGTGTCGTCTCGCCGGCGAACATCACCGGGATACGGGGCACACCGGAGGACAGCTGCACGCCGTAGGTGTCGACCTGCAGCGGCTTGCGTTTCTGGCGCGCGAGTTCGTCGGCCGTGATCGAGATGTCGGTGCGGATCCGGTTCGTGTGCGCGTGATAGGCGAGTCCCGACATCAGGTAGGTGCCCATCAGCGTCGGGCCCTCCGGACAGATGCCGGCGATGTCGCCGAGCGAGGTCAGCGTCTTGCCGGTGCAGCTGCGGGTGTCCAGGCTGCTCGACTGGCCGAAGAAGTAGTCGCCGCTCAATCCCCAGTCGATGCCGACCTTGTCGGTCAGCGCCTTCGGTGTACCCGGCGAGCCGGCCATGAACGACGGCGCCGTGTCGAGCTGGTTGTCCTTCTCGCTGGTCGACACCGCCCCGTTGATCACCAGCATGTTCAGCGGCGCGCAGTAGTTCTTCCGTGACAGCAACGCGGTGCTGTTGGTCGGCCACGTCGCCCGGGTCATGCCGGGCAGGATCGTCGAATCGTCGGTGGTGAAGGCGCTGGTCGCGGAGGTCTGGCCGGCCAGGTACCGCAGGCCCTCGTAGTAGACCTCGGACATCGGGTTGCCCCAGCTCATGCACTCGCCGTTGGTGTCGAGCTCACGCTGATAGCTGCAGTCCTCCGGGGTCCGGATGTAGTGCCCCTGGTCGTAGTTGTAGCCGACGATCCGGAGCAGGGACAGGTTGCGGATGATCGAGCCGCCGCTGAAGTTCACCGCCGAGTTGCCCGGTGCGACCGAGTTGCCGACGCCACTGGAGGCCAGGGTCAGGAACTGGCCGGTGTTGACGTTGATCTCGTCGGTGATCTTCGAGATGTTCTTGCGCAGCACGCCACCGGACAGGTTGCGCAGGTAGCTGCCGGTCACCAGGCCGAAACGGATCCGGTCGTTCTCGCCGAAGCTCTGCAACAGGCCGGCCGGCTTGAACTTGCCGTTCGGATACTGGCGGCAGCGTTCGTTGCTCGGACCCTCGGACGGCGTCTGCCGGACCTTGCCGTCGACGCAGGCCTGCACCCTGACGTACTGGTCGATGTTGTCCCCTCCGACAGCGGGAGAATTGCTGTAGGCCGGCAGGCCGGAGACCCGGAAGTCGTTGCCGTTGGTGGGGTTGCGTTCACCCGACCAGGTGCACTGCCAGCGCTCGTTGGCGTTCCACAACGCGTAGTTGCCCTGCGCGACCTTCATCCGCGGCAGGTAGGTGTTCTTCTCCGACTTGCTCTGGTCGCCGCTGCCGGTCTCGCCGTTGGTGGTGTTGCAGACCGTGACGCCGCGGGTGGACAGGTTGACGACCTTCAGCGCCGAGTCGAGCGCGTCGGTGGCCGCGCCGACGACGTGGGTGTCCAGGAACGAACTGCTGCCGTCGCGGGTGGTGACCTCGATCCACTGGTTGGGGACGGCGCCGCCGCGGGCCGAGATCCGTCCGCGGATCGAGGCACCGCCCTTGCTGACTTCGACCGCTTCGCCGACGTTGAAACCGGCGAAGTCACCGATCCGGATCCAGCGCTGGTCCGCGTTGACGGTGTTGTTGGCCGCCGCGCCGCCGGACGGCCGGGCGATCGAGGTGCCGCCGGTCACCGTCGTCTGGCCCCACACGTAGGGGGTCAGCTTGTTGAGGTCGGTGCCTTCGTAGTACTTGGTGAACGAATGGGCGTCGAACGGCAGGTAGGCCCGTTCGAGCACGCTGCCGGTGGCGGTGTCGCCGTCACTGATGCCGTTGCCGTCGCCGCTGGTGCGGTTCGGCGAGCGCAGGCCGCCGAACAGCACCTTGCGCAGCACGTCCATCCGGGTCATCGTCGCCCAGTTCAGGAAGTTGCCGCTCCACAACGAGCCCTGCCGGCCGGCGCTGCCCGACGCGTTGGCGACGGCGCCGCCGTTGGCGCAGTACTTGTCGTTGCTGAAGTTCGCCGGCTCGAAGCGTCGGTTCGACGCCGAATACGAGTAACACTTGTAGCTGTCGAAGTAGCCGTAGTAGTCGATCGCGTGGCGATAGGTGGTGTCGAGGTTGCCGTCGCTGTCCAGGTCCGAGTAGTCGTCGTAGGCCTTCTTGAACAGCTGCTGGTCCTTGGTGATCGTCAGCATCACGTACGGCGGGATCCGCTCGCCGGCCAGGAACGGCTCGTCGAACAGTTCGAACTCGGGTGCGATCGCCGCGTAGGCGACCTGGGGCGAGAGGATCGGCTGCCAGGTGATCACGGCGGCCAGCAACGTGGCACCGGCCCGGCGTGCGCGGCCGGCGGGGTGCGCAGGGCGGGACGAGGGATGCGGCGTGATGCTGCGGGGCGACTGCGAGGACATGGTCGTGCTCCTGGGGATCCCGGGCTTACTTGAACTTGAAATACGATTCGAGATAGACACGTGTCGACTGGCGATTGCCGAACCCGACCGCGGAGACGCGGTAGACCTGCGCGGATTCGGGGCATGCGCCCGGGGCGGCCTGGCCGCCGCCGGTGCACAGGAACTCGATCACGTACTGTGGCGTGCGTCCGACGCCGCGCACGGTGGGCAGCGGTCCGGTGGTGGTGTACGTGCCGAACGCGATCGGCGCCTGACCCGCGGTCGGGTTCTGGGTGACCAGCGCACGGTCGAGCAGGCCCCAGTTCGGCCGCAGGTTCGGTGTGACCGGCAGGCACAGGCCCGCGCCGACGTCGACGTTGCCGTTCTTGGTGCAGGTGCCGTTGGTGGCGCTCTCGCCGAAGCCGGTGGCGCCCGACACCTTGTACGGACGTTTGTTGCAGGCGGACGCGCCATTGACACACAGCGCCAGCAGGTCGCGCTCGGCGTCGCGCAGCGCGGCCTCGGCGGATTCGAACGCGAGCTGCTGGTCGCGGGTGATGCCGCTCATCCGCTCTTCCTGCAGGCCGATGGTCCACGCCGAGGCCCCGAGCACGCTGATGACGATCAGGAACAGCAGCGTGACGATCAGCGTGGCGCCGCGCTGGCGATCGGCCATGCGACCGGGGACGCCGGCATCGGTCTGCGGGATGCGCATCGGTCGGCTCATCGCGTTCACAGCGCGCGGTTGCGCACGGCGATGGTGGTCGAGACCATCCGGCGCATCCGCTTGTCGTTGAAAGGCCCGTAGGTCCGCTCGCCGAGCGTGTAGGTCCGGGTGTCGATTTCACCGGTGCTCTCGCGCTCGGTGCGGAACAGCAGCGAGATCCGAAGGGCGCCGACCAGGTTGAAGTCGGTGACGTTGCCCGCATCGACGAAACTGCCGATGTTGCGGGTCACCGGATCCGAATACACGCCGTATTCGACTTCCATGCCGTCGATGTCCGGGATCAGCGCGGTCCAGGCGCCGCCGTCGACCGTGCAGCCGAGCCACGGCCGGCCGGACTGGTTGCGCACGTCCAGCGCATTGCGCGAGATCCGCGACGTGGTCGCGATCGTCGCGTCGGCCTCGGTGCCGACGCCCTGGCCGGTGCAGTCGATCACCGCGCCGGTGGCGCCGCCGGGAGCGCCGTTGCCGTCGCCCTGGAAGCGGATCCGCAGCTGGTCCTGGCTGCCCGGGGCGACCGAGGATCCCTGCGTGCCCTCGAGCGCGAGATTGGTGCCGCTGAAGATGCCGCTCAGCGCCGACTGGTGCGACACCGGGATCTGCTCGAACTGCGTCTGCCGGACCAGCCGGGTGACCAGTCCGAGTGCGGTGCGCATGTTCTCCTGCAGCCGGCCGACCTCGTCCTGCGTCTGGTAGTTGTCGCGCGAGCTGACGAACAGGCTGCTGACGACGAGGACCAGCGCCATGCCGATCACCATCGCGATCATCAGTTCGACGAGCGAGAAGCCGCGTTGGCGCGAGACGGTCGCGGCGGCGGGAAGTGGGGCGGCGCGCACGATCGGTCTCAGAAGAGGTACGGGGAGAAGCGGGTCGTGAAGACCTGGTACGCCTGCGTGTTGCTCAGCGTGTCGTTGGCGCTCTGGCGGTCGTCGAGCCAGAAGATCTTGACCGCGAACAGCGAGCCTTGGTTGTCGCACTCCGGCGTGATCGTCGTGCCATCGAAGCGGGGGACCTTGGCCAGGTCGATGCCCGAGTCGATGCAGACGACGCCGACACCCCTGGGCAGCAGGCGCTTGACCTGGTCCTGGAACTGCTTGAGGTCGAGCTGGGCGCGGGCGCCGGCGCCGCACAGCGTCCCGCATCCCGGGTCGATCGCGTAGGCGGTGTCGGCCGCGGTGGTGATCGGCTTGTTGTACGGGTTGGCCATCCGGTTGGCATCGTCGATCAGCGCGGCGTCCAGGTTCGAGCGCATCCGTTCGGACAGGTCCGACGCGAGCTGGACGGCCAGCGAGCGGTACTTGGACTCGGCGTTGTTCTTCAGGCTCACCAGCTGCATGCCGGCGATGCCGATCAGCGCGACCGAGATCACGACGATCGAGACCAGCGCTTCGATCAGCGTGAAGCCGTTTTGCGCACGTCTGGTGGCGGGTTTCATCGTCATGGCGTCGACGTCGCCACTCGGCCGACCATCGAGACCGCGATGTCGCGCCCGGGCTGTCCGGTCGCGCGCACCCGCCACAGGAATCCGCCGGTGGTCGTTCCCGAGGCGCGGAACGTGATCGAGGTCGCGGCCGCGTTCTCGGCGAGTGTGATCCGGTTCGAGGCCGGTTCCTGGATGCGCAGCATCGCGCCCGCGGCAGCCGGATCCGCGCCGCGGTACACGAGCCACCCGTTCATCCAGTCGGTGCCGCAGGTCGAGTCGTCCTGACGCGCGCAGACGGTCACCGTCTCGTGGGCGCGGATCGCCTCGGCACGGGCATACGCGAGATCGACGCTCAACGCACTCGAGGCGCTGTGCACGCCGACCGCGCGCAGCATCGAATCGACGCTCGGGCCGCTCATCGCGACCACGATGCCGATGATGGCCATCACGATCATCAGCTCGACGAGCGTGAAGCCGCGTGTTGTGCGCCGTTGGGGCGGACGTCGGTGTGTCGGACGGGGATGCATGGCGCCGACATTAGCCAGCGCGTGGGGGAGGGTCCACGGAAATGCGACGGAAGGGCTTGCGCGCAAGATAGACGGCGCGCTCGAAAAAACCCCGCAAGCGACTGATTTTTCGTGATTTTTTCGACAACGGTGTGATTCGTCAAATTGCCGCCGCCGCCGGTCGCGTGCGACGGGCGGCGTGGCGCCGTGTGTCGGTGGTCCGTCACGACCGATCAACGGAGCAGGGAAGAAAGTGACGGGAAACGGCGCCTGGTGATCGACTGCACACGTTCGCAACTGACGCGCCGCGTGACTTTTTTCACGGTGACGTCAGCGTGTCAATGGTTGTCCCGTGCGACCGGCGGTCGACGACGGCGCGGACGATCGTCGATCGTCGCGGCGTTGCGGGGATGCGAATCGCGACACGACCGTTCGTCGCGCGGACCGCCGATCGATGGTTCGAATCCGGCCGCTGGCGTTGTTACGGCACCAGCGCGTGAAAGGCGTCACCGCTTTCCGTCGCGCATCGACTACCGTCCGTCCTTGCCCCTCGTGTTGCGGCGACCCATCGACAGGTCGCGCCGCTAACCTAGCGGGTCGAAGACTGCAGTCATCCGGAACCGGACACACCCCATGCGCAGATCACGCGGATTCACGATGCTCGAGATGATGATCGTCGTCGCGATCGCGGCCGTGCTCGCCGCCATCGCGATGCCGTCGTACAACGACTACGTGCGCCGTGGCACGTTGCCCGAGGCGTTCTCCGCGCTCGGCGACCTGCGCATCCGGACCGAGCAGTTCTACCAGGACAACCGCACCTACGTCGGCGCCTGCGACGGGCTGGTGAGCCCGCGTTCGTTCGCCGTCACCTGCGCGCTGACCGCGACCACCGCGACGATGACCGCGACCGGCCGCACCGGCACGCTGGTCGCCGGTTTCGTCTTCACCGCCGATCAGGCGGGCAACCGGACCACGTCGATCGGCACGCCGGCGCCGACCGCCTGGCACACGGCGAGCACACAACCGTGTTGGCTGAGCAAGGCGGGCACCACATGCTGAGAGTACGGCCGAACCGCGGCTTCAGCATGATCGAATCGCTGCTGACCGTCGTCGTGCTGAGCATCCTGGTGGCGACCGCGCTGCCTTCGCTGGGCGAGTGGATGGCCAACTCCAGGATCCGCACGGTCGCCGACGGGATCAACGCCGGCCTGCAGTACGCCCGGGTCGAGGCGGTGCGCCGCAACGTCCCGATCGAGTTCCGACTCGCCGAATCGACGGGTGTGACCTTCGACGTCGTCGATCCGGCGACCGCGGCGGTGCTGCAGCAGCGCCGCACCGGCGAGAGCCTCGACGGACCGACGATCGTCGGCCGCGACGCCGGCGGCAGCGCAGCCACGCGGGTCACGTTCAACGGCCTGGGCCAGGTGGTCGCCAATGCAGGTGGCCTGGCCTCGCTCGCGCGGGTCGACATCGACCTGCCGACCAGCATCCTGGAGGCCGCCAAGTCGCGCGACCTGCGCATCCTGGTCGGCGGCGGCGGCCGGATCCGGATGTGCGACCCGAACGTCCTGGCCACCGGGGACCCGCGTCGATGCTGAGCCCGCGCCGATCGGACCGTTCCGTCCTCCGGAGCCCGCAGCAGGGTGTGATCCTGCTCGAGGCGCTGGTGGCCGTGCTCGTGTTCTCGGTCGGTGTCATCGCGCTGCTCGCCCTGCAGGCCTCGTCGATCACGATGACCCGCGATGCGAAGCTGCGCGCCGACGCCAGCCTGATCGCCAACGAGATCGTCGGCCTGATGTGGGCCGACAAGGACAACCTGGCCACCTACCAGCACTACGGCACCGGTGGCGCCGCGGGTGGTGCGACCGGGGCGGCGGCGTGTGCGCCGGCGGGCGCGGCCTCGGGCAACGCCCGTGTCACCGCCTGGCTCGCGCGGGCGACGACGGCACTTCCCGGCACCTCCGCCGACAAGTTCCAGATCGCGGTGCAGCCGGCCAACGTCGTCACGGTCAGTGTGTGCTGGCGCTCGCCGGCCGACAACGTGATGCGCAACTACAGCACGACGGCGCAGATCAACGGATGAACGCGATGGCCATCTCCGCGAGAACCCGGATCACGCATCGCCGCCAGCGCGGCCTGTCGATGATCGACCTGATGATCGGGCTGGTGGTCGGACTGATCGCCTCGCTGGTGGTGTTCCAGGCCTTCGCCAACTTCGAAGGGCAGAAGCGGACCACGGTGTCGGGCAACGACGCGCAGGGCAACGGCCTGCTGACACTGGCGACGATCGAATCGGAGATGCGCAGCGCCGGCAACGGCGTCGCGTTCGCGGCGCTGATGGGTACCGGCGGTTGCGGCCGCCTGCTCTGGTACAACGGCGGTGCGAAGGCGCCGCTTCCGCTGCTGCCGGTGCGCATCATCGACGGCGGCGCGAGCGGCGGCAGCGACACGATCGACACGATGTACGCGTCGACGACCTTCGGCACCAATTCCGGCGAGCTGAGCGTCGGCATGGCCAACGCCACCGGCGACTTCAACCTGAAGCGCACCGCCGGGCTGACGGTCGGCGACATGGTGATCGCCGCGCAGGCCGGGCGCGAGTGCACGCTGCACCAGCTCACCGCGATCGATCCGCTGACGCTGGTCGCCCGACACGAGTCGACCAGCACCTTCAACCCGGACAACGCGACCATCGGCGGCCTGGCTCCGGCGTGGCCGGTCTATGGTCCGAACACCCGCCTGTACAACGTCGGACGCCTGGTCGCGCGCCGCTTCGCGGTCGGTGCGGCCACGCAGCTCGAGGAGTCCGACCTGATCGCAGGCACCGCCGCGTTGCCGCGTTTCGACCAGATCGCCAGCATCCAGGCCCAATACGGGATCGCGCCGGCCGGCAGCACGTCGGTCAACTGCTGGGTCAACGCGACCACCGGCAACACCTGCGACGGCGGCGACTGGTCGGCGCCGACCGCGGCGATGAGTGCACGCATCCTGGCGGTCCGGATCGCCGTCGTCGCGCGTTCGGGAACGCTCGAGAAAGTGAACGTCACCAACCCGTGTTCGGTCACGCAGCCCGACGGTCCGTGCACCTGGGCCGCGATCGGCGGCGAAACACCGCCGGCTGTCGACTTGAGTGCCGATGCGGACTGGCGACGGTACCGCTATCGGGTATACACGACGGTCGTCCCGCTGCGCAACGTGATCTGGGCGGGCCTCTGATCCATGGATAACGACCGTTCATCCCCGACGAATCGACGGCGCCTTCGAGCGCCGTCGGCCTTCCAGCGCCGCACGCAACGCGGGCTGTCGCTGTTCATCGCGCTGATCGCGATCGTCGCGTTGTCGCTGGCCGGCGCCGCGTTGCTGCGCTCGGTCGACACCGGCAACCAGGTCGCCGGCAATCTCGCGTTCCGCCAGGCCGCGGTGCACGCGGCCGACCTCGGTGTGGAGGCCGCGTTCGCCGGCATCGGCGCGCTGGCACTGGACACGGTCAGCAAACCCACGGCCGCGGGCACCTTCTGGTATTACCCGACCCGGCGCGCCGAGGACAACGACGGCGTGCCGACCGACACCGCGGCCGACTCCGCGCTGCCGGCGGTGCCGATCAACTGGTCGACGGTGCCCAACACAGTGACCAACAACGGATATGCGGTGCAGGTGGTCGTCGACCGGCTGTGCACCGGCACGCCGCCGATCGCCGATCCGGTGGTCCAGTGTGTGGCCGATCCGGACAACGTCGGCGGCTCGAAGGTGATCAACGCCACCGTGTTCGGCGGCGCATCCGCGGTCTATTACCGCGTCACCGCCCGCGTCACCGGCCCACGCGGCACCTCGGTCACCGTGCAGAGCGCGGTCAGCCGGGGTGCCTGACGGAGAAGCAGATGAAACGCATGAACATGCACCGGAATCCGACGGCCACCCGCCCGGGCCCGCGCCGGCTGCTCGCGGGTGCGCTCGTGGCCCTGCACCTGGTCTCGATCGCACCCGGCGCACTCGCCGCGTCGACGGAGATCGAGGACAGCCCGATCGGCCTGAAGGTCGGCATGGCGCCCAACGTGATGCTCATGTTGGACAATTCCGGGTCGATGCATACGATCGCGCCGGAGCTGCCCTACGATTCCGCGGTGACGTACGGCGGCGCGTGTGATCCGGCGAACGAGGTTCCCGGCGGACAACCCGATCTGCTCACCGCACGCGCGTCGTCGCAGAAGGTCGGGCTGATCATCAAGACGTCCGACGGATCGCCGCACATCCTGATCCAAGGCAGCCCGATCGGCTGGCGCTGGGCCGAGAATGGCGCGAACCGCAAGTGCTTCAATCCGGCGCTGCTCTATCGGGCGACGCTGCTGACCCGCGAGACCACCAACTGCACGATCCGCGACAACTCCGGCGCGGACGTGATCCTGCCCTGCGAAACCACCTGGGACGACCTCTACTCGGTGTATTCGGGCAGCTTCCTGAACTGGTACTACGGTGCCGGCACGGCCACCGGATGGGTCGAGCGCAAGCCGGGCACCCGCACCCGGATCGAGGTCGCGCGCGATGTCGGCAAGCAGATCGTCGACAATGCGAGCGGCGTGCGGCTGGGGCTTGCCAGCTACGACACCGTCACCGCGACGGAAGGCGCCGAACTGCACGAGACGGTCGACGATGTCACCGCGGCGAAGAAGACGGCGTTGAAGGCGAAGATCGACGCGCTGATGCCGCTGACATGGACGCCGCTGGCCGAGACGCTGTCGGACATCGGACGCTACTTCGCCGAGGGCGCATCGAACAGCAACGTGACGATGCGCTACAAGAGTGCCTCGCCGTCGACGACCAGCATCGATTCGATGTTCGGCCACGGCGTCACCAAGCGGATCCGGAACAGCACCGGAGCGGTCTCGATCGCCTCGCCGATCCAGAGCTGGTGCCAGTCCAACGCGGTGGTGATGGTCACCGACGGCGTGCCGACGATGGACCAGCAGATCACGGGGCCGATGGCCGACTACGACGGCGACTGTTCCGGTGCGAACGCGGCCAACTGCCAGCCGACGCCGAACTTCGACAAGAAGATCAGCGGGCGCTGGTACGACAACAGCGACAGCAGCGACTACATCGACGACGTCGCGCTCGCGCTGCGCGAGACGGATCTGCGCCCGGACCTGACCGCGCCGGACCCGAAGAAGAAACGCAGCAACCTGCTGACCTACGTCGTCGGATTCGCCGACCTCGGGGTACTGAACGATCCGCTGGTGCAGGCCGCCGGGGCGGCCGGCGGCGGCGGGTTTTATCCCGCCGAGAACGCAACCGCGCTCACCGGCGTGCTGCAGTCGGTGCTCGACGATGTCTACGCGCGTTCCGCGATGGGATCGGCCGCGGCGGTTTCGAGCCCGAACATCGCCGGCGGCGACAACATCAGCTTCTCGAGCCGGTTCGATTCCGGCGAGTGGCACGGTGACCTGATGGCTTACCCGCTGTCCGCGAGCACCGCCGACGAGGACCGCAACAACCCGGTCTGGACCACCGGCTGCGCCGACCCGGCCGCGCTGGTCGACACGGCCGATGCCACCGCCGGCGTGCGCGGCTGCTCGGCCGGTGCACAGCTGAACGAACGCGCCACCCCACGCTTGATCGCGACGACCAACCCGGCGTTGGATCCGCGGATGGTGCCGGTCGGCATCCGGTTCCGCGCGGTCACCGATCCCAGCGCGGGCACGAAACTGACCGCCGCGATGCAGACGCAGCTGAACCTGATCGGCACCGACGGTGCGAACGTCGTCAACTTCCTGCGCGGCGATCGGACGAACGAGGGCACCAGCTATCGCACCCGAACCGGCATCCTCGGTGACATCATCGATGCCGAGCCGGTCTACGTGAAGCGGGCGATCGCCAGCTACGCCGATCCCGGCTACGCCGCGTTCCGCACCAGCATCAGCACGCGCCAGGCGATGGTCTACCAGGGCGCCAATGACGGCATGCTGCATGCGTTCAACGCGAACACCGGCGCCGAACTCTGGGCCTACGTGCCCTGGCTGACCGCGTCCGGCCTGAAACAGCTCGCCTCGAAGACCTACAAACACCGCTTCTACGTCAACGCGACGCCGCTGGTGGCGGACGTCGACTATTCGCGCGCGGACGTCGACCCGACCACGGTGGCGGCCGGCACGTCGAACTGGAAGACGATGCTGATCGGCGGCCTCGGCAAGGGCGGCCGGGGCTACTACGCACTCGACGTGACCAGCCCGGTCGCCGCCACCGAGGCCGATGTCGCCTCGAAGGTCAAGTGGGAGTTCCCCAACGTCGGCACACCCGCGACCGACGCGGCCAACGTCGGCTATTCGTTCGGCAGGGCATCGCTGGTGAGGACCGAGAAGAGGGGCTGGGTCGTGCTGCTGCCCTCGGGCTACAACAACGGAACCGATACCGGCGGCAACGGCGGCGGCTACCTGTTCGTGCTCGATCCGCGCGACGGATCGCTGATCCGGGCGATCCCCACCGGGGCCGGCAGCTCGGTCACGCCGAGCGGGCTGGCGCATGTCAGCGCGTTCGCCGAGGCGAGTCCCTATTCGGCCGACGTGCAGTACGCCTACGGTGGCGATCAGCTCGGCAACGTCTGGCGCTTCGACCTGCGTGGTGACGCGTCGAGCTGGAGTGCACTGAAGCTGGCGACGCTGGTCAACGCCGGCGGTGTCGCCCAGCCGGTCACGTCACCGCCGGAGCTGGCGACGGTCAAGGTCGCCGGTGCGGAAAAGCGGCTCGTGATCGTGGGAACCGGGCAGTTCCTCGGCGATCCCGACGTGAATTCCACCGCCGTGCAGTCGATCTACGCGCTGCTCGACGACGGATCGACGATCAGTCCGCTGCGCAGCAACCTGCAATCGCAGACGATCTCCACCGTCAGCGGCACGGAGCGGACGGTGACCGCGAACGCGGTGAACTACGCAACCAAGAAGGGCTGGTACATCGACTTCCCGCTGACCCGCGAGCGGATGATCTCCAGCGCCCAGATCGTGCGCGGCACGGTGATCTTCACGACGATCGTGCCCGACAACAGCAACCCGTGTGTGCCCGGCGGCAGTTCCTGGCTGCACTACGTGGACTTCTCGACCGGTGGCATCGTCCCCGGCGCGTCGAATGCGGGGGTGTCGCTGGGCAGCGGTCTGGCCAGCCGGCCGGTGGCCGTGAAGACCGCAACCGGCGGTTTCCAGGCGCTGGTCTCGGTGACCGAGGCCAGCAAGCTGAAACGCACGACGATTCCGACCTCGCCGGCAGCAACGGCGCCGCGGCGTGTGCAGTGGCGCGAGGCGAAGAAGCAGTAGGGAATGCCTGCGGGGAGAATGCTTGCCGTGGAACGCTGGCGGGCTTCGCCCCGTGCGTGGGGCTGGTGCTGGTGAGAGGACTCGAACCTCCGACCTACTGATTACGAATCAGTTGCTCTACCAACTGAGCTACACCAGCACGGTGGGTCGGCAAGTTTATCAGACCGGCCCGGCCGGGGGCAGCAGGTCCAGCAGGTGCCCGACCGTCGGGTAACGCAGCGGCACGCGCAGTTCTCTCGTCAGCCGCCGATTGTCCAGGCGGCGCGATTCACTCATGAACGACAGCATCGGCGCGGGCACGTGGGCCGCGATCGTCGCCCGCGGCAGCCGGGGTGGCCGCGGCAGTGACAACGCGTCGGCGACGCGGTCGAAATATTCACCCATCATCAATCCGCTCGCGTCCGATGCGTGATAGACCCGCGTCGAACGGCCGCGTGTGAGCGCGAGCCACGCGATCCGGGCGAGGTCGTCGGCATGGATGTGGTTCGTGTGGACATCGTCACTTTCGACCAGCGCCGGCAGGCCGCGACGCAGCCGGTCGACCGGCAGCCGGTCAGCCGCGTAGATGCCCGGTGCGCGCAGGATCGACAGTCGCGCGAGGCCGGGCGCGAGGCCTTGTCGACGCAATCTCGCGCTGCTTCGGATCGCGGCACGCCAGCGCCGTTCGGCGTCGACCCGGCGTACCGCACGGGCGCTGGCCGGTGCAACCGGACGTGTCTCGTCGACCCGCTGCCCGGCGCAGTCGCCGTAGACACCGCTGGTGCTGACGTAGACCCAGCGTTCCGGGCCTCCGGCACCCAGGGCCACCGGCGAGCGGCGCAGCGCCGCGGCCAGGCGCCGCGTGCGCGGGTCGGCCGTGCCCTCGGCGGGGGGCGGCGCGAGGTCGATCATCCAGCGAGCAAGCCCGGCGAGACGTCGGAGCGACCTCGGCTCGTCGAGATCGACACCGATCACGGTCGCCCCGAGTGCCCTGAGCGCGGCCGCACCGTCGGTCCGCCGGGTCGTCGCGATGAGACGGATGCGGCCGGGGCGCACCGCGAGCAGACGTACAATCCTCGCTCCGACGTCACCGCAGCCGACGATCAGCAGCCGCGGCCGTCGGAACAGCCGGGGCCGGTTGCCGCGCCGGTTGCGGACAGCGGGTGCCGTGTCTCGCACGGGCCCGATCCGGACGAATCCATCTTCTCCCATGGTCCCGATTATGAGCTTCAACGTCACGGTCCAACCCAGCGGTCGCCAGTTCGATGTCGGCGACGGCGAGACGGTCCTCGCGGCCGCGCTGCGCCAGGGCATCGTGCTGCCCTACGGCTGCAAGAACGGCGCGTGCGGCTCGTGCAAGTCGCGGATCGTCGGCGGCACGATCGAGCAGGGCCCGCACCAGCCGAACGCGCTGGATTCGCGCGAGGCCGCGCAGGGACTCGCGCTGCTGTGCTGCGCCCACGCGACCAGCGACCTGACGATCGAGGCGCGGGTGATCGCGGCCGCCGGCGACATCCCGTTGCGCAAGATGCCGTGCCGGATCGCGGCGATCGAACGCCCGGCGCCGGACGTCGCGATCGTCCGCCTGCAGCTGCCGGCCAACGAACGGCTGCAGTATCTCGCGGGCCAGTACGTCGAGCTGCTGCTCAAGGACGGTTCGCGACGGTCGTATTCGATGGCCGGCGCCCCCGGCGCGGCCGACCAGCTCGAGCTGCACGTGCGGCACATGCCGGGGGGCAAGTTCACCGATGCGCTGTTCGGCCGCACCGAGCCCGCGCTCAAGGAGCGCGACATCCTGCGCTTCGAGGGGCCGATGGGCACGTTTTTCCTGCGCGACGGCGACAAGCCGATCGTGCTGCTGGCCAGCGGTACCGGCTTCGCGCCGATCAAGGCGCTGGTCGAGCAGGCGCTAGCCAAGTCGGTGCGGCGACCGATGGTGCTGTACTGGGGCGGACGACGGCCGGGCGACCTGTACCTGGCCCGGCTCGCGGAGCAATGGGCACGCGAGGTGCCGGACTTCCGCTACGTGCCGGTGGTCTCCGATGCATTGCCCGAGGACGGCTGGAGCGGCAGGACCGGATTCGTGCATCGCGCGGTGATGGCCGACCTGCCGGACCTGTCGGGCCATCAGGTGTACGCCTGCGGCGCGCCGATCGTCATCGATTCCGCGCGCCGCGACTTCAGCGCACAGTGTGGACTGCCGCCCGAGGAGTTCTACGCGGATTCGTTCACGTCGGCCGCCGACCTGGCGGGGGCGACGGCCTGACGGGCAGCGCGGGCGCTCGTGCGGCGGCGAGGCGCCGGGCACGCAGCACGTCTCGCGTCAGACCTCGCCGAGATACGCGGCACGCACCTTCGGGTCGTCGAGCATCGCCCTTGCCTCGCCGGTGATCGTCACCACGCCGGAGTCCATCACGTAGCCGCGTGTGGCCGCCTGCAGCGCGAGCAGCGCATTCTGCTCGACCAGCAGGATCGTCGTTCCCTGGGCCGACACGGTGCGAACGACCTCGAAGATCTTCTCGACCATGATCGGTGACAGGCCCATCGACGGTTCGTCCAGCAGCAGCAGCTTCGGACGCGACATCAGCGCACGTGCCATCGCCAGCATCTGCTGCTCGCCGCCGGACAACGTGCCGGCGAGCTGCACGGCGCGTTCCTTGAGTCGCGGGAAGATGCCGAACATCTTGTCGACGTCGTCCTGGATGGCGGCCTTGTCCGAACGCGAATACGCGCCCATCAGCAGGTTCTCGGCGATTGTCATGCGCGCGAACACGCCGCGCCCCTCGGGCACCATCGCCAGTCCCTGGCCGACCAGGTCGAACGAGCCGGTGCCCTTGAGCGACTTGCCGAGGTAGCTGACGTCACCGCCGGCCCACGGCAGCGTGCAGGTGATCGCCTTCAGCGTCGAGGTCTTGCCGGCACCGTTGGCCCCGATCAGCGCGACCAGTTCGCCCGGATAGACGTCCAGGTCCACACCCTTGACCGCCTGGATGCCGCCGTAGGCCACCTTCAGGCCGCTCACCTTGAGCATCGGCTCAGGCATGGGCCGCGCCCAGGTAGGCCTCGATCACCGCCGGGTTCTTGCGCACGTCGGCCGGCTCGCCCTCGGCGATCACCTTGCCGTAGTCGAGCACGGTGACCCGGTTGCACAGGCCCATCACCAGCTTCACGTCGTGTTCGATCAGCAGGATCGTGCGGCCGTCGCGCTGGATGCTCTCGAGCAATCCGCGCAACGTGACCTTCTCGGTGGCATTCATGCCGGCCGCCGGCTCGTCCAGTGCGAGCAGCTTCGGTTCGGTCGCCAGCGCGCGGGCGATCTCCAGCCGGCGCTGGTCACCGTAGGACAACGTGCGCGCCTGGTAGTCGGCGAAGCGGGCGATGCCGACGTAGTCGAGCAGCTCGCGTGCGTGCTGCCGGATCGCGGCTTCCTCCTTGCGCTCGAACGGTGTCTTGAACACCGCACCGAACACCGTCGCGCGGCTCCGGATGTGACGACCCACCATCACGTTCTCGAGCGCGGTCATCTCGCCGAACAGGCGGATGTTCTGGAACGTGCGGGCGATGCCGGCTTCGGCCACCTTGTGCACGGCCGTCGGTTCGTACGGCTGGCCGTCGAGCATGAAGGTGCCGGAGTCCGGCGTGTACAGGCCGGTGATCACGTTGAAGAAGGTCGTCTTGCCGGCGCCGTTGGGGCCGATCAGGCCGTAGATCTGGCCGCGCCGGATCTCGAGTCCGACTTCCGACAGCGCCTGCAGGCCGCCGAAGCGCTTGCCGACGCCCTTGACCGACAGCAGCATGTCCTGGCCGCTCATCACACGGCCCCCATCAGGCGGTCGCCGGCTTCGTGCCGGCGCCCGCGCTCGCGCTGCGGCGGGCATTGACGCCGTGTTTTGGTGCCGGCCACAGCCCCTCGGGGCGGTAGAGCATGATCACGACCATCGCGAGGCCGAACAACAGCATCCGCAGCGCCTCCGGCGCGACCAGTTCGGTGCCGAAGAGCGCCTCCTGTGCCGGCTTGGCCAGGTGGCGGAGCGCCTCCGGGATCGCGTACAGCAGCACCGCACCGAGGATCACCCCCGGCACGTGGCCCATCCCGCCCAACACCACCATCGCGACGATCACGATCGACTCGTTGAGCGTGAAACTCTCGGGCGACACGAAGCCCTGGAACGCGGCGAACATCGCCCCCGAGATGCCGCCGAACGAGGCACCCATCGCGAATGCGAGCAGCTTGACGTTGCGGGTGTTGATGCCCATCGCCTTGGCGGCGATCTCGTCCTCGCGGATCGCCATCCACGCGCGGCCCAGCCGCGAGTCCTGCAGTCGCACGGTGACGATGACGACCCCGACCGCCAGGACCAGGAACAGGTAGTAGTACAGATGCACCGACTGGAACGTGAGGCCGAACAGTTCGATCCGCTTGGACAGCGGAAACCCGAACAGCGTGATCGGATCGATGTTGGTGATGCCCTGTGGCCCGTTGGTGATGTTGAACGGATGGTTCAGATTGTTCATGAAGATCCGGACGATCTCACCGAAGCCGAGCGTCACGATCGCCAGATAGTCGCCGCGCAGGCGCAGCGTCGGCGCACCGAGGATCGCGCCCGCCAGGCCGGCGAGTGCCGCCCCCAGTGGCACCACGACCCAGATCGGGTTGTGCAGGCCGTTCGGGAACATCGCCTTGAGCCACTCGAAGTTGTCGAGCAGGTGCGGCGAGGACAGCAGCGCGTACATGTACGCGCCGACCGCGTAGAACGCGACGTAGCCCAGGTCGAGCAGTCCCGCATAACCGACGACGATGTTCAGGCCCAGCGCCAGCATCACGTACAGCAGCGCCATCGCCAGCACCCGCACCCAGGCGTTGCCGAAGATGCCGGCGACGAACGGCGCGGCGAGCAGCACCACGGCCAGCAGCACAACCGCCGCCCAGGCGGCCTTCGGGCTGTCGGCCAGCGCGGGGAAGAAGGTCTTGAGCAGCATCCGATGCCTCAGGCGCGATCGGCGACGCGTTCGCCCATGATTCCGGACGGACGGAACACCAGCACCAGGATCAGCACCGCGAAGGCGAAGATGTCCTGGTACTGGCTGCCGAGCACGTTGCCGGTCAGGTCGCCGATGTAGCCGGCGCCGAGCGACTCGATGATCCCGAGCAGCAGGCCGCCCACCATCGCCCCGGCCAGATTGCCGATGCCGCCGAGCACCGCGGCGGTGAACGCCTTCAGGCCGGGGATGAATCCCATCATGAACTCGGCCTTGTTGTAGTTCAGTCCCCAGAGCACCCCGGCGATGGCGGCCAGCGTCGCGCCGATCGCGAACGTGGCCGCGATCACCCGGTTGGCGTTGACCCCCATCAGCCCGGCGATGCGGGGATTCTCCGCGGTCGCCCGCATCGCGCGGCCGAGCTTGGTCTTGTTGACGAGCAGGATCAGGCCGATCATCGTCGCCGCCGAGACGATCAGGATCAGCAGCTGCTTGGGCCCGAGCAGCGCGCCGCCGATCTGGATCGGGTCGGTCGGCAGCAGGTCCGGGAACACGCGGGGGTTCGGCTTCCAGATGATCATCGCCGCGGTCTGGAGCAGGATCGACACACCGATCGCGGTGATCAGCGGCGCCAGCCGCGGCGCGTTGCGAAGCGGCCGGTAGGCGACACGTTCGATGAACAGCGACAGCAGGATGCAGGTCGGTATCGCGGCGGCGAGTGCGATCACCAGCACCAGAGGGCCCGGCACCCCCATCGCGAGCAGCGGCGGGGCGAGCGTGACGGCGACCATCGCGCCGATCATCAACACGTCGCCATGGGCGAAGTTGATCAGCTGCAGGATGCCGTAGACCATCGTGTAGCCGAGCGCGACCAGCGCGTACACGCTGCCCAGCACCAGCCCATTGAGGATCTGCTGAAGCAGGATGTCGAAATCGAACAACGGATTCCCCTCGAGCGCGCGGCACCGGTCGGCTGCTGGATGCCGTCTGTCTTGTCCCGCGTCGTCATGCACTGCCGTGGCGCGAACCGGCGCGGATTCTACCCGCAAGTGCGCTGCACAAAGCGTGCCAGCGGCGTTCGGTCGTGGAATGAGGGGCAAAAAAAAGCCCCGGCGAACCGGGGCAAACCAGCCAGGGAGGAAACTTGCGTGGCTGGAGGGAGGAGTCGTTCGGGTGTCGCCGCGCAACGTGGCTGCGAACCCAGCAGCGGCACTCTAACAAGCGGTCTCGCACCGTGTCCGGGCGAGAACCCTGTGCGGCCAGTGCCGCCGGACGAGCGGGAAACGGCGGTCCGGGCAGCGTGGAAAGCGGCTCGGGCGGACTGACTTTCTGGCCGGAAACGCACCTGGAGACGAACGGCCCAGGCGCTGCCGCATCGGAACGATCGGCGCATCTGTGCTGGCGGCATTCGAACGAAGGGGCGCCAGCGACGCCCCTTCGAAAAACGAACAGGGCGCCGAGGCGCCCTGTTGCAGGTCAGCGGATACGGTCCGCTGTCACTTCTGCTCGAGTACCCACTTGACCAGGGTCTCGGCTTCCGCCGCGGTGACCTGGGGGTTGGCCGGCATCGGGATCTGGCCCCAGACACCGGTACCCCCTTCACGGACCTTCTTGGTCAGCTTGCCCACGGCTTCCTTGTCGCTGGCGTACTTGGCGGCGACATCCTTGTAGGCCGGGCCGACCAGCTTCTTGTCGATCGCGTGGCACGCCGTGCAGTTCTTCTGTTTGGCGAGGTCGGCGTTGGCGTAGGCGCCAGCCGAGGCGCAGGCGAGCGCCGCAGCGGCAAGGATCGAGGCGAGCTTCATGGTGTCTCCCATAGCGAGTTGATTGCGCGAAATCGAGTCGGATTACATCCCAGCCCGCGATTCTAGCAGCCCTCGCGCACCGGCTGGAGACCCGGAGGTATCGGCTCAACGGGCCCCTGTGCGCCGGCGTTGACGTCGCGGCCACGGCCGCCCGGGCGGTCGAACGCTCCGTTCGGCCCGTCGTCGTTGGCTGCCGACACGGTGCTCGATAGGCTCGGACGACGATGGCTGCGCACGTCCGCGCGCCAGCCGTCCCCTGCTGCCCGAGGTGAACGACATGTACCTGGTGTGGATCGGCGTGATCCTGCTGCTGATGAAATGGCTGGAGGTCGAGCCGGTGTCCAGCCTGTCCTGGTGGTGGATCCTGCTGCCGCTGGCGCTGGCGCTCGCCTGGTTCGAGGTGTTCGAGAAGATGTTCGGTCGCGACAAGCAGACCGTCGAACACATCGAATACGAAGAGAAGCGGCGCAAGCGTGTCGAGGCGACCTTCTTCGATCCGAAGAAGGCCAACTCCGGCGCGAAGTCGGCGAAACACTGAGGGCCGCTGCCGCCCGGCGCGCCGTCACGACCCCCGCCGACGCTTCACTCGAAGTCGTCGAGCACCGCGCCCCGGCTCGCGCTGGAGGCGAGCTTCGCGAACTTGGCGAGCACGCCGCGGCGATGACGGGTCTCGGGTGGATTCCACGCGGCCCGTCGCCGGGCGAGCTCGGCGTCGTCGACGTGCAGCTGAAGCAGCAGCCGGTGGGCATCGACGGTGATCGAATCCCCTTCGCGCACGAGCCCGATGTTGCCGCCGGCGGCCGCCTCGGGTGCGACATGGCCGACGACCATCCCCCAGGTCCCGCCCGAGAAGCGCCCGTCGGTCACCAGCGCGACCGACTCGCCGAGTCCGGCGCCGATGATCGCCGAGGTCGGCGCGAGCATCTCGGGCATGCCCGGCGCCCCCTTCGGGCCCAGGTAGCGCAGCACCAGCACGTCGCCGGCCTTGATCCGGTTGTCCATGATCGCCGTCATCGCCGACTGCTCGTCGTCGAAGACCCGCGCCGGGCCGGTGAGCACCGGGCTCTTCAGCCCGGTGATCTTGGCGACCGCGCCCTCGGGCGAGAGATTGCCCTTCAGGATCGCCAGGTGGCCCTTGTCGTAGAGCGGCCGATCGAGCGGAAAGATCACCTTCTGGTCCGCGCGCGGCCGCGAGGGCACACCCTCGAGTTCCTGCGCGAGCGTGCGGCCGGTGATCGTCATGCAGTCGCCGTGCAGCAAGCCGGCGTCGAGCAGCAGCCTGAGCACCTGCGGGATCCCGCCGGCCTGGTGCAGGTCGGTCGCGACGTACTGGCCCGACGGCTTCAGATCGCAGATCACCGGCACGCGCTGGCGGATCCGTTCGAAGTCGTCGATGGTCCACGCGATGCCGGCGGCGTGGGCGATCGCCAGGTAGTGCAGCACCGCGTTCGTCGAGCCGCCGGTGGCCATGATCAGCGTGACCGCGTTCTCGATCGATTTCCGGGTGACGATGTCGAGCGGCTTCAGGTCCTTGCGCACGGCGGCGACCAGCACCCGCGCCGACTCCGACGCCGAGGCGAGCTTGTCGGCATCCGGATTGGCCATCGTCGAGGAGCCGAGCAGGCTCATGCCGAGCGCCTCGAACG
>CADEEH010000027.1 GCA_902826305.1 uncultured Burkholderiales bacterium
TCGATCCGGTGATGACGATGCTCGAGCAGTCCGGCGACGTCAAGCTGATCGCCGATGCCCGCACGCTGAAGGGAACCGAGGCGGTGTTCGGCGGTCCGATGCCCGCCGGCAGCCTGTACGCACCCGAGGAGTTCATCCAGAAGAATCCGAGGACCGTGCAGGCGCTGACCAACGCGATGGTCAAGGCGCTGCACTGGCTGCAGGAGGCCGGTCCGTCGGATATCGTACGTACGGTGCCCGAAGGCTACCTGCTCGGCGACCGCGCGCTGTACCTTGCGTCGTTCGGCAACATCAAGGACGCGATCTCACCCGACGGGCTGATGCCCGACGGGGGACCGAAGACGACACTCAGGGCGTTGGCGAGCTTCAACGACAAGATCAAGCCCGACGAGATCGATCTCGCGCGCACGTTCACCAATGAGTTCGTCAAGCGCGTGAGGAGGTGACGCCCCCCGAAGCGCCTTCGGCGCCTCCCCCCACTGGGGGGCGCCGCTCGCGGCCCGGCGGAGCCGGATCCGCTGCGGCTCCATGTTTGCGACTGATTCATGTGGACGGTCTGATGCACGCGGCGGTGTGACGATGGCGCCGGCGCTCGAGTTCGAGGGGATCGGCTGCACCTTCAGCCCGCGGCGCGCGGGGCAGTCCGCGTACACCGCGGTCGCCGGCGTGGACGCGACGATCGCCGAAGGCGAGTTCGTCTCTGTCGTCGGCCCGACCGGCTGCGGCAAGTCGACGCTGCTGAACATGGCCGCAGGCCTGCTCGTGCCGTCGACCGGTTCGGTACGTGTCTTCGGCCAACCGCTCGTGGGCATCAACGCTCGTGCCGGCTACATGTTCCAGTCCGATGCGTTGATGCCCTGGCGAAGCGCGCTGGACAACGTGGCCGCCGGCCTCGAGTTCCGGGGCACCGACCGCCTCGAGGCCCGCCGGCAGGCCGAGGAGTGGCTGCGACGGGTCGGGCTCGGCGGCTTCGGCGCGCGTTATCCGCACGAGATGTCCGGCGGGATGCGCAAGCGGACCGCACTGGCGCAGACATTGATCCTCGACCCGGACATCGTCCTGATGGACGAGCCGTTCTCGGCACTCGACATCCAGACCCGGCAACTGATGGAGAACGAACTGCTCGCCTTGTGGTCGGCCAGGCGCAAAGCGGTGCTGTTCATCACCCACGACCTGGACGAGGCGATCGCGTTGTCGGACCGCGTGCTGGTGCTCTCGGCCGGGCCGGCCTCGCGGCCGATCGGCGAATTCGTGATCGACCTGCCGCGCCCGCGCGACGTCGCCGAGATCCGCGGCGAGCCGCGATTCATCGATCTGCACAAGCGGATCTGGACCGTGCTGCGTGACCAGGTGCTGGAGGGTTACCGCCAGCAACTCCATGCCGGCGCCTGATCCATGCGCGGCGTGACGGGCACCGGCATCCGGCGATGAAGGCCTGAGCGATGCGACTGCGTCTGTATCAGCTGCTGGTGCTGGCCGCGCTGCTGCTCGTCTGGTACGCGCTGACCAGCCCGACGCTGCTGCCGCCGATCTACTTCGACAACCCGCATCGGGCCGCGTTTTTCTTCGGCGAGCCGCTGAAGGTCGCGTCGCGGCTGTGGCAGTGGTTCGCCACCGGCGAGATCTTCATCCACCTCGGCGTGACATTGTTCGAAACCCTGGCCGCGTTCGTGCTGGGGACCGTCCTCGGGCTCGCGGTCGGCATGTGGCTCGCGCTCGCGCCGACCGCCTCGGCGATCCTGGATCCGTACATCAAGGCGCTGAACTCGATGCCGCGGGTGATCCTGGCGCCGATCTTCGGCGTCTGGTTCGGGCTCGGCATGGCCTCCAAGGTCGCCCTCGGCATCACCCTGGTGTTCTTCATCGTCTTCTTCAACGTCTACCAGGGGGTGCGCGAAGTCAGCCCGACGGTGCTCGCCAACGCGCGCATGCTCGGCGCGAACCGGCGGCAGCTGCTTCGCCACGTCTATCTGCCGAGTGCGCTGGCCTGGGTGTTCTCCAGCCTGCACACCTCAGTGGGGCTCGCCTTCGTCGGCGCCGTGGTCGGCGAGTACCTCGGCTCGGCGCGCGGCGTCGGTTACCTGATCCTGCAGGCCGAAGGCACGTTCGACGTCAACACGGTCTTCGCCGGCATCGTGCTGCTGACGATGTTCGCGCTGCTGCTCGACGGTCTGGTCGGCGTCGCCGAGCGCCGGCTGATGCGCTGGCAGCCACGAGCCGCGCAGACGGAGAAGATCTGAGCCTACTGCGTCAGGCGCAGGATCTCGCTGGCGATCGTCGAGAAACACTGCTCGAGGTCACTGGCGGTGGCCGCGTGGCAGTACAGGCCGATCGGCTGCGCCGGATTGAACGTCGGACCGGAATCGCGCGTGTTGGCCAGCCGCTTCATGATCTGCGAGCCGTGTTCCTCGTTGGTGTAGCCGCACATGCCGACCTCGAGAGTGTTCAGGTTCGCGCCCAGGCCGATGGTGTAGACGATCACCCCGCCGGCGCGCGCGTCGTTGGCCACGTTCTCGACCATGTTGCGTGCCGCCTTGTTCACGTTGCAGCGGGTGTTGGTGACCGGTGATCCGGTCAGCGTCCGCCGGCCGTGGTACGAGGCCAGCGGGACGTTGCCGGCGCCGCGGTCGGGCAACGTGGGGATCGTGTAGCTGTTGAGGAACTGGTCGATCCGGTCGTTCCGATACACGGAGGAGGCCGGCAACAGGCCGTTGCCCGAGGTATCGGAGAACAGGTTGCCGGTCACCGTGCCGCTGGCGGTGTTGAAGGTCGCCGAGACCTGGTTCGGCGCGCCGTCGCTGAAGAACAGGATCACGCGCAGGCTCGAACGCATCGCCGCAGGCACCGCGTTAAGCTCCTCGAGACCCCGGCGCATGCCCTCGCCGCCGGCGGTGGTGCCGGCCGACGCGAGCGCGTTGATCGCGGTCACGATGCGGTCGCGGTCGAAACCGCGCGTGGCGGTCCGGTCGATCGGCTGGTTGAGCACCGAACCCGAGGCGAACGACGCCATGCCCATCCGGTCGCCGCCGGGTCCCGGGATGAAGCGGGTGACGAACGAGTCGATCGCCGCATCCTGCAGCTTGCGCATCGTGCCCGGCGGGTTGGACAACGAACCCGAGCTGTCCATCACCAGCATCAGGTCGACGTCGCGGCGGATCGTCTGCGCGACGGTGACGACATCCACCCGGTCCTGGCCGAGCACCCGCATGAAGAAGGTCGGCATCCGTGCCGTCACGTTGACGGTGATCTGCCAGAATCCCATCGGGTCGCGGGTGGCGGTGGTCACCGGCACGGCGACGGTCGTGTTCTGGAAGCCGCGCGGATAGTTGGCGTTGAAGAAACGCTCCGCGGCCGCCTGTGCCCGGGCGGCGCGCTCGCCGTCGTTGGCGCCTTCGGCGATCGCACGGGCGCCGGCGATCGCCGCCGCGTCGGCGGCGGCCGACAGTTTTGCCTTGACGCCGTAGGCACGACCGCCGTCGATGGCCAGGCCGGTGAAGCCGAGCAGCACGACAATCGACAACGCGATCATCACGATCACGCCGCCGCGCTGGTCGCGGGCCGACGGGTGTCTCGGGCCGGTGCGGCCGGGTGCGGCGATGGCGGTCGGCGGAAGCAGGGGGGATCGCATCGTCATCGCCGGTCAGAGGATCGTCATCGAGTGCAGCGTCGGGCCGGTGCCGAACATGAAGCCGGTCAGCATCTCGTGCTGGTATGCGGTCTCGGCGACGTACACCGTCTCGTTGGCGCGCAGCGCCAGCGGCAGCCGGACCACCGGCGCCGGGTTCGGCACCGCGCAACTGTTGTCGCCGCGCCAGCTGCCGCACGACCAGACCTGCGAGCTGATCGAACGGGCGCCGCTGGCCGCGCGGAACTGGCCCTCGACCTCGCCGCTGCCGTCGGCGCGGCCACGGATCCGCGTGATGTAGACCATGCCGCGGGTCGACATCGCCAGCGGCTCGGCGGTGGTCACCAGCGCGGTGATGATGTTGTTCATCTTGGCCGGTTCCTCGGGCGTGCGCGAAGCCAGGTTCGCACCTTCCCGCGACATCGCGATCAGCACGTTGTCGAACTGGATCGCACGCGAGAAATCGATGATGCCCATGGCCAGCATCACCAGGAAGGGCAGCGTCAGGGCGAGCTCGATCATCGCCTGGCCGGACTGTCGCGAGTTCATCGGAAGGCCTCGTTCTTCATCGTGGTGCTCACCGAGAACCGGTACAGCCCGTCGGTGAACATCGGGCGCAGGAACGGCGTCAGCACCGGTGCGGCGGCCTGCACGTCGACGACGATGATCTGGCCGGCGCCATAACAGCTGCCGGCGCCGAGTGTGGTCACGGTGCCGCCGACGACGGTCTTGAACTCGACCCGCGAGACGACGCGGTCGTACAGCCCCATCGATTCGCGGCGGATCTTCTCGACCGCGGCGTCGCAGCGCGTGGTCGGGTCGGCCGGAGTCGGATCGAGGTCCGCGCGCCCGGTCACCGCGTAACGCGCGCCCTCGCGCACCGCGTGCTGCATCGTCAGGTTGATCCAGAACATGTGGCCGAAGTCGACGATCGCCAGCAGGATCGAGAACAGCAGCGAGGCGACCATCGCGAATTCCACGATCGTCGCGCCGGCCTGTCGCGAACGCCGGTTGCGCGCCGCGGGCGCGTCGATGCGAATGCCGTTCATCGGTGTCATGGCGTGCATTGTCGGAGCCGAGCGGCAACGTCTCTGCGGAATAAGTCACCGAGCGCTGGCGCCGGTAGTGAACTAGTTCCGATCGATCCGACCGTTCGCACCCGAGAATCGGCTCGTCGTCGGCAATGCATCGAACCGACGAACGGCATCGATCCACCGGGCCATGAGGCGAAGGTGGTCGAACGACAGGTTCCGCGGCAATCCGCGGTGACGGAACGGAATGCCGCACCTTCGCGGCTTGCACTCAAGGAGAGTCTGAAATGGTTGGTTTCATCGACAAGGTCCGCGGTTTCGCCAAGGACGAGGAAGGTGTCAGCGCGATCGAGTACGGCCTGATCGCCGCGCTGATCGCCGTGGTCATCGCCACGACGCTGCAGACGACCGGCACCACCCTGCGTGGCGTGTTCCAGTTCGTGAACACCTGCCTGACCGGCGGCAACTGCACACGCTGATATCGATCGGCATCCGCGGCCGGGCGGGTCGATCCGACCGGCCGCGATCCACCCGAACCTCAACGTTGCATCGACGGCTGCCCTCGTGAACCTCCTCAGAGTCCTGAACGACGAGTCCGGCGTCACGGCGATCGAGTACGCGCTGATTGCCGCGTCGATCGCGGTGGTGATCGCGGTGACGGTCGGCGAGCTCGGCACGACCACTCTGGGGCTGTTCACCAGCGCCTGCAACGCCGTCAGGGATGCGTTCGGCGGCGGACGCTGCTGAACGGGAGCCCGAGATGAGCGAAACCCTCGAATTCCTGCTGCGTGTCGCGACGATCGTCGCGCTCACCGGCCTGGTCGGCGCGATCTGCCTCTCGGACGTCGCGGAGCGCCGGATCCCGAATCGACTGGTCGGCTGGACCCTGGCGATCGCGCTGGCGTTCCATGCCTTCGCCCCGGCCGGCGCCGGGTTGTTCGATCCCTACACGCCGGGCTCGATCGGCCTGGGCGATGCCGCCCTCGGCGCACTGGTCGCTTTCATCGCGTTCCTGCTGCTGCACATGGCGCGGGTGATGGGCGCCGGTGACGTCAAGCTGATGGCTGCGATGGGTGCCATCTTCGGTGTCTCCGCGGTGCCCGGGTTCATCGTGACCGTCTTCCTGACCGGGGGCGTGCTCGTCGCCTCCCGGATGTTCGACGCCGAGCGGCGCCGCCGCCTGGCCACCAACCTGCGCCTGATCGTCTGGGGCCGGCTTGCCGCGGTGTCCGGCATCGAAGGCCCGCAGTTCGACCCGCGTACCGACACCGCCGACCGTCTGCCGTTCGGCCTTGCGATCACGATGGCTGCCATCGTCCTGGCCGGCAGCCGGATGGCCGGCATCGACCTGCCCTGGAGCCTGTGATGAGCGACGCCGCCGTGCTCGAACTGGACCCCCGCGCCCGCGTCCTCGCCGACGTGCCGGCAATCCCGCTGACACTCGAGGCGACCGGTGTCTCGCCGACGGTGATCCACGACCTGACGCTGCGCCACCTGCAACGCACGACCGCGATCGCGATGGCCGAGCTGGCGACCCGGCTCGCGCTGCCGGTGCCGCTGGTCGAGATCGTGCTCGGCGCGTTGCGCGCCGACAAGCTGATCGAGGTCCGCCGTCGCGGCACGTTCGATGGCGATGTGACCTTCGAGCTGACCGACGCCGGCCGGCAGCGCGCGCTCGAAGCCTGGCGTCGCAGCCAGTATCTCGGCCCGGCCCCGGTCTCGCTCGAGCAGTATCGTCAGCAGGTCGCGCGCCAGCAGCGCCAGCGCGCGGTCACCCGGGACCAGCTGCGGGCGGCGCTCGCGGGACTGGTCGTCGGCGAATCACTGGCCGAACAGCTGGGCGCGGCGATGAATTCGCGCCGTCCGCTGTTCCTGTTCGGGCCGAGCGGCAGCGGCAAGACCGTGCTCGCCGAACAACTGGTCCGCGTGGTCGGCGGTGCGGTCTGGATCCCGCATGCGATCGAGATCGACGGCGAGATCGTCCAGGTCTTCGATCCGAACGTGCACCAGCCGCTGCCGATGGCCGCCGAGACCCGCAGCCTCGACCGGGCGCGCCAGGTCGACGCCCGCTGGACCTCGTGCCGTCGTCCGGTGGTCCGCGTCGGCGGCGAGTTCACGCTCGAGATGATGGATCTCGAGTTCGACCGCGTCGCCCGTTTCTACAAGTGCCCGCTGCAGGTCAAGGCCAACAACGGCCTGCTGATCGTCGACGACCTCGGTCGTCAGCGCAGTCCCGCGCGCGACATCCTGAACCGCTGGATCGTGCCGCTGGAACGCCAGCTCGACTACCTCGGACTGCACACCGGCGTCTCGTTCGAGGTCCCGTTCGATGTCCAGGTGATCTTCTCGTCGAACCTGACACCCGCGGAACTCGACGATCCCGCGTTCCTGCGCCGTCTCGGCTACAAGGTGCCGGTGGGCGCGATGCACGCCGCCGACTACCGCAAGGTCTGCGCGATCGCCGCGCAGGCCAACGGCCTCGAACCCGATCCGGCCGCGATCGATTATCTGATCGGCGCGCTGCACGTGCGCCACGGCGTGCCGCTGCTGGCCGCCTATCCGCGCGACCTGTTCGCGAAGGTGCGCGACCGCGCGGTGTTCGAGCAGGTCGCCGCCCGGCTGACACCCAAGGCGCTCGACTGGGCGTGGCAACTGTATTTCGCGGCCGACGACGAGTCGCCGGCCCGACGCTAGATCCCTTCCAACCGAACTTTTCACACCTAGATCGATCCGGAGATCCGAAATGCGTGGCAGTCGAGGAATCGTGATGCTGGGCCTGTCCCTCGTGGCGGGACTGGCGGCCGTGGTGCTGGCCGGCCGCTGGCTGAACGAACAGAGCGTGAGTGCACAGGGCCAGGTCGTCGTCGCGACCCGCGACCTCGAGCTGGGCCAGCCGCTGGACGGAACGATGCTCAAGTCGGTGCCCTGGCCGGGTGATGCGATGCCCGCCGGTTCCTTCCGCGACGTCGTCGCGCTCGACGGCCGGGTGCTGAAGACGGTGGTGCTGAAAGGCGAGCCGATCCTGGATCCGAAACTGGCGCCGGTCGGCACCAAGGGCGGTCTGTCGGCGGTCATCGGCCAGGGCCGCCGCGCCATCACCGTCAAGGTCAACGAGGTGGTCGGCGTCGCCGGCTTCGCGTTGCCGGGCAACTACGTCGATGTGCTGGTCGCCACGCAGGACGACAAGGACAAGCCGGTCTCCAAGATCGTGCTCGAGCGCATCCTGGTGCTGGCGGTCGCGCAGGAAGCGAGCCGTGACGACACCAAGCCGCGGGTGGTCAACGCGGTCACGCTCGAAGTGACACCGGAGCAGGCCGAGCGGCTGGACCTCTCCCGCAGCGTCGGCACCCTGTCGCTGGTGCTGCGCAACCAGATCGACAACGTGGCCGCGTCCACCGACGGCGCCCGCAAGGCCGACCTGCTCGCCCGGGTCGGCATCGAGGAAGTGGCCCCGACGCCGGCAGTGCAGACCAAGCCCGCGGCCGCCACCAAGCCGCGTCCGAAACAGGCCGCCCGCCCCGCGACCGCACCGGCCGTCGTCGCCGAGCGCGTCGAGGTGATCCGCGGCGTGCAGCGCTCCAATACCGATCTCTGAAACCGGAACCGCCTCCATGAAACGCATCCAGACCCCCGCTCGCGGCATGACCCTGTCGCACAAGCCGCTCGTCCTGATCCTCGGCGCGGCGTTCACGACTGCGGCGCTCGCCGAGCAGGCCGCGGCGCCCGGGACCGGCAACTCGCCGTCGGTGATCTACCTGCCGTCGAGTCAGCCGGTGGCGATGTCGGTGACCGACACCCCGGTCGCCGCGGCGCCCGAAGTCAAGAAGGGCGTGCCGGGCAAGCCGGCCGGCTCCAAGCCGCAGTCGCAGCCGTTCACCCCCGGCGCCACGCCGCAGCAGGCGGCGGCCCCCGAGAGCAGCATGCCCTCGGAGATCGGCCCGGCGATGTCGCTGGTGGTCGGCAAGTCGACGCTGATCCGGCTGGCTGATCCGATCGAACGGATCTCGGTCGGCAATCCGGCGATCGCCGACGTCACGATGATCAACTCGCGCGAGTTGTACCTGCTCGGCAAGACGTTCGGCTCGACCAACGTGATGATGTGGCGCAAGGGCGGGCCGACGACGATCATCGACGTCGCCGTGTCGGCCGACGCCAGCGCGCTGCTGCAACGCCTGCGCACGCTGCTGCCCGAGGAGAAGGGCATCAAGGTCGAGGCGGCCGCCGATTCGCTGGTGCTGGCCGGTGTGGTCACCAGCGCCGTCAAGGCCGAGTACGCGATGCAGATCGCCGAAGGATTCATCCGCGCCTACACCCGTGGCATGACGCTGCCGGTGACCGCGGGCAATCCGGTCGCGGCCCAGGGCCAGACGATCACCGTCGGCCAGGCGACGGCGAGTGCGGTCGGCGGCGCGCTGCAGACCGCCCCGCGTGTCGTCAACCTGATGCGGGTGATGCAGCCGCAGCAGGTGATGCTCGAGGTCAAGGTCGCCGAGATCTCGAAGACGCTGCTCGACAAGCTCGGCGGCGGCCTGAACCTGACCGGTTCGAGCGGCTCGTGGCGCTACGGCATCGTCAGCGACCTGCTGTCCAACGGCGGCGGCGGCATCTTCGGCCTGAAGAGCAACGGCAACTCGATCAACGTCGATGCCGAACGCAAGGACGGCCTGGTCAAGGTGCTGGCCGAGCCGAACATCGTCGCGATCAGCGGCCAGGAGGCGAGTTTCCTCGCCGGGGGCAAGGTCTTCATCCCGGTCGCGCGCAACAACCAGGCGACCGGCCTGGCGACGATCACGCTCGAGGAAAAGGAGTTCGGTGTCGGCCTGAAGTTCACGCCGACCGTGCTCGACGGCGGCCGCATCAACCTGAAGGTCGCCCCCGAGGTGTCCGAACTGGCCCAGGCCGGCTCGCCGTTCACCACCGTGGGCGGCATCACCGCGATCCTGCCCAGCTTCACCACCCGTCGTGCGCAGACCACGGTCCAGCTCGGCGACGGACAGAGCTTCGCGATCGCCGGCCTGATCAAGAACAACGTGACCGAGACCGTGCGCAAGCTGCCGGTGCTGGGCGAGATCCCGGTGCTGGGCGCGTTGTTCCGCTCCAGCGAGTTCCAGGGCGACCGCAGCGAGCTGATGTTCATCATCACGCCGCGACTGGTCAAGCCGCTGGGCCCGGACTACGCGCTGCCCACCGACGCGTACACGCCGCCCAGCCGCACCGAGTTCTTCGTCAACGGCCAGCTCGAAGGGTCGGGCAGCAGCGACGTGCCGCCGGATCGTCCGGCGCCCGACAACGACGCCGCCGCCCCGCGCGGCACCTCGACCGGCGGCTTCCAGGTCAACTGAACGAACGACACCGACAAGGACCACGAATCATGATCCGCAACTTCCTGCGTCCGGCCGCGCTGGCCCTCGCGATCGCCGCGACCCTCGGGCTCGGCGCCTGCAGCGTCGCGCCGACGACCACCCAGGACGAGGCCGCCGCGCGCCGCGCGTCGACCTACGCCGATTTCGGCAAGGCAGTGCGCGAGGCCCGCGCGAAGCAGACGATCAACCCGACCGCCGGCCGCAGCGCCGACCCGGTCGCCGGCGTCGACGGCGAATCGGCGCAACACGCGATCGACCGTTACCAGAACAGCTTCAAGGAGCCGCCGCGCACGTTCAACGTGCTCGGCATCGGCACCTCCGGCTTCGGCGTTGGCCCCGGCTACTGATCATCAACCATCGGATCGTCATGAAACTCACGCTGATCGCCGGCACCCGCGAGCGGGTCGCCGAACTGGTCGGACAGCTGTCCGGCGCCGGGGACGACGTGCTGATCGACGGCGTCGTCGGCTCGGCTCGCGAGCTGGCGGCCGCGATCGAGGGATCGGGCCCCGACCTGGTCGTGCTCGATCCGATCCGGCTCGGCTCGATCGAACGGATCGAGCTCGAGCGCGCGCTGGCCGGCGCGCCGGCGCTGCCGCTGATCCTGCTCTCGCCGGACCGCTCGCCCGAGCTGCTGTTGTGGGCGATGCGCGTCGGCGTGCGCGAAGTGGTCAACGGGGGCAAGGACGAACTGCGCACCGCGGTCGAGCGGCACGTGCGCCGGGTCGCCGGCACGCGGACCACGGTGCGCCAGGGCCGGGTGATCGCGTTCCTGCCGGCCAAGGGCGGCAGCGGCGCGACCTTCCTCGCCACCAACACCGCCTGTGCACTGGCCGCGCGCGGCAAGCGCGTGGCGCTGATCGACCTGAACCTGCACCTGGGCGACGCGGCGTTGTTCGTGACCGAGGCGCAACCGACCCAGACGATCGCCGACCTGTCCAAGGACCTGGCCCGCATCGACGGCACGTTCCTGGAGACCGGGATGATGCAGGCACGGCCGAATCTCTGGGTGCTGCCGGCCCCCGAGTCGCCCGAAGCCGCACTCGAGATCCGGCCCGAGGCGATCGAGAAGATCGTCGCGGCCGCGCGCGAGCGCTTCGACTTCGTGATCCTGGATGTCGGCCGTGTGCTCGAGGCCAGTGGCCTGCGCGGCCTGGACGCGGCCGAGACGATCTACCTGGTCGTGCAGCTGACCTTGCCGTTCGTGCACGATGCCAAGCGGCTGAAGAAGATGCTGCGCAGCCTCGGTTATTCACGCGACAAGCTGCGGCTGGTGATCAACCGCTACGAACGCGGCACCGATGTCTCCTCGGGCGACGTCGAACGGGCGCTGGGCATGCGCGCCGACCTTCGGGTGCCCAATGAATTCGCGCCGGTTGCGTTCTCGATCAACCACGCGGTGCCGGTGTTCGAGCACCAGCCCAGGAGCGCGGTCTCGCGCGCGGTGCTGGAACTCGCCGACCGCTACGCACCGGCCGTCGTGCCGAACAAGGGCCTGCTGTCGGGCCTGACCCTGCGTTTCCCCAAGCTGACCTCCGCCCACGAGGCTTGATGCCATGTCGCTACGCGAACGTCTGAACTCGATCCATCTGGTGGCCGGCGGTGGCGCGGCGGCCGCGGCCGTGCCGGCGGCACCGGCCGCCGAATCGCTGGGCGCCGGTTACCAGCAGCTGCGCACCGAGCTGCATCGCCAGCTGCTCGATCGCATCGACCTGGACGTGATGGGTGCGATGCCCGCCGACCGGCTGCGCGACGAGCTGCGCCAGCTGGTCGAACGGCTGATCAGCGAGACCGGTGTCGCGCTGAACGCGCTGGAACGCAAGCGGCTGGTGCTGGACATCCAGCACGAGATCATGGGCCTGGGGCCGCTCGAGCCGCTGCTCACCGATCCGTCGGTGTCGGACATCCTGGTCAACACCCACAGCCAGGTCTACGTCGAACGCGCCGGCAAGCTCGAACTGACCGGCGTGCGCTTCGACAGCGACGAGCACCTGATCAAGATCATCGACAAGATCGTCTCGCGGGTCGGTCGCCGGATCGACGAGTCGAGCCCGATGGTCGATGCCCGCCTGCCGGACGGCTCGCGGGTCAACGCGATCATCCCGCCGCTGGCGATCGACGGCCCGGTCCTGTCGATCCGTCGCTTCGCGACCGTGCCGCTGAAGATGGACGACCTGGTCCGCAACAAGACGATCACCGCCGAGATCGCCGAACTGCTCGCCGGCATGGTGCGCGCGCGGCTGAACGTGCTGATCTCCGGGGGCACCGGTTCGGGCAAGACCACGCTGCTCAACGTGCTGTCCGCGTGCATCCCGGTCACCGAACGCGTGGTGACGATCGAGGACGCGGCCGAGCTGCAGCTGCAGCAGCCGCACGTGGTGCGGCTGGAGACCCGTCCGCCGAACATCGAGGGTCGCGGCGAGGTCACCCAGCGTTCGCTGGTGCGCAACAGCCTGCGCATGCGTCCGGACCGGATCATCGTCGGCGAGGTCCGCGGCGCCGAGACGTTCGACATGCTGCAGGCGATGAACACCGGCCACGAGGGCTCGATGGCCACCGTGCACGCGAACACCCCGCGCGACGCGCTCTCCCGGCTCGAGAACATGCTCGGCATGGCCGGCCTGGCGCTGCCGACCAAGGCGATGCGCCAGCAGATCACCTCCGCGCTGACCGTCATCGTCCAGGTCGCGCGGCTCGCCGACGGCCAGCGCAAGGTGACCAACATCGCGGAGATCACCGGCATGGAAGGTGAGATCGTCACGATGCAGGACATCTTCACGTATCGCCAGACCGGCATGGATGCCAACGGCGCGGTGCGCGGGCGTTTCCATGCGAGCGGCGTGCGGCCGAAGTTCCTCGACCGGCTCAAGGCCTACGGCATCCGGATGCCCGAGGAACTGTTCGATCCGGCACGGATCTCGGAATAGGACCGGGGATACCGAGATGGACTTCGAATACGTCGTCTTCCTGCTGGTCTCGTTCCTCGCCGTCGTCCTGCTGCTCGAGGGCGTCTACCTGGTCTGGCGCGACTGGCGCGGCGCCGAGGTCCGCCAGCTCGACCGGCGGCTGCGCCGGCTGACCGGCCAGACGCGCGAACGCGCCAAGGGTGTGCTGCTCAAGAACGACGAGGACGAGCGCGCGATGAGGGTCGACCGGCTGCTGCGCCAGCTGCCGCGCTTCGATACGCTGTCGGACATCACGCGCCAGGCGGGTCTGTCGATCGGGGCGACCCAGTTCCTGGTCAACGTCGCGCTGGCCGCACTCGCGGTCGGTCTGCTGGCCCTGATCTTCAAGGTCGGTGTCCTGCTGGCGATGATGCTGTCGCTGGCGACCGTGCTCGGCGCGTTCGCCTGGCTGGCCAGCACCCGCCGGCGGCGCCTGGAGGCGATCGAGAAGCAGCTGCCGGACGCGGTCGAACTGATCGCCCGCTCGCTTCGCGCCGGTCACGCGCTGTCGCCGAGCCTGCAGATGGTCGCCGAGGAACTGCCCGAGCCGATCGCCCGTGAATTCCGCATCACCGCCGAGGAAGTGACGTTCGGCATCTCGCTGAACGAGGCGATGACCCAGCTCGCGCGCCGGGTGCCGCTGGACGACGTCCGCTTCTTCGTGATCGCGGTGATCCTGCAGCGCGAGACCGGCGGCAACCTGGCCGAGATCCTGGACAACATCGGCCATCTGATCCGCGAGCGCTTCAAGCTGCTCGGCAAGGTCCGTGTCCTGACTGCCGAAGGCAGGCTGTCGGCGTGGATTCTGACACTGCTTCCGTTCGGCACCGCGGTGATGATCCAGGTGGTGAGCCCCGGATTCATGTCGGTGCTGTGGACCGATCCGATGGGGTTCAAGCTGGTGCTCTGCGCCGGCGCCGCGATGGCGGTCGGGATCGTCTGGATGTGGAACCTGGTCAAGATCCGCGTCTAGCGGGTCCGGAATCGGCAACGGCGAGTCGAGGACTGTGATGGCATTGACCAACTATCTGTACCTGGCCCTGATCTTCATCGCGGTGGCGACCGCGTCCTACGGGATCGGGTTGCTGATCGGGCGTCCGGGTTCGGTCCGGCACCGGCTGCGCGACGTCGAGCCGTCGGTGCCCGGCACCGACAAGGGCGCGGCCGGCGCGCGCTGGCGCGACGCGGCGCTGCGTGCGGCCAAGCCGATCTCCCGCCTCGCGGCGACCTCGGAGGCGGAGACCACACAACTGCGCACCCGTTTCATGCAGGCCGGTTTCCGGCATGCCAGCGCGCCGGTGATCTATTTCGCCGCGAAGGCCGCCCTGGCGGTCTTCCTGCCGCTGGCCGCGGTGATGTTCGTCGACCTGAAGACGCTCGATGTGCTGGGCCTGGGCCCGATCGCATCGCTGCTGGGGCTCGCGGCGATCGGCTACTACCTGCCCAACGGCGTGCTCGCCCGCCTGGTCGCGCACCGTCGCCGCGAGCTGTTCGAATCGTTTCCGGACGCGGTCGACCTGATCATCGTCTGCGTCGAGGCCGGCCTGAGCCTGGACATGGCGATCGCCCGCGCCGCGCAGGAGATGGAACTGCGCAGCCCGGCGCTGGCCGAGGAACTGAAGCTGGTCGGCGTCGAACTGCGCATCGGCGCGACCCGCGAGCGGGCCTTGCGCAACCTCGCCACCCGCAGCGGCGTCGAGGAGATGTCGAGTTTCGTCGCGATGATGCTGCAGGCTGATCGGTTCGGCACCAGCATCGCCGATTCGCTGCGGGTGCAGGCCGACGCACTGCGCACCCGGCGTCGGCTGCGTGCCGAGGAGGCCGCCGCGAAGCTGCCGGTCAAGCTGCTGTTCCCGCTCGTGTTCTGCATCTTCCCTTCGCTGCTGCTGGTACTGCTCGGCCCGGCGATGATCCAGGTCGCCCGCGTGTTGTTCCCGATGATGACCGGCAATTGAGGAGAACGTGATGACCCAGATCGCCCACGACAAGGCCCGTTCCGTGAAGACCGACAACCGCCGCGCTGCCCGGCGCGTCGACGCCGCCCGCGGCCCGATGCCGGCCAGCAAGTTATTGATGATCGGCCTTGCCGCTTTCGCTGGCGCCTGCACCGCGATGCTGCCGTCGCAATCCGATGCACCGCTTCGCGTCGAAGGCGTGATGCGGGTGAGCAACCAGGCGACCCCGGCGGACCTCGCGTATCGCGAAGGCCGACAGGCGATCGCCGAAGGCCGCCGTGCCGATGCGATCGAGCGGTTCCGCCACGCGCTGTCCCTCGATCCGGCCCACATCGAGTCGTACAACGGCCTCGGCGTCGCGCTGAGCCTGGAGAACAAGCCGCTGGAGGCGACCGAGGTCCTCAAGGGTGGTCTGACACTCGCGCCGACGGCGAGCCACCTGCACGCGAACCTGGGACTCGCCTACTACATGCTGAGTCGGCTCGACGAGGCGCAGGCGAGCCTCGAGAAGGCCGCCTCGGCCGACCCGAACAACCCGCGCGTGCAGGCGGTGCTCGAGCGCCTGGCCAGCCTGCGCCAGACCGAGCTCACCGCCGCCGACAAGGTGATTGCCGAGCAGCGCGCCCGCAAGGGCAAGGCCCCCTATACCGTGATCACCGGCGCTCAGAACGACCGTCGGCTGATCCAGGTCGCACCGAACATCTTCGAGCTGCGCGATCCGATCGACTCGCGGCTCAAGAGCCACGTGACGGCGGTCGCCGAGGCGAACGCCGATCTGCAGCACGAGCTGCAGCGGCTGCAGCAGCGTGCACTCGCCGCTGCGCAGACGGCGGCGCGTGCCCAGCGTGCCGGCCCGATCCGTGGCTTCGAGGTCACCGACAGCATCGGCCAGCGTGAGGTCGCGTGGCTGACCGCACGGCACCTCTCCCGCCACGGCATGACACCCGAGCGGGTCACCGGCGACACCGCCGCGTACCAGCCGGTGCTGACCGAGATCCATTACCGCAAGGGGTATGCCGAGCAGGTCCGCCGGATCCAGAAATCCCTGCCGGTCAAGACGTATTCGGTCGAGCTGCAGCAGCTCGACCCGAAGACCAACGTCCGCCTGCATGTCGGACGCGACCTGGTCGGCCAGACCCCGGCACTGAAGCCGACCCGTCCGGCGGCACGCGCCGCGGGCGCGGCGCCGGCGGTCGCGCCCGGACCGCTCGGTCGCACGGGCGAGCCCGCGCCGCGCTCCTGACGCCTGCCCGCTCGACCGGCCACGCAGACGCTGGCCGAACAGTATCGGCGGTTCCCCCGATGAGCCGGGGGTCGTGCCGCCGCGGGTGATCACCCGTTGCGTCGCGGGCCGTCGGCTGGTCGGTGGGCGCGGGAACGGCACGGGTCGTGTCCACCGCCCGGGCAGGGCCCGAGGCGCCCTGTGCTAAAATTCCATAAATTCAATGGCTTCCGGCCCCACGTTCCGCTCGCCACGACGGCGCGGCGAGCGGCGCGTGTGTTGTCACGCGTGTGCAGTCGACCACTGACAGGCGCGTAGCGCCGACCGACCCGCGGCCCGCCGGACCGGCGATCCGCGGCACGTGATGTCGGCGGGCGGCCGGGCCAACCAGGAGTTGTCCCTTGTTGCCGACGTTGCCGCCCGCCTTGCTTGCCCTAGCCGACGGATCGATCTTCCACGGTCTCTCGATCGGTGCGCCCGGCGCATCGGTGGGCGAGGTGGTGTTCAACACCGCGATGACCGGCTATCAGGAAATCCTGACCGACCCCAGCTACGCACGACAGATCGTCACGCTGACCTATCCGCACATCGGCAACACCGGCACCAACGACGAGGACGTCGAGTCGAGCCGGGTGCACGCGGCCGCCCTGGTGATCCGCGACCTGCCGCTCCGGGTCTCGAACTGGCGCGCACGGTCGGACTTGTCGACCTACCTGCGTCGCGAGGGCGTCGTCGCGATCGCCGGCATCGACACCCGGCGGCTGACCCGGCTGCTGCGTGAGAAGGGTGCCCAGGACGGTTGCCTGATGGCGGCCGCGGCGCCCGGTGAATCCCTGGACGAACAGGCCGCGCTGGTGAAGGCCCGCGAGTTTCCCGGCCTGTCCGGAATGGACCTGGCCAAGGTCGTCAGCACGCGTGAGCGCTACACCTGGAGCGAAGGCGTCTGGTCGCTGGGCGCCGGTCATGCACCCGGCCGGACGTCACGTTTCAAGGTGGTCGCCTTCGACTTCGGCGTCAAACACAACATCCTGCGCCTGCTGGTCGACCGGGGCTGCGAAGTGATCGTGGTGCCCGCCCAGACGACGGCCGCCGAGGTGCTGGCACTGGAGCCCTCGGGAGTCTTCCTGTCCAACGGTCCGGGTGATCCGGCACCTTGCGACTATGCGATCGCCGCGTCGCGTGAACTGATCGATCGCGGACTGCCGACCTTCGGCATCTGCCTGGGCCACCAGATCATGGGACTGGCCTGCGGCGCGAAGACACTGAAGATGAAGTTCGGCCATCACGGCGCCAACCATCCGGTCAAGGACCTGGAGACCGGGCAGGTGCTGATCACCAGCCAGAACCACGGCTTCGCGGTCGATGCGGCGACGCTGCCGGACCACCTGAAGGTGACCCACGTGTCGCTGTTCGACGGCTCGATCCAGGGCCTGGCGCGCACCGACCGTCCCGCATTCTGTTTCCAGGGACATCCGGAGGCCAGCCCGGGGCCGCACGACATCGGTTACCTGTTCGACCGGTTCGTCGGCCTGATGGAGGCGCACGGCCATGCCTAAGCGCACCGACATCCGGAGCATCCTGATCATCGGCGCCGGCCCGATCGTGATCGGCCAGGCGTGTGAGTTCGACTACTCCGGCGCCCAGGCCTGCAAGGCGCTGCGCGAGGAGGGCTTCCGGGTCATCCTGGTCAACAGCAATCCGGCGACGATCATGACCGACCCGGAGATGGCCGATGCCACCTACATCGAGCCGATCACCTGGCAGGTCGTCGAGCGGATCATCGCCAAGGAGAAGCCGGACGCGATCCTGCCGACGATGGGCGGGCAGACCGCGCTCAACTGCGCACTCGACCTGCACCGCAACGGCGTGCTCGCCGGGCATCGCGTCGAGCTGATCGGTGCCTCGCCGGAGGCGATCGACAAGGCCGAGGATCGCAGCAAGTTCAAGGATGCGATGACCGCGATCGGCCTGGGCTCGGCGCGATCGGGCATCGCCCATACCCTCGACGAGGCCTGGGGTGTGCAGAAGGGGCTCGGCTTTCCGGTGATCATCCGGCCCAGCTTCACGCTCGGCGGCACCGGCGGGGGCATCGCCTACAACGCCGAGGAGTTCGAGACCATCTGCAAGCGCGGCATCGAGGCCTCGCCGACGAACGAACTGCTGATCGAGGAGTCGCTGATCGGCTGGAAGGAGTTCGAGATGGAGGTGGTGCGCGACCGCAAGGACAACTGCATCATCGTCTGCTCGATCGAGAACCTCGACCCGATGGGCGTGCACACCGGCGACTCGATCACCGTCGCGCCGGCGCAGACGCTGACCGACAAGGAATACCAGCTGATGCGCAACGCCTCGATCGCGATCCTGCGCGAGATCGGCGTCGACACCGGCGGCTCGAACGTGCAGTTCGCGATCGACCCGGCCACCGGCCGCATGATCGTGATCGAGATGAACCCGCGGGTGTCGCGTTCGTCGGCGCTGGCCTCCAAGGCGACCGGTTTCCCGATCGCCAAGATCGCGGCCAAGCTCGCGGTCGGCTACACACTCGACGAACTGAAGAACGACATCACCGGCGGCGCGACGCCGGCCTCGTTCGAGCCGTCGATCGACTACGTGGTCACCAAGATCCCGCGTTTCGCGTTCGAGAAGTTCCCGCAGGCCGACTCGCGCCTGACGACGCAGATGAAGTCGGTCGGCGAGGTGATGGCGATCGGGCGCACGTTCCAGGAGAGCTTCCAGAAGGCGCTGCGCGGCCTGGAGACCGGCATCGACGGGCTGGACGAACGATCGACCGACGAGGACGACATCACCCGCGAGATCGGTGAACCCGGTCCCGAGCGGGTGCTCTACGTCGCCGATGCGTTCCGGCTCGGGCTCACGCTGGACGAGATCCACGAGGAGTCCGCGATCGATCCGTGGTTCCTCGCGCAGATCGAGGACATCGTCGCCAAGGAGAGGATCGTCGCCGCGCGGACGATCGATTCGCTGTCGCGCGACGAACTCTGGCACCTGAAGGCCACCGGCTTCTCGGATCGCCGGCTCGCGAAACTGATGGGCACCTCGCCCGAGCAGGTGCGCAAGCGCCGCTGGGAGCTGAAGGTGCGACCGGTCTACAAACGCGTGGACACCTGCGCCGCCGAGTTCGCCACCGGCACCGCATACATGTACTCGACCTACGAGGAAGAGGACGAGTCGCTGCCGACCGGGCGCCGGAAGGTGATGGTGCTGGGCGGCGGGCCCAACCGGATCGGGCAGGGCATCGAGTTCGACTACTGCTGCGTACATTCGGCGTTCGCGCTGCGCGACGACGGGTACGAGACGATCATGGTCAACTGCAATCCGGAGACCGTCTCGACCGACTACGACACCTCGGACCGGCTGTACTTCGAGCCGCTGACCCTGGAGGACGTGCTCGAGATCGTCGCGGTCGAAAAACCGATCGGCGTCATCGTCCAGTTCGGCGGACAGACGCCGCTCAAGCTGGCGCTGGCGCTCGAGGCCAACGGCGTGCCGATCATCGGCACCTCCCCGGAGTCGATCGACGTCGCCGAGGACCGCGAGCGGTTCCAGAAGCTGCTGCAGGAACTCGGCCTGAAGCAGCCGCCCAACCGCACCGCGCGCAACGAGCAGGAGGCGCTCGCGCTGGCCGCCGAGATCGGCTACCCGCTGGTCGTGCGGCCGAGTTACGTGCTCGGCGGGCGCGCGATGGAGATCGTCCACGAGCAGCGCGACCTCGAGCGCTACATGCGCGAGGCGGTCAAGGTCTCCAACGACAGCCCGGTGCTGCTCGACCGCTTCCTGAACGATGCGATCGAGGTCGACGTCGACTGCGTGTCCGACGGTGATGCGGTCTACATCGGCGGCGTAATGGAGCACATCGAACAGGCCGGCGTGCACTCGGGTGATTCGGCGTGTTCGCTGCCCCCGTTCTCGCTGTCGGGTGAACTCGTCGCCGAGATGAAGCGGCAGACCGCGAAGATGGCGCGTGCGCTCGGCGTCGTCGGCCTGATGAACGTGCAGTTCGCGATCCAGCGCGATCCGGCCGCCGAGGGCGGGCAGGGCGCCGAGACCGTCTACGTGCTCGAGGTGAACCCGCGCGCGTCGCGGACGGTGCCGTACGTCTCCAAGGCCACCAGCGTGCCGCTGGCGAAGGTCGCCGCGCGCTGCATGGTCGGCCAGTCGCTCGCCTCGCAGGGGATCGGTGCCGAGGTGACGCCGCCCTACTTCTCGGTCAAGGAGGCGGTGTTCCCGTTCGTCAAGTTCCCGGGTGTGGACACGATCCTCGGCCCGGAGATGAAGTCCACCGGCGAGGTGATGGGTGTCGGCTATTCGTTCGGCGAGGCGTTCGTCAAGTCGCAACTGGCCGCCGGCGTGCGACTGCCCGAATCGGGCAACGTGTTCATCTCGGTGCGCAACGCCGACAAGGCGCGGATGATCCCGGTCGCCCGCGCGCTGACCGAACTGGGCTTCAAGCTGTACGCGACCAAGGGAACCGCCGCGGCGATCGTCGCTGAAGGCATGGAGGTGACCCCGGTCAACAAGGTGCAGGACGGCCGCCCGCATGTCGTCGACCTGATCAAGAACGGCGAGGTCGCGCTGGTCATCAACACCGTCGAGGACAAGCGCGGTGCGATCGCCGACTCGCGCTCGATCCGCACCACCGCGCTCGCGCAGCGAGTGACCTACTACACCACGATCGCCGGCGCCCGGGCCGCGGTCGAGGGCCTGAAGTACCTGCGGCAACTCGACGTGTACGGATTGCAGAGCCTGCACGGGACCCTGGAGAATTGACGATGCCCACCGTTCCGCTGACCCTGCGCGGGGTCGAGATGCTGAAGGAAGAGCTGCACCGGCTGCGTACCGTCGACCGCCCGGCGGTGATCAACGCGATCGCCGAGGCGCGTTCACATGGCGATCTGTCGGAGAACGCCGAATACGACGCGGCGCGTGACCGCCAGGGATTCATCGAGGGGCGCATCGCGGAGCTCGAGACCAAGCTTGCCAACGCACAGGTGATCGATCCGGCCACGCTCGATGCCGACGGCCGCGTGGTCTTCGGCGCCACCGTCGACCTCGAGGAGGAGGACTCCGGCGACCGCGTGACCTACCAGATCGTCGGCGACGACGAGGCCGACATCAAGGTCGGCAAGATCTCGGTGTCGAGCCCGATCGCGCGCGCGCTGATCGGCAAGTACGCCGGCGACACCGCCGAGGTGAAGGCGCCGGCGGGCGACCGGCACTACGAGGTGCTCGACGTCCGTTACGAGTGACGGCGGGCGGCCGGCTTCTTGCGTTCGAGTCTCGCCGCCGCCTGCTGCTTGGTCACGTGCCGTTTCGGCTTGCGCGGCTTGGCCGGCGACCTGGGCGGGGCGGCATCGGGATTGGGCCGGAACAGCACCAGCATGCGCCCGATCGACTGCACCGGTGCACACGCCAGCGCCGCGCACAGCGCATCCAGCGTCGACTGCCGGGTGGCCCGGTCGGCGCCGGCGACATGCACCTTGATCAGCTCGTGTGACAGCAGTGCCCGGTCGGTTTCGCCAATCACCGCCGGCGTCACCCCCGCGTCACCGATCATCACCACCGGGGCCAGCGGATGGGCCTTCGCCCTGAGCTCGCGCCGGCGTGCGGCATCGAGCACCGGCACGGGCGCGCGGACAGGGGGGTCATCGTCGGGCGGAAGGTTCGGCATCGGTCGCAGCAGGCGGGAAAGGTGCGGGCGGTCCGGGAGTCCGTCGGAACAGGCCTCGGGCCCACGACGGGGCGAAGCGCGGACTCCGGGTCGCCGCAGCGGACGGGGGATTATATCGGCTGCCCCCTTCCGCCTCGCGGCGCCGATCGACACCCAGCGCGCCGAGGCCTGAGATGCCCCGCAATCCCGACCGGCACAACAAGTCCAACCGGGCTTGGCTCGCCCGTCATACGAACGATCCGTACGTGAGGCTCGCGCAGCAGCAGCAATACCGCTCGCGCGCGGCCTACAAGCTGATCGAGATCGACGACACCGACAAGCTGCTGATCCCGGGGGCGACGGTGATCGATCTGGGCAGCGCGCCGGGCGCCTGGTCGCAGGTGCTGCGCCGCCGCCTCGTCGGCCGCGGCAGGCCGAAGCCGCGGCTCCTCGCGCTGGATCTCCTGCCGATGGAGCCGGTGGACGGTGTCGAGTTCATCCTGGGCGACTTCCGCGAGCCGGCGGTGTTCGACCGGGTCGTCCGCGCGCTCGACGGGCGAGCGGCCGATCTGATCGTCTCCGACCTGGCCCCCAACCTGTCTGGTGTCGCCGCCGCCGACGCGGCCCGGATGGCCGACCTGATCGAACTGGCGCTCGAACTGGCCCGGGGGCACCTGGCCCCGCACGGGGCGCTGCTGGTCAAGGCGTTCCAGGGCAGCGGCTTCAGCCAGTCGGTCGAGTCGTTCAAGGCGGCCTTCACCGAGGTCCGGGTCAGGAAACCCAAGGCGTCGCGGTCGGAGTCGGCCGAGACCTATCTGCTCGGGCGGCGCTTGAAAACGCCCGCGACGCCCCGACCTGCCGGAGATGAGCGATGATCGACGCCGGTTCGAGCCGGATCCGCACTGCCACATCCCGGCCGACGCCGCCCGATGCGGGGCCTGACGGCCGGCATGCCCGGGGAGGACGCGCCGCCGGTCCTGCGCTCGAAACCGCGCTCCGTAATGACCGCGCCGTTGCCGCGGACCCACGCCAGGGACGCCCTGGGCGATGCCGGAATCGACCGTTTGTCTGAAACCGGCCCCTTCCATCAATGGATCAAGGGCTTGCGCCCTATCGTTCAATTCCGCGACGTCCGCGGCATGGGCGTAGAATGACCCGCGTCATACAAGGAGCGAGGTAGTGAACAACGTCTTCTCGAAGGCAGCGGTCTGGCTGGTGATCGCCCTCGTCCTGTTCACGGTCTTCAAGCAGATCGACAATCGCCAGGCCCGCGGCGGGGACGTCCCCTACTCGCAGTTCATGAACGACGCGCGCGAGGGGCGCATCGACTCGGCCACCGTCGACGGCCGGGCGATCAAGGCGCGCACCAAGGACGGCAAGTCGGTCGTCGTGCACGCGCCGTCGGACCTGTGGATGGTCAGCGACCTGATCAAGTACGGCGTGACGGTCAATGCCAAGCCGGAGGAAGAGCAGTCGCTGCTGCTCAACATCTTCGTGTCGTGGTTCCCGATGCTGCTGCTGATCGGTGTCTGGGTCTTCTTCATGCGCCAGATGCAAGGCGGCGGGCGCGGCGGTGCGTTCTCGTTCGGCAAGAGTCGCGCACGTATGCTCGACGAGTCGAACAACACGATCACGTTCGCCGACGTCGCCGGCTGCGACGAGGCCAAGGAAGAGGTCCAGGAGCTGGTCGAGTTCCTGCGTGATCCGTCCAAGTTCCAGAAACTCGGCGGTCGCATCCCGCGCGGCGTGCTGATGGTCGGCTCGCCGGGCACCGGCAAGACGCTGCTCGCCAAGGCGATCGCCGGCGAGGCCAAGGTCCCGTTCTTCTCGATCTCGGGCTCGGACTTCGTCGAGATGTTCGTCGGCGTGGGCGCCGCGCGTGTGCGCGACATGTTCGAGAACGCGAAGAAACATGCCCCCTGCATCGTCTTCATCGACGAGATCGATGCGGTCGGCCGCCAGCGGGGTGCCGGCCTGGGCGGTGGCAACGACGAGCGCGAACAGACGCTGAACCAGCTGCTGGTCGAGATGGACGGGTTCGAGACCGGCCAGGGCATCATCGTGATCGCCGCCACCAACCGGCCCGATGTGCTCGACCCGGCGCTGCTGCGCCCGGGCCGCTTCGACCGCCAGGTGGTGGTGCCGCTGCCGGACATCCGCGGCCGCGAGCAGATCCTCAACGTGCACATGCGCAAGGTGCCGATCGGCCCGGACGTCCGTCCCGACCTGATCGCCCGCGGCACGCCGGGCTTCTCCGGTGCCGACCTGGCCAACCTGGTCAACGAGGCGGCGCTGTTCGCCGCGCGCCGCACCGCGCGGCTGGTCGAGATGGTCGACTTCGAGCGTGCGAAGGACAAGATCATCATGGGCGCCGAGCGGCGCTCGATCGTGATGCCCGAGGAGGAGCGTCGCAACACCGCGTACCACGAGTCCGGGCACGCGGTCGTCGCCAAGGTGCTGCCGAAGTCCGACCCGGTGCACAAGGTGACGATCATCCCGCGCGGCCGTGCACTCGGCGTGACGATGCAGCTGCCGACCGAGGATCGCTACAGCATGGATCGCGACCGGATGCTGAACATGATCTCGGTGCTCTTCGGCGGGCGGATCGCCGAGGAGCTGTTCATGAACCAGATGACGACCGGGGCCTCGAACGACTTCGAGCGGGCGACCGCGCTCGCCCGCGACATGGTCACCCGGTACGGCATGAGCAGCCTGATGGGACCGATGGTCTACGCGGAGAACGAAGGCGAGATATTCCTCGGCCGCTCGATCACCAAGACCACCAATGTCTCCGAGGAGACGATGCGCAAGGTCGATGCCGAGATCCGTCGCATCATCGATGAGCAGTACACGGTCGCGCGCAACATCCTCGAGGAGTACCGCGACAAGGTCGAGGTGATGGCCAAGTCGCTGCTCGAATGGGAAACCATCGACGCCGACCAGATCGACGACATCCTCGCCGGCCGTCCGCCGCGTCCGCCGAAGGATCGCGCGGCCAACAGCACCAGCGGCAACAACAACACCCCGAGCGCCCCGGCCGTGGCGCCCAACGCGCCGACGGCGCCGGCCGCGCGCTGATCGGCGACGGCTCGCCGCCGTCCGCCGATCATCCCCGGATCGAACCGCCGCCATGCCACTGCATTGCGGCCGGTTCGAACTGAGCCTCGAGCGTCCGCTGGTGATGGGGGTCGTCAACACGACCCCCGATTCCTTTTCGGACGGTGGACGTTTCCTCGATCCGGCCGCTGCGATCGCACACGGACTGCGGCTGGTCGCCGAGGGCGCCGACATCCTGGACATCGGTGGCGAGTCGACACGACCCGGTTCGGCCGAGGTGCCCGTGGCCGAGGAGATCGCCCGGATCGTCCCGGTGCTCGAGGGGCTGGCCGGCGTCGGCCGGCCGCTGTCGGTCGACACCCGCAAACCCGAGGTGATGCGGGCGGCGCTCGGCGCCGGCGCCGACATGATCAACGACATCAACGGCTTGCAGGCGCCGGGTGCGGTGCAGGCGGTGGCCGGGTCGCGGGCCGGACTGTGTGTGATGCACATGCAGGGGCAGCCGCTCGACATGCAGCAGGCGCCGTTCTATCGGGAAGTCGTCGCCGAGATCCGGCAATTCCTGGACAATCGCGTCGCTTCGCTCGTGGCGGCCGGGGTCGCCCGCGAGCGGATCGTGCTCGATCCCGGGATCGGGTTCGGCAAGACGGTCGAGCACAACATCGAGCTGCTGCGGCGGCTGCCGGAACTGGCGGTCGACGGTCTGCCGGTGCTGGTCGGCGTGTCGCGCAAATCGCTGGTCGGTGTGTTGACCGGGGCACCGGTCGGGGAACGGCTCGCGGGCAGTCTGGCGGCCGCGCTGGCCGCGGTGTGGCGTGGGGCCGCGATCGTGCGGGTGCACGATGTCAAGGCCACCTGCGACGCGCTGGCGGTGTGGCGGGCTTTGAGCAAGGAGTGAACGAACGATGGCACGCAAATACTTCGGCACCGACGGCATCCGCGGACGCGTCGGCGAGACACCGATCACCCCCGACTTCGTGCTCAAGCTCGGCTTCGCCGCCGGCCGTGTGCTGGCGCGCGGCGGCCACGAGAGGCCGACGGTCCTGATCGGCAAGGACACGCGGATCTCCGGCTACATGCTCGAAGCCGCCCTCGAGGCGGGGCTGGCCGCCGCCGGTGTGCACGTGCTGATGACCGGACCGCTGCCGACCCCGGCGATCGCTTACCTGGCGCGTGCGCTGCGCCTGTCGGCCGGCGTCGTCATCAGCGCCTCGCACAACCCGTTCGAGGACAACGGCATCAAGTTCTTCTCGGCCGACGGCAACAAGCTGCCGGACGCGGTCGAGCAGCAGATCGAAGACCTGCTCGACGAGCCGATCGAATGTGTCGAGTCCGAGAAGCTCGGCCGGGTGCGCCGCATCGAGGATGCGCAGGGACGCTACATCGAGTTCTGCAAGTCGACCTATCCGAACGAACTGGACCTCAAGGGCCTGCGGATCGTCGTCGACTGCGCCAACGGCGCGTCGTACCACACCGCGCCGCACGTGTTCCACGAACTGGGTGCCGAGGTGATCTCGATCGGCGCGGCGCCCAATGGCACCAACATCAACGAGAAGACCGGCGCGATCCATCCGCCGTCGCTGCAGGCCGCGGTGCGACAGCATCGTGCCGACCTCGGCATCGCGCTCGACGGCGACGCCGATCGTGTGGTGATGGTCGACGAGGACGGTCGCATCTACAACGGCGACGAGTTGCTGTACGTCATCGTCAAGGACCGCCTGTCGAAGGAACACGTGCCCGGTGCGGTCGGCACGCTGATGTCGAACCTCGCGCTCGAGCAGGCGCTGGAGCGGCTCGGTGTCGGCTTCGCGCGGGCCAAGGTCGGCGACCGCTACGTGCTGGAGATGCTGAAGGAACGCGGCTGGATGTACGGCGGCGAGAGCTCGGGCCACCTGCTGTGCCTGGACTGCCATACGACCGGTGACGGCACGATCAGCGCGCTGCAGGTGCTCGGTGCGATGCGCGGTTCGGGCAACACGCTGGCCAACCTGACCGCCGACCTGGAACTGCTGCCGCAGAAGCTGATCAACGTGCGGATCGCCAAGGGTTTCGACTGGCAGAACCACGCCGGCCTGCTGACGATGAAGGAACAGGTCGAAGCCGAACTCGGCCGCGACGGCCGGATCCTGATCCGTCCGTCGGGCACCGAGCCGCTGCTGCGCGTGATGGTCGAGGCACGCGAGGACCTGGTGGCCGAGAAGATGGCCAGACGGCTGGCACAGGCGATCGCGGCCTGACGCCACGGCGTGTGCCCGGACGAGAGGCCGCCCGCGGGCGGCCTTGTCGTTCGTGACGATGCGATCCGATCCGGGCGGAATCACGGGCCTCGATCCCGTCGTCGGCAGGCTGGTCGCCGGCAGTTGCGACCGGTAGAATCGGCGCGGATCGGGGCGTAGCTCAGCCTGGTAGAGTGCTTGCTTTGGGAGCAAGATGCCGGAGGTTCGAATCCTCTCGCCCCGACCATCCCCTGTTGTGCGCGGTGATGCGCGGCACACCTCGTCAGCCGTCCGATCTGCCCGTAGCTCAGTTGGATAGAGCATCAGCCTTCTAAGCTGAGGGTCGGGGGTTCGATCCCCTCCGGGCAGGCCATCTGACCGTTCCAGAGATCCCACGGTGCGCCGCCGGGCGCCAGTGCCGTTCTATGCCGGCAGCCGCTGCGTTGCCGCCGCCTCGCGTATCGCTTCAAGGCAGGCCTTGGTCGCCGGACCATGCACCCGGTCACGCAGCCACAACACCATCGTTGCCCCGGACCAGCGCGGCAACGCCACCGGCAACACCCTCACACCGAAATGCTGCCGCGCGAATGTGATGACGGTGTGCGGCATGCAGGTGACGAAGCGACCGCTGATCAGCAACCGATGGCGCAGACCCAGGGCGCCGGATTCGATGATCCGTGCCGGCATCGGCAGGCCGGCGTCGACGAAGGCCTGCACCACGGGCGTGCCGGCCATCTGCTCGTTGCGAGAAAGGATCCAGTGTTCGTCGACGAGCTCGGACAATGCGATCTTGCGGCGCCGGGCAAGACGGTGCTCAGCCCCGACCACCACATGCAGCTGCTCGCGGTAGAGCGCCTCTCCCACGATGTCGGCGGGCAGCGGCAGCACCGCCGGCCGGATGATGGCCAAGTCGATCGTGCGTTGCGGCAACATCGTGTCGACCAGTTCGTGCGCCTGTGCCGATTCGAACGTCAGGCGCATCCGTCCGTGCCGGGCCAACAACATCTGTGTGGCGAGCGCCAGGATGCCGGCCTGCTGCGTATCGCCACCGCCCACCCGGACCTCGCCGGCCTCGGGATCTGACAACCAGTCCAACTCGTTCAACCCTTGGCGCAGTTCGTCGAAGATGACCAAGCCGCGCCGCAGGAGCGCATGACCGTGAACCGTGGGTTCGACACCCTTGGCGCTGCGCTCGAGCAGCCGCACGCCGAGCACCGATTCCAGTTCCGAGATGGCCTTGGAGACCGCCCCCTGCGAGATGTGAAGGACATCGGCCGCCTTTCGCATGCCCCCTGCGTTGACCACCGCCATCAAAGTATCCAGGTCACGTAGACGCAGGCGTCGTTTCAAGCGGTCCGTCGTGGGCATGTTGCCTCTGGGCGTTTCCGTTACGTGATCATCCTATGCCAAAAGATCGCTATTCGGTGATCGGCCGGGTCGGTAGTCTGCGCTCCATCGATGTTGCAGGAGAGAGCGATGAACGAAGCCCCATCAAGACGCCAATGGCTGGCGTCGGCAACTGCCGTCTCGTTGTCACTGGTTTGGCCCGGCGCGCGCTCGCAGACCTGGCCCGACAGCGTGCGTGTGCTGTGCGGCTATCCTCCGGGTGGCTCGGTCGACACCGTGTCGCGCCGTCTCGCCGATCAACTGGTGCGCCGCCTGGCGCGCACCTCGATCGTCGAGAACCGCGTCGGTGCTGCAGGCCGTCTGGCGGTGGACGTTCTGAAGAACGCCCCCAGTGACGGTTCGACCCTGCTTGTCACGCCAGCATCGGTGCTCACGATGTACCCGCACATCTACCGGCCGCTGGGCTACGACGTCTTCGCCGACCTCGCCCCCGTGGCGATGCTGGCGAGCACCGAGTTCTGCCTCGCGATCGGGTCGTCGGTACCCCCGCACGTCCAAACCTTCGACGACTTCATCGGGTGGTGCAAGGCCAACCCGGCTCATGCCAGTTGCGGCAATGCGGGGGCGGGCTCGTTTCCGCACTTCATGGCCTTGCTGCTTGCTCGTGAAGCAGCCCTGGAGTTGACCCATGTTCCTTACCGCGGCGGCTCGGCCGCCATGCTGGCGCTGACCGGTGGCCAGGTGAGCGCCGCTCTGGCGACCGAAGGATCGGCCCTCGCGCTCGAACAGGCCGGCAAGCTGCGCGTGCTCGCGACCAGCGGGGCACAGCAATCCAACTTCTTTGCCAAAGCGCCGACCTTCGCCGCGCTCGGCCTCAAAGCGCTCACGCATCGGGAGTGGTTTGCCGTGGTGGCACCAGGCCGGACGCCCGCACGTGTGGTGCAGGGCGTGGCCGACACCGCGAACGCGATGCTCGGCGAACCGGAAGTACGGGATGCGTGGGCTCGCCTCGGGCTGCTCACGACGGGGTCGACGCCGTCCGAACTGGCCTCAGCGCTGCGCGCCGAACACGACTTCTGGGGTCCGATCATCAAGGCGAGCGGATTCACCCCGGAGGCCTGAGGCCGACGACCATCGATGCTTTTGGCGGTCACGCCAGCGGGGCTCGCGGCTGGTGCGTCGCTTGAAGGTGCCGCCGCGCGACGGACCTTTCGTTGACGAGGCCATGTCTCGTTACCACTTCGGGATGATGGTGCCGCGTGCCGGTGCCGCGGAAGATGGCGTCATCGGCGAACTCCTGCCTGGAATCGACCCATGAACCTGCACCCGCTGCCGCTCGCCGCAGCCCCGACGGGACGAGCCCGCAGGCGCTACCTGATGGCGCTCGCCTGGGCGTTCGCCTTCTTCAGCTGTGCGCGGGTGCTGACCTACCTGCCGACGATCTGGGCAATCCACGACAGCGGCCAGTCGAACCAGTATTCGCTGCTGACCTGGCTCGGCTGGATGGGCGCCAACCTGACGATGGCCGCCTGGCTGCACGAACAGAACGGCGGCCGCTTCGACTGGGCCGTCGCGGTCAACGCCGCCAACACCGTCATGTGCGGCATGACGACGCTGGTGATCTTCTGCTACCGCTGAGCCCTGCGGGCCGCTGCACTGCTGAGCCGCAGGCCAGCTACGCCGCCGATGACCAGGACGATGCCGAGCGCCTTGTGCCAGTTCGGGCGCTGTCCGAATAACAACGCACCAAGGATGACGACGCCGACGTCTGCAAGCGAGGTTCGGATGGCGTAGCCCTTCGACCGGCGTCAGGCCGCCTGTGTCGCCGCTACCACCTCGGACTCGCGCGGTGCGGCGCTGAACACCAGCACGCCGTCGTCCACCGGCTCTCGAAGCAGGCGCCTGCGGTCGTCCACGTAGCGATCGAGCAGTTTCCACGGCCCCGCGGCGCCCTGTCGCGGCAGCAGGTGCATCGCGCGCTGGAAGTAGCCCGAGGAGAAATCGACGAAGGGCTCGAGTGTGATGTCGGCCGGCGGCAGGCCGGGCGTGGCCACCCGTGTGCCGGTGGCGCTCATGTGGTTCAGCAGGCGGCACACGTACCGGCTGGTGAGGTCGGCCTTCAACGTCCACGACGCCGCGACGTAGCCAAAGGTCACCGCCAGGTTTGGCACGCCGCCGTACATCACGCCTTTGTAGGTCACCAGCCGGCCGGACTCCAGCGGCACACCGTCCAGGCTCAGTTGCGCGCCGCCCAGCAACTGCAGTTCCAGGCCCGTGGCCGACACGATCACGTCGGCCTGCAGCTCGCGCCCGCTGGCCAGGCGCAGGCCCTGCCCGGTGAAGCGCTCGATGTGGTCGGTCACCACTTCGGCACGGCCGTCGGAGACGGCCTTGAACAGATCGGCATCGGGCACCAGGCACAGTCGCTGCTGCCACGGACCGTACGGGGGCGTGAAGTTCGGGCTCAGGTCGTACCCGTCGGGAAGCGCCTTCGCGACCTGCCCGAGCAGGAAGCCGCGGATCCGTTCGGGCCGTTTTCGGCTTTGACCGAAGAGGAAGGCGCCGAGCGCGACGTTTTTTTTCCGGGTCAGCGCGTACGCCCAGCGTTCGGGCAACAGGCCGCGCAGCAGCAGGGCCACACGGTCCCGGCCGGGCACGATGAAGTAGTAGGTCGGCGTGCGCTGCAGCAGCACCACCCGGGCACCCTGCGCGGCCAGCGCGGGCACCAGCGTGGCCGCGGTCGCGCCGCTGCCGATGACCACCACGTTCCTGCCGCGGCAGTCCAGGTCATCGGGCCACTGCTGTGCGTGGACGTGGATGCCCTGGTACGACGCCATCCCCTCGAACGCAGGCTGGTGGCCCCGGTCGTAGCGGTAGTAGCCGGCGCAGGTGAACAGGAACCCGCAGTGGAAGGTGAGCGGCTCCTCGGTACCGTCGGCCGCGGCCCGCACGGCCCGCACCTCCCAACGCGCGGCCCGCGGGTTCCAGTCGGCGCTGCACACCCGGATGCCATAACGGATGTGGCGTTCGAGCCCGTGCTCGCGTGCGGTCTCGCGCAGGTACTGCAGGATCGTCGGCCCGCGGGCGATCGCATGACGCTCGCGCCAGGGCTTGAAGTGGAAGCCCAGCGTGTACATGTCGGAGTCGGAGCGAAACCCCGGGTACCTGAACAGGCTCCAGGTGCCACCGAGATCGTGCCGCGCCTCCAGCACCGCGAAGCGCCGGTCCGGGCAGTGTGTCTGCAGGTGCCACGCAGCGCTCAGGCCGGAGATGCCGGCGCCGATGACGAGCACGTCGAGGGTTTCAGGGGTCATTGTGGGCCTGGGTTCATGCGGCGCGAGCCGGCGGCCTGCGCGACCGCGTGGAACAACCCGCGCATTTCCGCGTCGGTCCCTTTTCCGAACGTCAGAATTCGGACGGACGGGGCGTCTCGGTCATCCATTCCCCTTGCGGCGACCTCTCGGGCAAGCGCATCGATTTCCTGTGACAGGCGCGAGACGTCGTCATTCTGGTCGATCAGTATCACCGACTTGTGCAGTGCGCGGGAGCGAAGCAGTTCGGTCAACTCGTACCGGGTGCCGGCGCGTCTCGCCGTGTACTCCCTCAGGTCGAGCAACACCGCGTCGGCCCGTTCGATCATGAGCAGCACCGTCGGGCGCCAGCTGTCGCTGGTGCAGTAGACCTCGTTGACGCGGAAGCGACCGTCCGGATCCCTGCCGGTGTCCATTCGGTCGACGCGAGGCCGCGCCTCGTCGGGCCGGGCGACGAAGTGATCCCGCAGGCGTCCTGTGATGTAGTCGAAGAATTCATTGGGCTCCATGTAGGCGCCGGCAAGATCGGGTCCGGCGACCATCCAGACCGAGCCGGCAAAGCGCCAGTACCCCAGAAAGCGATCCATGAAGGTCTCGGATCGATTCGAATGCTTGAACACCCGCAAAAACAGCAGGGTACTGCCGCGGGGAGGCACTCTGCGCACGAGTCGGGCGAGCGCTGCAGATTGCAGTCCACGGAACGCCAGCCATGTGATCACGATTCCTGCAATGAACAATGCCGGGAGGAACGGTTCGAGCACCGACGGCCAGGTCCTCGGTCTCTCCGGGTAGACCAGGAAAAGTGTCGAGGATCCCGCGTCCCTCGCAACGGAACCCAGCGCGAAAGCCGTCACCAGAACCCAATAAGTGGCCACAGTGAACTGCAGATCGCTGAAGCGCTTTGCAGCGTATCCCTTCGCGATCAGTCGCAACGTGAGCCAGCCGCACCCGGCGGCCACGGCCAGCAGGGTCAGCAGGAAAATCGTCCCAGCGACAAGTTCGGCGTTGGAGAGATCGACGTCGGCGGGAGAGTCATCCAACACCACGATCAGCGCGGCCATCGCGGCCAATACCAGTACGGCCACGCCGCCGGCAGCGGCCAGCGGCACGCCGGCGCCACGAAAAGACGGGCGCATGAACGCCGAGGCGACGATGGCGATCGTGCAGTAGCCGAATACGAAGCCGAGGCCGTCCATCGAGTCCCAGTGCGAGGCGTTGAGCATCAGCGCGGAGGCCACCAGCACGACCCCCGAGACCGTCAGGTTCATCAACGTCCGGGAGACGCCGGCCTGGAGCACCCACGCCACCGCGGGTGGCACGACGAACAGCAGGACGATGGTGGGACCCACGAACCAGGGGATGATCAGGAGGGTGTCGACATTGCCGCCGCTGCCGAGGATCGCGTGGGCGGCCATCAGGACCAGCACAAGCCACCAGTACACGCTGGCGCTGCCAAACTGCACCAGCAGCACGTGGCGACGCAGTCGTTGCGCATTCTCGGAGACGGCGTTCGCCTCGTGAACCGAATCGGATCGCTGGATCGCCAGCGAAAGGCTCGGCGGGATGGCGCCGGAAACGATCGGGTCGGTGCAGGCCGCATCCGCATGTCCGACTGAACGGCCCAACGGCGGGTCATCTGCTTGCAGGCGACTGACAGCCCGGGCATAGCGGCGCTTGGCGTACCACGCGGAAGCGGCGATCACAGGCAGCATCAGGGCAAACAGCAAGACCGCCATCAGGATGCCGTGCGCCATGTCTTCACTCCGTGGGGGCGCTGCCAGGACGGACGTGCACCGATCATGCACGGAACCGTCGCCGGCCTCAACCGGCTCGTTGCCTCTGGGGCCGAGGTCGGCGCAACCTCGTGGGCACACGCGGCCGACCCCATCCGATCGCGTCCGGCGGCTTCGCGTGCCAACCCACCCGCGCACGAGATAGCATCGGCGATCGACACGAGGAGAACACGGCATGAGCGACGAACACATCGGCTTCATCGGCGCATCCGGTCTGATGGGCCACGGCATCGCGAAGAACCTGCTGGCCAAGGGGTTCCCGCTCGCGTTGACCGTGCACCGGAACCGCGACCGGGTCGCCGATCTGCTCGCGGCCGGTGCGACCGAGGCGCCGAGCCCGGCTTCGCTCGCCGCGCAATCGAGCATCGTCTTCATCTGCGTGACCGGCTCGCCGCAGGTCGAGGCGGTGGTCACCGGTGCCGACGGGCTGCTGTCGACGAAACGCCAGGGCCTGACGATCGTCGACTGCTCGACCAGCGAGCCCGATTCGACCGCCAGGCTGCGCGAGCTGGCCGCGGGTGCCGGTGCGACCTTCGTCGACGCGCCGCTCGCGCGCACACCGGTCGAGGCCGAGCAGGGGCGGCTGAACGTGATGGTCGGCGCGGACGACGCGACCTTCACCCGGCTCGAGCCGGTCATCCGTGCGTTCGCCGAGAACGTGTTCCACGTCGGCGGGCCCGGGGCCGGCCACATCATCAAGCTGCTGAACAACTTCATCGCACAGGCGATCTGCACGGCGACCGCCGAGGCGTTCGCGGTCGGCGAGCGTGCCGGCATCGATCCGCGCAAGCTGGTCGAACTGGTCTCGGCCGGTGCGGTCAACTCGGGGCTGTTCCAGGCGATGGCCAAGACGCTGTCGGGTGACCTCGCCGGCCTGAAGTTCGAGCTCGACAACGCGCGCAAGGACGTCCGCTACTACACCCATCTGGCCGAAGGACTGTCGATCCCGACCGTGGTCGGCGAGGCGGTCCATCAGTCGCTGGCGCTGGCCAGCGCACTCGGCCACGGCCGCAAGTTCGTGCCCTCGCTGGTCGAGGCGCAGGAGCAGCTGACCGGGGCACGGATCGTGCCCCGCGACTGAGCGCGGGGACGCTGACCGGCGGCGGGGTGTCCGGCACGCCACAGCCGCCCTGGACGGCCGACGAACGGCGGCGCGCAGTTGCGTCCGGCCGACCCGCATTGCCGGGCGTTCGCGCGACAATGCCGGCTCATGCCCCCACTCGACTTCCACAGCGTTCTCGCGCTGGGCGCCGCGATCTCGGCGCTGCTGACGGTCGTCTGCCTGCTGCTCGCGCCGATGCTCGGCGGCGCGACCCGATTGCTCGCGATCGGCAACCTGTGTTTCACGCTGATGTTGTGCGCCAGGATGCTCGCCGACCGCCCGCCCTCCCAGGCCGCCTACGCGGTGATCTGGTCGTTGCTGATCGCCTCGTCGGCCCTGCACGGCTTTGCGCTGCGCGAACTCGGCTCCATGCGGGGAACGCGGATCGCGGGGTACTGGACAGTCGTCGGGACCTCGATCCTGCTGCTGTGGGCCACGTGTGTGGCAACCGCCTTGCCGCAGGTGCCGGCGTTGCTCGCGGCGGTCGCGACCACCGGCCTGTACGGCGCGGCGTTGCACGCATCGATGACGCTCGGAGGGCGCGTGCCCGCGGCGCGGCGCACCCTCGTGCTCGCGTTCGGGTTCGCCACCGTGTTCGCCGCGTTGCACGTGTTGCAGCGGACCGTCGAGCTCGCGCGCGGTGATGCGGGGATGGCCCCGACCGCGTTCACCTACTTCGGCGCCGTGCTGCTGTTCTGCATGATCAATGCGGGTTTCCTGGTGCTGCTGTACCAGCAGCTCGCGCAGCGGGTCGTCGACCTGGCGCAGACCGACGAGCTGACCGGGGTGCTGAACCGGCGCGGTTTCTTCGAACGGGTCGAACGGATGCGCGCGGCCGCGCCCGTGCCTGCCGCTGCGCTGATGATGCTGGACATCGACCGCTTCAAGTCGGTCAACGACACCCTCGGCCATGCGGTGGGTGACGAGGTGCTGCGCGGCTTCGCGCGGACGGTGAGCGACTGCATGCGGCCGGGGGACCTGCTGGCGCGGATGGGCGGCGAGGAATTCTGCCTGCTGCTGCCCGGCCTGGACGAGGAGGCCGCGCGCGAGTTCGCCGAACACATTCGGCGCACGCTGGAGGGTCGAACGGTCGCGCAGACACCTGCCGGCCCGCTCAGTGTGACCGCGAGTTTCGGCATCGCGGCGTTCGGTCCCGACGACGGCGGACTCGACCTGCGGCTGCGGCAGGCCGACGAAGCACTCTACGCGGCCAAGCGCGACGGGCGCAACCGGGTCGTGCTCTGGTCACGTGGGCTCGGCTCGGCGATCGCGGTCTGACGTCCTACTGCGCCCGGCTCCGCGGGCGGACACTTGCCAATGCGGTGCGGGCGTCGAACAGTTCCAGTTCCAGGCGCCGCGAAAAACCCAGCGCATGTCTCAACGGCAGCTCCAGGTTGTCCATCGCGGTCGCACAATCCAGCAGGTTCATGATCAGGCGCGAGACCGCGTTGCCGGTTCCGTTGCCGGCGCGGTGTTGCCGCGCGTCCTCGGCCAGTGCGCGCAATCGACCGGCCACGGCAGCCAGCATCGTCGCCGCGTCGAGTATCTGCTCTTCGGCCTCGGATTCCGGCTGGTTGGCAGCCGCGCGTCGCCATGGATCAGGTGCAGAAGGAGTCATCCCATGATTGAACCGTGGACAACGGCTTTTGCTCTGTACGCCAGCGAACACAGCCTGTCCGAGCCGCCCTAGCCGCGGGCGTGTCACGGGCCGGACACATTCGGACGCCTGGTGGCATAATCCAAGGCCGCGTGATCGACGGTTTGACCGGCTCGCCCGGCCGAGCAGATAATGCGGGCGCTCTGCGCGATGGTGGCTGTAGCTCAGTGGTAGAGTCCCGGATTGTGATTCCGGTCGTCGCGGGTTCGAGTCCCGTCAGCCACCCCACCTTTCCGGCGCATCACTTCGGTGTCATTTTCGCCGTCGTGTAGAGCTCCGCCAGCGGCACCACCCGCCCGTGCAGCGGCGCGATCCGATCCACCGCCAGCCGCAGCCGTTCGATATTGCCGATCAGGTTCACGTTGTTGGCATTGGCCGTGGCCGGTGGCGGCGCGTTCGGCGCCAGCGGCGTGTAGGCGTCGGCCTCGACCAGGATCTTCTCGGCCGGCAGGTGGACCAGCAGGAACGTGTCGTTGTGCACGCTGTCGGTGATCCGATGGATGTCGATCGTTCGCGAGCCGTCGCTGAGCGTGGCCTTGTCGGTGACCGGCATGAAGGCGGGCTTGCGGCCGGACTGCGCGAGCCGGTCCGGCGCGATCCGGCTCGGCGTGGCGAATGCCTTGTCGAAGTAGGGCACGTTGGCCGCCTGCGTCACCACGGTCGCGCCTTCGGCGACGGCGGCACGCAGGCCACCCGCATGGTCGAAGTGGTGGTGCGAGTTGATCACGTAGCGGATCGGCTTGCCCGGTGCGAGCGCCTTGACCGCATCGATCACCGGTCCGGTTCGTCCGTCGTTGAGCGGCGCCTCGACCAGCACCAGATGGTCCTTCATCTCGATCGCCACGCTGTTGTGTGATCCGCCCGCGACGTGCCAGACGCCGTCGGCGAGTTTCTCGGTGGCGACACGTTCGGTGGCATTGCGCACGGACTCCGGCGCGACGATGTCGACCGCCGCGTTCGGCTCGACCTCGCGCACGGTCACGTCGAGCACCGGGAAGCCGCCGGCGGACTGTTCGATGCGTCCCGGGAACCGGATCGCCCCGTACGTCTTGTAGTCGCTGTAGCGGGTGACGACGTCGACCTCGCCGAGGACCGCGTCGGGCACGCGCGAGTCCACCCGCTGCACCAGGCCGTCGGCACCGATCAGCGCGGTGGCCGCGAAGCGTCCGGGCTCGCTGAAGGAAACGGTCGAGGTGCCGTCGCCGCGGGCGGCGACGATCGCGTTGTTCCGCTGCGCGGCCTTGAGCACGCCGTGTGGTGTGATCCACAGCTGGTGGACCCGATCCTGCACGAACCGGGGACCCGGGACCGGGGCATTGGTGACGTTCCAGGCGAGGTTGCCGCTGACGAACTGGTCGTTGCGCTGCTGTCCCTGCAGCGGATAACCGCCGCCGCCCTTCGGTTCCGCGCGTGACAACGTGATCTCCTCGCGCATCGAGGCGGTCTCGTAGTTGATCGCCCGCGATTGGGAATGCACGGTGATCTTCGGCCAGGGCGCGCCGGGAACGAACGCCTGGCCGAAGGTATGGCCGGTTCCGTCGGCGGTGTAGCGGATCGACTTCAGCGCGCCGGCGCCGATCGTGTCGCTGGCGCGCTGCAACGCGGTGGTCGAACCCGGATCGGTCGTTGCGCACGAAGCCAGCAAACCGGCCGTGACGATCCCGCAAGCCAGCGCGACGCTGCCGCGACGTCTTCCCAACGACATGGTGTTCATCATGGTCTCCGCGTTCCCGTTGTCCGGAATCCTCAGCGTGTATCGGCGGGGTCGCGCCGTTTCCGGCCGCCAGCATAGTGCATGCGGCGTGCACCACGACGAATCGCCGCAGGGCGCTGGCGGCGGGCGGGCCATTTCCCCCGGACAGTCCGAGGCCCGGCGCTCGAGCCTGTTCGCCAGGGTATCGGGCGCTGCCGGTCCGCCCCGACCGCCGCGTCGTGTCCACGATGCCGGGAGATGGGCGATTCCCGTCCCGCTGTTCACCGCGCCACGCCACGACCGCACGCCGCATAGTGATCCGACGAGCGGTGCGAAGTCCGGACCCGTGCGCGCTCGAGCCGGGGGGCGCATCGGCCGATAGACAAGTTCTCGTCCCGTCCCGCGTCCGACGGGGATGTCCACGAAGGAAACCATCATGAACCGCCATCTGCTGCACACGACCCTGAGCGCCGTCGCGCTCTGCCTGACTCTCCAGACCGCGCATGCGGACGAATACGGCAAGCCCGCCGAAGCCGAGGCCCTGGTCGGCAAGGCCGTCGCCGCCATCAAGGCCAACGGAGCCGAGAAGGTGTTCGACGAGGTCACCAACGGCAAGACGTACAAGGATCGCGACCTCTACGTGTTCATCTACAACCTCGAAGGCAAGGCCGTGGCCCACGGCGCGAATCCGAAATTGGTCGGCAAGGATCTGATCGACCTGAAGGACGCCGACGGCAAGCCGCTGATCCGGATGCTGGTCGATCTCGTCAAGACCAAGGGCAAGGGCTGGACCGAGGAAGTCAAGTTCCGCAACCCGGTGACCGACAAGATCCAGACGCGCGTCAACTACTGCGAACGGCAGGCGGACTTCGCCGTGTGTTCGGGCGTGTTCAAGTACTGACCCACTGGGATCCTCGGGGTCCCGATCCGGCGATCGGGCCGTGTCGATCGGAGAATCATCGTGCGCCTTTCCGACCTGCGTATCGGTTCGCGTCTTGCCGTCGGCATGGGGGCGATGCTGTTGACCTCGTTCCTCGCCCTGGTGGCGAGCATCGCCGCCCACCGGTACGCGACCGATCAGCGGGAGCAGACCTCGACCCGGGCCGAGGCACTGCACGAACTCGTCCAGCGGATGCGCGAGTCTTCGCTGAGTGCCGCGGTGGCCGTGCGCAACATGGGCCTGAGCGGCGAGGTCGCCGGTGTCCAGAACGCCGAGGCCGCCGCGCGCAAACATCGCGCGGCGTACCTCGATGCGATGAAGTCTCTCGAGGAGCAGACCCGGGAGCCCGAGCGCCTGGCGATGATCGGGCAGCTGCGGGAGATCGACGGGAAGATGGCCGCCGATTTCGACGAAGCCGTGAACCTGTCGGCCCAGTTCAACAGCGAGTCGGCCGCACGTCTGATCACCCAGAAGATCGATCCGGGTTCGCAGCAGTCGTTGGAGGTGCTGAACCAGCTGGTCGATGCCCAGCGACTGGGGGCGCGGGCACAACGGGCACTCGAGGACGAGCGGTTCACGTTGCTCGATCGGCTGCTCGGGGGTGTCGGCCTGCTCGCCCTCGTGGGGTCCGGCCTGGTCGGCTGGCGCCTGGTGCTCGGTATCGTGCGCCCGCTGCAGCAGGCGATGGCCGTGGCGCAGGACGTATCGAGCGGCAATCTGGCGATTGCGGTCGGTGCCACCTCGCGTGACGAGACCGGACAGCTGCTGCAGGCGTTGTCGACGATGTCCGCGCAGCTCAAGGGGATCGTGCAGCAGGTCAGGAACGCGACACACGAGATCTCGGGCGCCAGCGGCGAGATCTCCAGCGGCAACCAGGATCTGTCGCATCGGACCGAGATCGCGGCGGCTAACCTGCAGCAGGCCGCCGCCACACTCGCCGAGATGACCGATCAGCTTCGTCAGCTGGCGGCGTCGTCGGCCGATGCGCAGGAGATCGCCGGCACGGCCACCGACGTGGCGTCCCGTGGCGGCGAGGTCGTCGTCCAGGTGGCCGCGACGATGACGGAGATCGAAGCCAGCAGCCGGCGCATCGCCGACATCACCAGCGTGATCAATTCCATCGCGTTCCAGACCAACATCCTCGCGCTCAACGCGGCGGTCGAGGCGGCTCGTGCCGGTGAACAGGGCCGGGGCTTCGCGGTCGTGGCCTCCGAGGTGCGGGCGCTGGCCGAGCGCTGCGCGCAGGCGGCGCGCGAGATCAATGCGGTGATCGCTTCGTCGGCCGAGCGGGTGCAGGCCGGTGCACGCCTGGCCAGGGACGCCGGCGAGACGATGGAGCAGGTCGTCGGTTCGGTGCGCCGGGTCGACGCGCTGATGAAGGACATCAGCCGGGCGGCCGAACAGCAGAGCGCCAGCATCGCCGAGGTGAACAACGCGGTCTCGCAACTGGACCAGGCGACCCAGCGCAACGCCGCGCTGGTCTCGCAGAGTGCCGCGAACGCCCAGCGCATGAGCGATCGGGCCGTGCACCTGTCGGAACTCGTCGACGTCTTCCGGTTGAACTGAGCGCGCCGCCCGCGGCGGGGACAACAACGTCGGCGGCCGCCCTTCGAACTCAGGCGCGAAGTGCGGGCAAGGCCGCGTGCCGCTTCCGGACACGCTGCCAGCGCCAGTCCGCCTCGGGCAGCAGCCACTCGATGCCGAAGCGGGCGGCCTGGAGCCGCTCGGCACGCCACGGGTCGGTCGCATCACATGCCGCCGCGCGTGCGATGCGGCCCCACGCCCACGCGAGCAGCAGGAAACCGAAGCCGCGCAGGTAGTCGTCGGCGACGCGCAGCGGCCATTGCGGGTCGGCCGCGTGGCCATCGATCAGTTCCCGCGTCGCGCTTCGCGCGAGCGCCACCTGGACCAGGATCGCGGTCGAGAAATCACCCGCCGGCATCGTCGCCGCATCGGCCTGCAGCAGCGCGAGCAGCGCGTCGAACTGCGCGCCGCCGTCGCCGAGCACCTTGCGCAGCACCAGGTCGATCGCCTGGATCTCGTTGGTGCCCTCGTAGATCATCGCGATCCGGCTGTCGCGCACCGTCTGCTCGATGCCGTACTCGTGCACATAGCCGTAGCCGCCCCAGACCTGCAGCGCCTCGTCGGAACCGCGGTGTCCGCTGTCGGTCAGCAGTGCCTTGATCAGCGGCGTCAGCAGTCCCACGCGGCCTTCGGCGGCACGTCGTCGGTTGTCGTCCGGATGATGGTGCGCCTCGTCGATCAGCGCAGCGCACCAGTAGGCGATCACGCGTTCGCCTTCGGCCAGCGCACGCAGCGTCCACAACGTGCGCCGCACCGCCGGATGGGTGTCGATCGGCCGGTCGCGGCCCTGGATGCGTTCGGCGGCATAGGCCAGCGCGTTCTGTCGCGCGGCATCCAGGTGGCCGAGACCCTGCAGTCCGACGTGCAGCCGCGCGGAGTTCATCATCACGAACATCGCCGCCAGTCCGCGATTCGGCTCGCCGATGAGCCACCCGGTGGCGCCTTCGAAGCTCATCGCGCAGGTCGCGCTGCCCTTGATGCCCATCTTCTTTTCGATGCCGTCGCAGCGGATCGTGTTGCGTGAGCCGTCGGGCAGGAACTTCGGCGCCAGGAACAGCGAGATGCCGCGGGTACCCGGTGGTGCGTCGGGCAGTCGCGCCAGCACCAGGTGGACGATGTTGGGCGTGAGGTCGTGTTCACCGCCGGAGATGAAGATCTTGCTGCCGCTGAGGCGAACGCTGCCATCGGCCTGCGGTTCGGCCTTTGTGCGCAACCGGCCGAGATCGCTGCCGGCCTGCGGTTCGGTCAGGTTCATCGTCGCCAGCCACTCGCCGCTGGCGATCTTCGCCAGGTAGCGCTGCTTGAGCGGTTCGCTGCCGTGTGTGCGCAGGCAGTCGTAGGCGCCGTGCAGCAGCCCCGGGTACATCGTCCAGCCGTGATTGGCGGCGGCGAGCATCTCGTTGAGTGCGGCGTCCAGCAGCGCGGGCAGGCCCTGGCCGCCGTCCTGCGGATCACACGGCAGCGCCGGCCAGCCGCCGGCGACGAACGTCGCGTACGCCTCGCGGTAACCCGGTGGCGTCGAGACTTCACCGTCGCGCCAGGTGCAGCCCTGCAGATCACCGCCGGCATTGATCGGCGCCAGCACACCGGAGGCGAACCGGCCCGCTTCCTCGAGTACCGCGCGGGCGGTCGAGGCATCGACCTCGGCGAACGCGGGCATCTCGGCCCAGGCTGCCGGCGCGTCGAGCACGTCTTCGATCACGAACTGCATCTCGCGCAGTGGCGGTGTGTACGTCCACACGATTTTTCTCCCTGGGCACCCGGACGGCCCGCGCGAGGGTCGCGTCGCGCGAGTTCGAGCAGTCTAGTCGAGCAGGGGCACCGCCGTTCAGCCGATCGTGCCGCGCAGACCGAAGCGTTCATCCCGCAGCAGCGGCAGGTGCCGGCGCAGCATCGGCAGCAGTTCACGCGCGAGAACCTGGCGCACGATACGCGCCACCTCGGCATCGAGTCCGGCCCACTCGCCCTCGCGACTGACCAGGAAGAACTCCCGGCGCGACAGGCCGTCGACCACGGGCAGCGACAGCACCTGGACCTGCGCGAGCAGTGCACGCGACTGCCACAGGCACAGCGGCGTGGTGACCGCCCAGCCCAGGCCGGCGGCCACCAGCGCCAGCAGGCCGTCGGTTGCGTCGAGTTCGAAACGACGGGGCGGCTGCAAGCCGAGGTGGCGCAGGTAACGCTCCACCTGGGCGCCGATCGCCGAGCGCGCACTGTAGCGCACCAGCGGCAGGTCACCGATCCGATCGGCGAGTGCCGCGACCGACGACACCGTCCCCGCCTTCGATCCGCCGCGGGCGCGATCCCGCGGCAGCACCAGCAGCCAGGGTTCGCTGCACAGCGTGCGCCGGACGAGGGCGCTGTCGTCGGTCATCGGTTCGGTGCCGATCAGCAGGTCCAGTTCGCGTGCGCGCATCTGCACCGTCAGCGTCGGTGTCAGCCCCGACCACAGCTGCAGCTGCATCGCGGTGCCCGACAGTGCCCGCACCAGCGACGGCCCCACGGTGGCGGCGAACGAGTCGACGCAGCCCAGGCGCAGCTGCGCGCGCTCGCGACGGGCGCGAACGCGCACCCGCTCGGCCATCGCGTGTGCCTCGGCGATCAGCGGTCGGGATTCGTCCAGCAGCAGGCGGCCGGCCAGCGTCGGGCGTGCCGGCCGTGTGTCGCGATCCAGCAGCGTCGTGCCGGCGTCGCGCTCGAGCCCTCTGACGGTCTGGCTGAGTGCACTCGCGCTGATGCCGAGTCGACGCGCGGCAAGCGCCATCGAGCCGGCCTCACACACGATCACAAAAGCCTGCAGCACCCGCAGGTCGGGCAGGGCCGCACGTCCCCGGGCGATTCGAGAAGGCACGCGATTCCAGGTTCGGATGTCCGGAGCAACGCATCTTACTGAAGTGTGGCTTCATTTCAACGTCAGGAAGACTTCAGATCGGGCGTCCCGTCATGCCTACCGGTAGGCTGGCGGACACAGCGGGAGTCTTCACCTTGGACAGTTCGTACGACGTGATCGTGATCGGCGCCGGCGTGATCGGCTGCTCGGTGGCCTACCACCTGGCCGCGCTCGGCGAGAAGCGGGTGCTGGTGCTCGAGCGCGATCGGATCGGCGCCGGCACCACCGCCCAATCGAGTGGTGTGCTGCGCACGCACTACTCGGTGCCGCAGAACGTCGAACTCGCGCTGTCGTCCTGGTCGGTGTTCCGCGATTTCGCCGGCTA
>CADEEH010000028.1 GCA_902826305.1 uncultured Burkholderiales bacterium
GCCATGTGGGTCGACGCCGTCAGCACCACCGGTCCGGTGCAGTCGTGGAACGCCACCGGCACCTTGTAGGTCTGTGCCAGGTGCGCGATCTTGCGCGACTCCGACACCCCGCCGCACCACGCCATGTCCATGATCAGCAGGCTCAGCGCGTTCAGGTCCAGCAGGTACCGGTAGTCCGCCGCCATCCCCCGCGTCTCGCCGACCGCGATCGGCGCACGCGTCGATCGCGCCACCTCCCCGATCGCATCCATGTGGTCCATCATCACCGGGTCCTCGACCCACAGCGGGTCGTACGGCTCCATCGCGCGCGCGATGCGCACCGCCTGCGGCCGGTTCCACATCGAGTGCAGTTCACACATCACGTCCATCCGGTCGCCGACGGCGCGCCGGATCTTCTCGAACGGCTCGAGCGCCTTCTTCAGGTCCGCACTCGACAGATACTGACCGTGGCTCTGCTCGGCCGCGTAGTCGAACGGCCAGATCTTCATCGCGTCGATGCCCATCTCGAGCAGGCTGAGCGCCACCTCGTCGGCGCGCTCCAGGAACCCGGTCAGGTCCTCGTACTGTCCCTTCTTCGCGTTCAGCCCGAAATTGTCCGTGCCCTGCGTCGGACGGGTCTGGACGTAGCTGTAGCCCGCGCAGGTGTTGTAGACCCTGACCGAGTCCTTCACCCGGCCGCCGAGCAGGTCACACAGCGGCAGCCCGACCGACTTGCCCAGCAGGTCCCACAACGCGATGTCGATCGCCGAGCGGCCGCGCGTCTCGGCGCTGCTGCCGACGAAGCCGACGTAGCCGGTCAGGTGCAACTGGTGACGCTCGATGTTGCGCGGGTCCTTGCCGATCAGGTAGGGCGCGATCGTCTGGTGCACGTGCGCCTCGGCCGAATGCGAGCCGTAGAACGTCTCGCCCAGGCCGCTCAGGCCCTGGTCGGTGTGCACCTGCGTCCACAACAGGTTCGGAAACGCCTCCAGGCGCGTCGTCTCGATCGCGGTGACCTTCATCGGGCTGTCTCCTGTGGCGCGGTGCGCGGGGTGCGCAGGGTGCGGGCATGCGGCACCGACTTCGGATCGTTCGCCGCGGTCGCGAGCAGACGGTCCTGGCCGCGGCTCAGATGTTCGTGCATGCGTCGGCTCGCGAGCACCGGGTCGCGCGCCGCGATCGCCTCGACGACGCGACCGTGTTCGCGGCGAGCGGTTTCGAAGTGTGCGGCGCGCATGGCCGCGTCGGCGATGTCGCGACTGTGCGCGATCGCATCGCGCAGCGATTCGCCGAGAAATTGCTGGACCTGGACGATGAATGCGTTCTTCGACGCGTTCGCGACCGCCATGTGGAAGGCGAGGTCCTCGGCGGCGCCGTCGTCACCGGCCCGCTCGGCCTCGTCGAGCCGGGCGAGCGCGCGCCGCATCGCGCGCACGTCGGCGGCGGTGCATCGCTCGGCGGCGAGCCGGGCCGCCTGTGTCTCGAGGCCGGCACGGAAGTCGAGCATCTCGCGCGCCGACTCGAGGCGGCTGCCCGCCGTACCGCGCAGGCGCAGCACACCCTGGCCGGGCGTGCGCCGCTTCACGTAGACGCCCAGCCCTTGGACGCTCTCGACGAGGTCCTCGGCCTTGAGCTGGGCGACCGCCTCGCGCACGACCGTCCGGCTCACCTCGAACATCGAGCAGAGCTCGATCTCCGTCGGCAGCTTCGACCCCGGTGCGACCTGGCCACCGCCGATCTGGCGCGACAGCTGCTCGACGACGTTGGACACCAGCGTCTGGCGCGGCGGCGGAACCGCGACCGGGATCGTCACGAGCCGCGGATCGTGGCCGGTCGGACGCGTCGATGCCGGATGTCTCGTCATGTCGTATGGTCGTATGATGACCCGGATGATAGGAAGCGCGACACGACCCGTCAAGCGGACGGCCGAGGGCCGGACGCGCGATGGGATACGGCAGCGGCGCCGGGAGGCAGCGACGGCGGCCGACACCGGCTCACGGTCGCACGGTCACACGCGCGATCAGGCGCCGATCTCGACCGTCAGGTCGGGCTGGAATGCGGGATTCTCGAACGCCCGCGGCTCGATCCGCCGGTCCGGATAACCGCGCGGATTGCAGACCACCGTCGTGCCTCGGACCCGGTAGCGATGCGACGTGTGGGTGTGGCCGTGGATCCAGCAGTCCGCAGCGGGCAACCAGCGATCGAGATCGCTGACGAACGCCGCATTGGTCACCCAGCGCGCGTATTCGGGTACCACCGAGCGCCAGCTCGGCAAATGATGGGTGATGACGACCCGCGGCCCGTCGGCGCGCTGGCGCAGCTGCGACGCGAGCCATCGCCGCGAGCGGGCATGCAGCTGCGCCGCGTCCTCGGGCAGGAACAGGCGCTCGCCGCCGGCACCGTCGTCGATCCGGACCCGGCGGTGATCGGCGATCAGCCGCTGGTTGGCGCGCATCGCCTGCTCGGTGCTCATCCGGAACGTGCGACCTTCGCGCTCGAACACCTGGTAGTCGGTCCACAAGGTGCAGCCGAGGAACGTGACCCCGTCGATCGTCACCCGGTCGTCGTCGAGGAAGTGCACCCCCTGGCGTCGCGCCTCGTCGCGCAGCGCCGTGCGTGTCTCCTCGATGTTCGTGCCCCAGAACTCGTGGTTGCCGGCGATCTGCACGATCGGTTTGCCGCCGAAGCTGGCCCGCGCCCAGCGGATCGCCTCGATCCCGTTGTGGATGTCGCCGGCGAGCACGACCAGGTCGCAGTCGACCGCGCGTGGCTTGAACGGCGCCAGCTCGACGTGCAGATCGGACAGGACGAGTATCCGCATCCGTCGCCTGCCTCAGCCACCCGCCGCCGCGCCCGGGTCATCGAATGCCGCGGCGAGCGCCGCCCGGTACGCCGCGAGCCGGGATTGCACCTCGGCACGACGCGCGGCGGCCGGCGCCGGATCGCGGGCGGCCGGCGGCGCCCAGACCGGGGCGGGAAAATGCCGGTCGTCGCGCCAGCGCGGGATCACGTGCCAGTGCAGGTGCGGCACCTGGTTGCCGAGGCTGGCGAGGTTGATCTTGTCCGGCGCCAGCACGTCGCGCATGACCTGCTCGACCCGCAGCACCGCATCGAACAGGCGGGCGCGGTCGGCTGCTCCGAGGTCGGTCATCTCGGCCACGTGGGCCCGCCAGATCACCCGCGTGAAGCCCGGGTGGTCGGGCTCGTCGGGCAGCACCACCCGCAGGCGCAGGTCGGTGAAGACCCGGTCGCCACCGGCGGATTCACACAACGGGCAGGTGGCGGTCATCGGCGTCAGACCAGCACACGCTCGATGCCGCCGTCGTTGGCGCGGGCGACGTAGCCGGACATCCAGTCCGCGCCGAGCAGGTGGCGCGCGATCTCGACGACGATGTAGTCGGCTTCGATGTCGACGTCATCCTCGTAGCGGGCCAGTCCCTGCAGGCACGACGGGCAGGAGGTGAGGATCTTCACCGGCGCCTGCGGATCGGCGCCGGATGTGCGCAATGCCGCCAGCCCGTTGCGAAGCTCCTCCTCCTTGCGGAAACGGACCTGCGTCGAGATGTCGGGACGGGTGACCGCGAGTGTGCCGGATTCGCCGCAGCAGCGATCACTCTTCTCGACGCGGCCGTTGAGCGGGGCATTGATCAGTTCGTTGACCACCGCGAGCGGCGCGTGCTGCTTGATCGGCGAGTGGCAGGGATCGTGGTACATGTAGCGTGCGCCGGTCACGCCTTGCAGGCGCACGCCCTTCTCCATCAGGAACTCGTGGATGTCGATGATCCGGCAGCCGGGGAAGATCTTTTCGAACTGGTAGGCCTGCAGCTGGTCGTAGCAGGTGCCGCAGGAGACGACGACGGTGCGGATGTCCAGGTAGTTCAGCGTGTTGGCGACCCGGTGAAACAGCACCCGGTTGTCGGTGATGATCTTGTCGGCCTTGTCAAAGCTGCCGGCGCCGCGCTGCGGATAGCCGCAGCACAGGTAACCCGGTGGCAGCACCGTCTGCACGCCGACGTGCCACAACATCGCCTGCGTGGCCAGCCCGACCTGCGAGAACAGACGCTCCGAGCCGCAGCCCGGGAAGTAGAACACCGCCTCGCTGTCGACGGTGGTCGCCTGCGGATCCCGGATGATCGGCACGTAGCGGCTGTCCTCGATGTCGAGCAGCGCCCGCACGGTGCGCTTGGGCAGGTTGCCCGGCATCTTCTTGTTGACGAAGTGGATCACCTGCGCCTTCAGCTCCGGCCTGCCGACGGTGGCCGGCGGCTGGCGCGTCTGCGCCCGTGCGGCCAGCCGGAAGAAGTCGTTGGCCCAGCGCTGCGCACGGTAACCCACGCCGACCATCACCGCGCGCACCGCGCGGATCGTGTCCGGATCCTGCGCGTTCAGGAAGAACATCGCCGCCGCCGAGCCGGGATTGAACTTCTTGCGGCCCATCTTGCGCAGCAGGTTGCGCATCGCCATCGACACGTCGCCGAAGTCGATGTCGACCGGACAGGGCTGTGCACACTTGTGGCACACGGTGCAATGGTCGGCGACGTCTCCGAACTCGTCCCAGTGCCGGACCGACACGCCGCGTCGGGTCTGCTCCTCGTACAGGAACGCCTCGATCAGCAGCGACGTGGCGAGGATCTTGTTGCGCGGCGAATAGAGCAGGTTCGCACGCGGCACGTGGGTCGCACACACCGGCTTGCACTTGCCGCAGCGCAGGCAATCCTTGACCGAGTCGGCGATCGCACCGATGTCGGACGCCTGCAGGATCAGCGATTCCGCGCCCATCAGCCCGAAGCTCGGCGTGTAGGCATTGCGCAGGTCGCCGCCGGCGAGCAGCTTGCCGCGATTGAAGCGACCCTGCGGATCGACCCGCCGCTTGTAGTCGCGGAACGCGGCGACCTCGTCGTCGTGCAGGAATTCGAGCTTGGTGATGCCGATCCCGTGTTCGCCGGAGATCACCCCGTCGAGCGACCTGGCCAGCGCCATGATCCGGGCGACCGCCGCCTCGGCCTGCTTGAGCATCGGGTAGTCGTCGGAGTTGACCGGGATGTTCGTGTGCACGTTGCCGTCGCCGGCGTGCATGTGCAACGCGACGAAGACCCGGCTGCGCAACACCTCCCGATGGATCTGCGCGCAGCGCTCGAGCACCGGCTTGAACGGCTGCCCGGGCAGGATCGCGGCCAGCGGTTCCCGGACCTCGGCCTTCCAGGACACCCGGATCGTCCGGTCCTGCAGCAGGTCGAACAGCCGCGTCCGCGGCGCCCCGGCGAGTCGCGCGTCGATCCCGGGGATCGCCGCTTCCAGTCCGATCGCGGCGAACTCGTCGCGCACCTCGGCCAGGCCTCGATCCATGTTGTCGAGCAGCCAGCGCCAGCGATGCTGGACCTCGAGCAGCAGTTCGATCGCGCGCCGGCGCCGGTCGGCGATCAGTTCGTCGAGCGCGAATGCCTGCATCTCCGCGTCGTCCGGCCGCGCGAGCGGCAGCTCGCCGGCGAACAGCGCACGAAGCCTGGCCACCAGCTCGAGCTTGTTGCCGATCGACAGTTCGATGTTGATGCGCTCGATGCCGTCGGTGTATTCGGCCATCCGCGGCAGCGGGATGACGACGTCCTCGTTGATCTTGAACGCGTTGGTGTGGCGCGCGATCGCCGCGGTGCGTGCACGGTCGAGCCAGAAGGTCTTGCGTGCCTCCGGCGAGACGGCGACGAAACCTTCGCCGAAGCGACCGTTGGCCATCCGCACGACCTCGGAGGCCGCGCGGGCGACCGCTTCGCCGTCGTCGCCGACGATGTCGCCGAACAGCGCCATCTTCGGCAGCGCGCCGCGGCGGGACTTGGTCGTGTAGCCGACCGCACGCAGGTAGCGCTCGTCCAAGTGCTCCAGGCCGGCGAGGATCGCCCCGCCCGGCCGCGTGTCCAGGTAGTCCTTGATCTCCACGATCGCCGGCACCGCGTCCTTCGGCTGGCCGAAGAACTCCAGGCAGACCGTGCGCACGTGCGCGGGCATCTGATGCAGGATCCAGCGCGCCGAGGTGATCAGCCCGTCGCAGCCTTCCTTCTGCACGCCGGGCAGGCCGGCGAGGAACTTGTCGGTGACATCCTTGCCCAGGCCTTCCTTGCGGAACGCCGAGCCGGCGATCTCGATCCGTTCGACGGCGACCGGCTCGCCCTTCATCACACCGGCATGATCGAGCTGCGCGGCCTTGAACCGCTTCAGTTCGAAGCAGACGACCGGCGCATCGTGGATCTTGCCCAGGTTGTGCCCGATGCGGGTGACCTCGAGCCACTGGCCGTCGGGATCGACCATCCGCCACCAGGCGAGGTTGTCGATCGCGGTGCCCCACAGCACCGCCTTCTTGCCGCCCGCGTTCATCGCGATGTTGCCGCCGATGCACGACGCCTCGAGCGACGTGGGGTCGACCGCGAACACCAGCTTCGCGCGTTCGGCCGCATCGGTGACCCGCTTGGTGACGACGCCGGCGCCGCTGGTGATCGTCGGCACCTCGACCTCGAGCCCCGGCAGCCGGATCGACTCGACCTCGCCGAGCGACTCGAGCTTTTCGGTGTTGATCACGGCCGCCCGCGGCGTCAGCGGCACCGCGCCGCCGGTGTAGCCGGTGCCCCCGCCGCGCGGAATGATCGTCAGGCCGAGTTCGATGCAGGCCTCGACCAGCCCGGCGACCTCGTGTTCGGTCTGCGGGGTCAACACGACGAACGGATACTCGACGCGCCAGTCGGTGGCGTCGGTGACATGCGAGACCCGGCTCATCGGGTCGAACTTGATGTTGTCGCGGGCGGTGTGCCGTGCCAGCAGCCTGAGCGCGCGACGACGCAGGTCCCAGGTGTCGGAGAAGTCGCGCTGGAACCGATCGACCGCGGCGCGGGTCGCATCGAGCAGCCGGCCGACCTTGACGGCGCGCACGCCGCCGTCGTCGCCCGCCGGTCGCGGATCGGCGTCGCGGCGTTTCTCGATCTCGTGCAGCCGGTGATGCAGCGCCTCGATCAGCATCCGCCGTCGGCGCGGATTGTCGATCAGGTCGTCCTGCAGGTACGGGTTGCGCTGGACGACCCAGATGTCGCCGAGCACCTCGTACAACATCCGCGCCGAGCGGCCGGTGCGGCGCTCGGCACGCAGCTCGTCGATCACCGCCCAGGCCTCCGCACCGAGGATGCGCAGCACGATCTCGCGGTCGGAGAACGAGGTGTAGTTGTACGGAATCTCGCGCAGCCGGACCGGCGCGTCGGTGACGGCGGGCGCGGCTGTGACGGTTTCGGGCGCGTTCATCGGCGACTCGATTGTAGCCGAGCGGCTTGTGCGATGCGCCATCGGCATTCGCCGGCAATGGCATCACCGTGCCGGCCTGAACGAAAATCCAAGGGTTTTGTGGAACGGCACACTAGACTGATCCTGGTTTCCTCATGTCGCGACTCGCCTACGTCACCGGTGCCAACGGCCTGGTCGGCCTGAACCTGGTCGAGGAACTGGCGCGCCAGGGGTGGGACGTGATCGCGCTGCACCGTCCGGCCGCGGACATCCGCCACCTCGAGCGGCTGCCGGCCCGCCGAGTGATCGGCGACATCACCGACCCGTCCTCGCTCGCGCGCACGATGCCGGCCGGCGTGGACACCGTGTTCCATGTCGCCGGCGACACGTCGATCTGGCGCGGTCATCGCGTGCGGCAGGACGCGATCAACATCGATGGCACCCGTCACGTGGTCACCGCCGCGCTCGCCGCCGGTGCGCGCCGACTGGTCCATACCTCGAGCATCTCCGCCTGGGGGCTGTTCCAGGGGGCGATCGACGAATCGGCGCCGCAGCGCGGCGGTGAATCACCGATCAACTACCAGCGCTCGAAGTTCGCCGGCGAGCAGGAGGTCCGCCGCGGCATCGAACGCGGACTCGACGCGACCATCCTCAATCCGGCGGCGATCATCGGCCGCTACGACACCCGCAACTACGCCCGGCTGTTCCGGATGGTTGCGCAGGGAACGTTGCCCGGCGTGCCGACCGGCGCCCTGTCGATCTGCCACGCGATCGAGGTCGCACGTGCCCATGTCGCCGCCGCCGACCGCGGCCGTTGCGGCGAGAACTATCTGCTCGGCGGTGCCGACAGCACGATCATCGAACTGGTGCGTGTGATCGGCACACGGGCCGGCCGGCCGGTGCCGCGGCGGCCGACGCCGCCCTGGCTGCTGCACCTGGTCGCGTTCGCGAACGAGGCGCGGGCACGATTCACCGGGGCCGAGCCGGCACTGACACTCGATGGTGCACGGCTGATGTCGGCGGGTCGCCGCTGCGACTGCGGCAAGGCGATCCGCGAACTCGGCTATCGGCCCGCGACACTCGAGGTGATGGTCGACGACTGCTACACCTGGATGCAGGCGGAGGGTGAACTGGCGAAGCGCGGCTGACACGGTCCGCGCGGACCGCGCCGCAGGTTCACTGCGGCGGCGACGGCTCGTCCTCGTTCATCAGCCGCAGCAGTTCGTCGCCGTAACTCTCCAGCTTGGCCGTGCCGATGCCGGAGATGCCGGCCAGTTCAGCCGAGGTGGTCGGCTGCCGGCGCGCGATCTCGCGCAGCACGGCATCGTGGAAGATCACGTACGGTGGCACGCCGCGTTCGCGCGAGCGCTCGAGGCGCCAGCGACGCAGCCGCTCGAAACGTTCGAGCACCTCGGGTGGGTCGGACAGGCCCTCGGCGCCGGGCCTCGTGGCGGCGCGGCCCGCCTTCGAGCGGGAACGTGCCCGGACCGGCTCGGCGGATTCGCCGCGCAGCCACAGCCGCTGATCGCCGCGCAGGAACTCGCGGCTGGCCGCCGTCAGTTCGAGTGTCTGGTGGTTCTCGTGGTCGACCGCCAGCAGTCCCTGGGCGACCAGTTGCCTGAGCACGGAGCGCCAGGTGTGTTCACCAAGTTCGGCGCCGATGCCGAAGGTCGACAGCTTCTCGTGGCCCCAGCGACGGGTCCGCTCGTTGTCCTGTCCGCGCAGGATCGCGATCACGTGCAACGCGCCGAAGCCGATGCCGCTGGCCTGTCGCGCGCGATAGACACACGACAGCAGCTTGCGCGCGGCGTCGGTGCCGTCCCAGCGCTCCGGTGGTGCGAGGCAGTTGTCACAATTGCCACAGGGTGTCGCGGCTTCGCCGAAATATTCGAGCAGCCGCACGCGCCGGCAATCGGTGGTCTCGGCCAGCGCCAGCATCGCGTCCAGCCGTGCGGCGGCGACGCGGCGGAACGTCTCGCCGCCGCTCGACTGGTCGATCAGCCGGCGCTGCTGGACCACGTCGGCCAGCCCGTAGGTCATCCAGGCCTGGGCCGGTTCGCCGTCGCGACCGGCACGACCGGTCTCCTGGTAGTAGCCTTCGATGCTGCGCGGCATGTCCAGGTGCGCGACGAAGCGGACGTCGGGTTTGTCGATGCCCATGCCGAACGCAATCGTCGCCACCATCACGCGACCGTCCTCCTGCAGGAATCGCTGCTGGTTGGACGCCCGCGTGCCCGCATCGAGTCCGGCGTGGTAGGCCAGTGCGTCGATGCCGCTGCGATTCAGCGCCGCGGCGGTCTCCTCGACCCGGTTGCGGGTCGCGCAGTAGACGATGCCGGCCTGCCCGGCCATCTCGGCGTCGATGAACTGCAGCAGCTGGCGCTGCGGATTGTCCTTGCCGACGATCCGGTAGCGGATGTTCGGCCGATCGAAGCTGGCGACGAACCGGTGCACGTCGGTCAGGTCCAGCCCGGTGACGATCTCCTCGCGGGTGCGCGGATCGGCGGTGGCCGTCAGCGCGATCCGCGGCACGCCCGGGAACCGGCGTCCGAGCGGCGCGAGCTGCAGGTACTCGGGGCGGAAGTCGTGACCCCACTGCGAGACGCAGTGCGCCTCGTCGATCGCGATCAGCGCCAGCGGGCATTCGTCGAGCAACGCCAGACAACGCTCGGTCAGCAGCCGCTCGGGCGCGACATACAGCAGATCGAGCTCGCCGCGGCGCGCGGCGCGTTCGATCGCCGCAGCTTCGCCCGCCTGTTGCGTCGAGTTCAGGTACGCGGCGCGTACGCCGAGTTCACGCAGCGCCTCGACCTGGTCCTGCATCAGCGCGATCAGCGGCGAGACGACCAGGCCCAGCCCGGGACGCACCAGCGCGGGAACCTGGTAACACAGCGACTTGCCGGCGCCGGTGGGCATCAGCACCAGGCAATCGCCGCCGCCGAGCAGCCGCTCGACGACGGCGGCCTGCAGCCCGCGGAAACCGGGGTGGCCGAACACCCGGCCGAGCACCTCGCGCGCACGCGCCATCGGCGCCTCAAGGGTCGCGGTCGCCGCCGGCATGGTCATGCGCCCGCCAGCGGCTTGATGATCTTCAGCCACCAGGCATCGGGCACCCAGAGCAGTGCGCCGGTCATCGCGGTGTAGCGCAGGAACTTGCCGGCCGCCATCCAGGCCGTGCATTGCCAGAACGGCAGCTTCAGCCAGCCGCCGACCGCACACAGCGGATCACCGACCATCGGCAGCCACGAGAAGAACATCGCCTTCGGACCGAGGCGCTCGAACCAGCCCAAGTACCGGGTGTGCCTGCCCTTGGCGACCGCTTCGTGAGTGCCATAACCCAGCCAGTAGTCGACGACGCCACCGAGCGTGTTGCCGAGCGTGGCCACGCCCACCGTGAGCCAGAACTGGTCCGGGTTGAGCTTGACGTAGCCGAACACCGCGGGTTCCGATCCCATCGGCAGCAGCGTCGCCGAGACGAAGGCGATCACGAACACCGAGGACAACCCGTTCTTGGGCAGCGCGAACCATTCGAGGGCGCGTTCGACCAGGGATTCCATCGGCGCCGAGTCTAGCAGTCCGCCCCCGGTGCGCCGGCAGGACAACCGTCCGAGCCGAAAGGCTCATTGCGCGTTGTTCGGCGGTCGCGTTCGTCGCCTCGCGCCGCCTCGCTGGCAGTAGAATCCCGCCCCACCATGGTCGCGAGTTATCTGAAGCGCATCCTGACCGCGCGGGTCTACGACGTCGCCCAGGAAACACCGCTGGACGTCGCGCCGGCCCTGTCGGCACGACTGGGCAATCGTGTGCTGCTCAAGCGCGAGGACCTGCAGTCGGTGTTCTCGTTCAAGCTGCGCGGCGCGTACAACAAGATGGCGCACCTCGACGCGAGACAACTCGCGCGCGGGGTGATTGCCGCATCGGCGGGCAACCACGCGCAGGGTGTCGCACTGGCCGCGCAGCGGCTCGGTTGCCGCGCCGTGATCGTGATGCCGGTGACCACGCCCCGGGTGAAGGTCGACGCGGTGCGTTCGCGGGGTGCCGAGGTGATCCTGCACGGCGATTCGTTCAACGAGGCGCACACGCGCGCGACCGGGATCCAGGCCGAGCAGGAGTTGACATTCGTCCATCCGTTCGACGATCCGGACGTGATCGCCGGCCAGGGCACGATCGGCATGGAGATCCTGCGCCAGAACCAGGGGCCGATCGACGCGATCTTCGTCGCGATCGGCGGCGGCGGGCTGATCTCGGGCATCGCGGCCTACGTCAAGCAGGTCCGCCCCGAGATCAAGGTGATCGGCGTGCAGACCGTCGATTCGGACGCGATGCGCCAGTCGCTCGCCGCAGGTCGCCGAATCGAACTCGCCGAGGTCGGCCTGTTCTCCGACGGCACCGCGGTCAAGAAGGTCGGCGAAGAGACCTTCAGGTTGTGCCGGCAGTTCGTCGACGAGATCCTGCTGGTCGACACCGATGCGATCTGCGCGGCGATCAAGGACGTCTTCGAGGACACCCGCTCGATCCTCGAGCCGGCCGGTGCCCTCGCGGTGGCCGGACTGAAGGCGTACGTCGATCGCGAGCGGATCGGCGAACGCACGCTGGTGGCGGTGGCCTGCGGCGCGAACATGAACTTCGACCGGCTGCGTTTCGTGGCCGAACGCGCCGAGATCGGCGAGCAGCGCGAAGCGGTGTTCGCGGTGACGATTCCCGAGGAGCGCGGCAGTTTTCGTCGCTTCTGCACGCTGATCGGACCGCGCAACGTCACCGAGTTCAACTACCGGATCGCCGATCCCACCGAGGCACACGTGTTCGTCGGCCTGCAGATCGAACGCGCGAGCGAGGCCGCCGAGATCGCCCACACGTTCGAGCACAACGGCTTCCGGACACTCGACCTGACCGACGACGAACTCGGCAAGCTGCACATCCGTCACCTGGTCGGCGGGCATTCGGCGCTCGCCCGCGACGAACTGATCTACCGCTTCGAGTTCCCCGAACGGCCGGGGGCGCTGATGCGGTTCCTGACCAGCATGAGTCCGAACTGGAACATCTCGCTGTTCCACTATCGCAACCACGGCGCCGACTACGGCCGGATCCTGGTCGGCCTGCAGGTGCCGGACAGCGAGAACCGCACGTTCAGGGAATTCCTGTCCGGACTCGGGTACCGGCATTGGGACGAAAGCCGACATCCGGCGTATCGCATGTTCCTCGGCGCGCCAACTTGAGCCGGCGGCGGTACACTGCGCGCACTCCTTCGGTCGGTGTCATGCCTCGACACATCGGGTTCGGCATTGCGGGGTTGTTGATCTCCGGCGCGGCGCTGTCGGCCTCGCCGCCCGCCGCCGCTCCGCCGGCCCCGGTGAACTACACGGTCCAGACCGGCGACACGCTCAAGACCATCGCCGAGCAACTGCTCGAGGGCCCGGCCGGCTGGCGCGGGTTGTCGCGGTTCAACCAGGTCTTCAAGCCGTATCGGCTGCAGCCCGGCCAGCAGCTGCGAATTCCGTTCGACTGGCTCAAGAGCCAGCCCGGCGAGGCGAAGGTGGTCGGCGTGACCGGTGAATCCCGGACCGGGGATGCTCCGGCGGTCAACAACGCGACGCTGAAGGAAGGGGCCACGATCACGACCGGCGAGACCGGTGTGGTCGAGGTCGCGTTGGCCGACGGCACGCGGCTGCGGATCGCACCGGCGTCGCAGGTCAGGCTCGAGCGGCTGCGGTATTACCACGACCCCGCGATCGTCGACGCCCGGGTCCAGGTCGAACAGGGTCGGATCGATTCGACGTCGCCGAAGCAGCGCGTCAAGCCGCTGCAGATCCGCACGCCAAGTGCCACCGCGGCGGTACGCGGCACGACGTTCCGTGTCGGCGTGAAGACCGAAGCGGCCAGCACCGAAGTGCTCGACGGCAACATCGACTGGGGATCCCCACCCGCCGAGCCGGCGGTGTCCAGGACAAGGACGGCCGGCAGGAAGGGGCCGAAGCCGCCAGCCTCCGCCCCTGCGTCGAAGGTCGCGGTGGCGCAGGGTTTCGGTTCGAGTGCCGACAGCAGCGGGCGGGTCAGCGTGCCCGAGCCGCTGCTGCCGGCGCCGGATCTGTCGACGGTGCCGCCCCGCTTCGAGACCATCATCGCCCGCTTCGATCTGCCGGTGGTGGCGGGCGCCGGGCGTTATCGCTACGACATCGCCCGCGACGCCACGTTCAGCGACATCGTCGAATCGCGCGTGATCGACCAGCCGGCGGTTGCCTTCGCCAGCCACGACGACGGTGAACACCACTTGCGGGTGCGCGCGATCGCGGCCTCGCAGGTCGAGGGTTACGACGGGTCGCGGGTGTTCGTGATGGCCGCCCGGCCGGAGCCGCCGCTGGCGCTGGCACCGGCGGCCGACGCGATCGTGTTCGGCGAATCGGTCGCGTTGAAATGGAGCGAGGCACCGGGCGCCACCGGTTATCGGCTGCAGGTCGCCGAGGACGCGGGCTTCGCGAAGATGATCTTCGACGGCCGGGTCGAGCAGGCGACCGCGGCGACTCCGTTCGACACGTCGGTCAAGGGGCCGGTCGAACGCTTCTGGCGGATCGCAACCGTCGCCGGCGACAAGACCGGTCCGCTGTCGCGGATCCGTCGGATCCAGTGGCGGCCGACACCGGCCGGTCCGGCCTTCGCCTCGAGCGGGCTGAGCAATCGGCTTGCCTGGGATGGTGAACCGGGGGCGCGTTACCGGCTCGAGGTCAGCCCCAGCGCACAGTTCTCCCCGCTCGCGGCGACGATCGAAACCGAGACCCCGGATGCGACGTTGCCGGCATTGGTTCCCGGCAGCTACTTCGTGCGACTGCGCACGACCACGCGGGACGGCGTCGTGACCCCGTTCTCGGCCCCGCAGCGGATCCTGATCCGGCCGCTGGTGATCGATGGATCGGCCGCGCCGGTCGGCGACGGCCAGGGCGGTGACGTCGAATCCTCCCGAACCCAACCGTGATCGAGCCGGGGTTCAGCCAGGGCAGCCATCGCCTGTTGCTCGAATGGTTCGCGGTCACGGTCGGACTGGCTGCACTGGCGATCTGGCTGGGCGCCGGCCCGCCGCATTCGGTCGGCGGGGCGCTGGCCCGGGCCGACGCGATCGCGTTCGACACGATCAACCGCAGCTTCGACGTGCCCGGCCTCGAGCAGATCGTGCTCGTCGAGATCGACGAGGACAGCCTGGCGCAGGTCGGTCGCTGGCCCTGGCCGCGCAAGATCCACGCCGCCGCGATCGAGCGCCTCGGTGCCGCCGGAGCCCGGGTGATCGGGCTGGACGTGCTGCTGATCGAAGGTCACGAAGACGACGCCGTGCTGGCCCGGGCGATCGAGAAACACTCGCCGGTGGTGTTGCCGATCGGGTCGGGGCGCGATGCCACGGGTTCGGAGGGACCGATCTATCCGGTGCCGGAGCTCGGCAAACTCGCCGCGCTCGGGCACGTGCAGCTGAAGCTGGACGAGGATGGCGCGGTTCGCGGCCTGTTCCTGATCGAAGGCGGCTTCGCGGCGTTTCCGCTGGCGATGGCCGCGGCGGCCAAGGCGCCGATCGCCGACCGGACCGCGCAGCTGGCGCTGCGCGACGACAACCAGGCCGCCCGCGATCGTGCGGTCGCCCGGGCGGTCTGGCCACGTCAGCACTTCGTGTTCCTGCCCTCGCTGCAGACGGTGATCACCCGCGTGTCCTACGGCACGCTGATGCGCGGCGAGGCGCCCGCCGGGCTGTTCAAGGACGCGCTGGTGCTGATCGGTGCCACCGCCACCGGCCTGGGTGACCAGTACGCGACGCCGTCGCTGCGCGCCTATCGGGCGACGCAGGGAGTCGACATCCACGCGGCGGCCCTGAACGGGCTGCTGCGAAACCGGCTGATCACCCGGGCGCCGGGCTGGATCCAGGCGGTGTTCGCCCTGATCTTCGTCGGCACGACGATGGGTATGCTCTACCGGCTGACGCCGCGCTGGGGCCTGCCGCTGGTGGCCACCTCGGCCGCGCTGGCGATCACGGTGGCGACAATTGCGCTGCGGCTGGGGACCTGGATCCCGCCGGCGGCGACCCTGATGTCGCTGGCGATCGCCTACCCGCTGTGGAACTGGCGCCGGCTGCAGGCGGCGGTGGCGGGGCTGGCCGCCGAGGCCCGGGCGCTGGCCAGCGAACCGGACCTTTTCGGCACCCCGCTGGCCGGTCCCCAGCCGGCCGAGCCGATCGCCCGCCGGCTGAGCGCGCTGCATTCGGCCGCCTCGCGCCTGCGCGGCATGCGTCGCTTCTTCTCCCAGGTGGTCGAACAACTGCCGCATCCGGTGGTGGTTGCCGATGCCGGCGGGCGCACGCTGAAGACCAACGCCGCCGCCCGCAGCGTGTTCTCCCCGCCGCCGCCCGAAGGCAAGAGTGTCTGGCCGTGGCTCGGCCGGGTGTTCGGGATCCGGGCCGGCGCCGACGGCGACGGCCCGCTGATCCAGGGAGCGAGCGAATGCCGCGACACGACCGGTCGCTCCTGGATGATCGACATCCGGCTGCTCAGCGAGGAGCCGAACAACGATGCCTGGCTGATCCAGTTCACCGAGGTCACCGGCCTGCGCCAGACGCAACGCGAACGCGAGCAGACGCTGCAGTTCCTGTCCGAAGGGCTGCGCACGCCGCACGAGCGGATCCTGGAGGACATCGAGCAGATGAAGGAGGCCCCCGGCGAGCGGGTCGACCTGGCACGGATCCAGCGCCATGCGCAGATCGCCCTCGAGCGTGTCGACGCCTTCTCGCAGCTGTTGCGTGGACTGACCGACCCGATCCGGCTCGCGCCGTCGAACCTGTCGGATCTGCTGACCGACGCGATCGACGCCTGCTGGCACCAGGCGTCCTTGCGGTCGATCCGGATCATCAGCCAGGGGCCGGACAACGCCCAGGTCGATGCCGATCCGGCATTGCTGCGCCAGGCGATCACCAACCTGATCTCGCGGGCGGTCACCTTCAGCCCGGATGGCGCGACGGTCGAGGTGGCGCTGCAGGCGTCGGTCAACCCGGAGCCACAGGTCCTGTCCCGGGGCAGTGCCTGGTGCATCTCGGTCGTCGACCACGGTCCGCCGGTGGCGCCGCCCACGATCGTCCGCATGTTCGAGCCTTTCTGGTCCTCGACGCTGCCCGCGCCGAGCGAAACCGAGGAGATCATCGACCAGGCCGCCGGCGGCCTGCGCAACTACGGTTTGTCGCTGACCTTCGTGCGCGAGGTCGTCCTGCGCCACGGCGGCGTGGTCCGGGCGATGTCGCTGCAACCGGCCGGAGTCCAGTTCGAGCTTTATCTTCCGTCGGCCTCCCCGCTATAATCGCCTAAATTTCAAGCGCTTATGGCACTGCTCACGCTCGGCCTCAATCACACGACCGCGCCGGTCGCCGTCCGCGAACGCATCGCGTTCAACGGTGACCATCTGCGCGCGGCGTTGGCCGACCTGCATGCCCGCTCGCCGTCGCTGCTGCCGGAGACGGCGATCCTGTCGACCTGCAATCGCACCGAGATCTACTGTTCGACGCCGGCTCTGGACGACGCGCGCCCGGCGCTCGCCGACTGGCTGTCGACCCGGGACGGGCTGACCGGCGTCGATCTGCACTCGCACCTGTACCTGCTGCCCGACGTGCAGGCCGTGCGGCATGCGTTCCGGGTCGCCTCGGGCCTGGACTCGATGGTGCTCGGTGAACCGCAGATCCTCGGCCAGATGAAAGAGGCCGTGCGCGTCGCCCACGATGCCGGTGTGCTCGGCACCAACCTGCATCATCTGTTCCAGAAGTCGTTCGCGGTCGCCAAGGAAGTGCGATCGACGACCGAGATCGGGGCGCGATCGGTGTCGATGGCCGCCGCCGCGGTGCGCCTGGCGCGACGCATCTTCGAGGATCTGCGCCAGACCAGCGTGCTGTTCGTCGGCGCCGGCGAGATGATCGAACTCGCGGCGACCCACTTCGCGGCCCAGCATCCGGCGCGGATCGTCGTCGCCAACCGGACCGAGGAACGTGCGCACAAGCTGGCGCAGAAGTTCCACGCATCGACGCTGAAGCTGTCCGAACTGCCCGATCAGCTCGAGAAGTTCGACATCGTCGTCTCCTGTACGGCGAGCACGCTGCCGCTGATCGGGCTCGGCCTGGTCGAGCGTGCGAGCCGGGCCCGCAAGCGCAAGCCGATCTTCATGGTCGACCTCGCGGTGCCGCGGGACATCGAACCCGAGGTCGCGCGGCTGGACGACGTTTTCCTGTACACGGTCGACGACCTCGGCCAGCTCGTCAATTCCGGCATCGAGCACCGACGCGCCGCGGTCGAACAGGCCGAGGCGATCATCGAGAATCGCGTCGACGCGTTCATGCAGTGGCTGTCGACGCGCCAGTCGGTGCCGGCGATCCGCTCGCTGCACGCGCGCGGCGAGGCGATCAAACACGTCGAACTCGACCGCGCCCGCCGGGCGCTCGCGCGCGGCGACGATCCGCAGCAGGTGCTCGAGGCCCTCGCGCACGGGCTGACCAGCAAGTTCCTGCACGGCCCGACTTCGCTGCTGCAACGGGGCGGCGACGAGCGCGACCAGCTGATCCGGGTCATCGATCATCTGCTGCCGCAGGTCGGCGCGAACGAGACACAGGGCACCGCGCCCCACCCGCCGGGCGACACGGACAAGACCGGTCTCTCCCGCTGATGAAGGCATCGATGCAGGCCCGGCTCGAGCAGATCGAGCAGCGCTTGGCCGAGGTCAATCGCCTCCTGTCCGCCGAGGATGCCACCCGCGACCTGGACGGGTTCCGGCAGTTGAACCGCGAATTCTCCGAACTGAGCCAGGTCGCGGATCGCTACCGGGCCTGGAAACGCGCGCTCGCCGATCGGCAGGCAGCCGACCAGATGCGTGCCGATGCCGAGCTGCGCGAGTTCGCCGACGAGGAGTTCGCGACCGCGGCGAGTGCGGTGGACCGCGAGGAGGCCGCGCTCGAGCGCCTGCTGCTGCCGCGCGACCCGAACGACGAGCGCAACGTGTTCCTGGAGATCCGTGCCGGCACCGGCGGCGACGAGTCGGCCCTGTTCGCAGGTGCTCTGCTGCGGATGTACCTGCGCTTCGCGGAACGCCATCGCTGGCAGACCGAAGTGATGTCCGAGAGTGCATCGGACCTCGGTGGCTACAAGGAAGTGATCGTCCGCATCGCCGGTGATTCGGTCTATGCGCGGCTGAAGTTCGAATCCGGTGGCCACCGGGTGCAGCGTGTACCCGAGACCGAGGCGCAGGGCCGGATCCATACCTCGGCCTGCACGGTCGCCGTGATGGCCGAGGCCGACGCGGCCGCCGAAACGCAGATCAACCCGGACGAACTGCGCATCGACGTGTTCCGTGCCTCGGGCGCCGGCGGCCAGCACGTGAACAAGACCGAGTCCGCGGTGCGCATCACCCACCTGCCCACGGGCATCGTCGTCGAGTGCCAGGACGACCGCTCGCAGCATCGCAACAAGGACAAGGCGATGAAGGTGCTCGCCGCGCGCCTGCGTGACCGGCAAATGCGCGAGGCGCAGGCGCGCGAGGCCGCGCACCGCAAGTCGCTGATCGGTTCCGGTGACCGGTCCGAGCGCATCCGCACCTACAACTTCCCGCAGGGCCGTGTGACCGACCACCGGATCAACCTGACCCTGTACAAGATCCAGCAGATCCTGGACGGCGACCTGGACGAACTGGTCGACACACTGGCCGGGGCACTGCAGGCCGAACAGCTGGCTGCGCTGTCCGACTGATCGGCCACCGGGGCAAGCCCTTCGGGTCGATCCCTTCCGCCCGATCCCCCGGCCCGATCCCCCGGCCCGATCCCCTCGGTCCCATCCCCTCGGCCCGATCCCCTCGGCCCGATCCCCTCGGCCCGATTTCCGGCCCCGTCCGCCCGCTTCCGTCGTCCTGATCCGTCGAGCGTCCGATCGCTGCCGACTGCGGCAGTTTGTCACTGAGGCCGCGACACCCCGCCGCGAAGATGCCGTCTCTGCCCGACACGCGTCCGACCCGGAACGCAGACCGGGAAACGCTCCGCGGAACCTTCGACGTGACCCTCCCGATCCGAATTGCACTGGCCGAAGCCCTGGTCCTCACCCTGATCGCCGGCTGCGGCGGCGGTGGCGGCGGCGGCAAGACCGCTGCCGGGACCGCGGCCTCGAATCCATTGAACGCCACCACGGCGGCACCGACCCCGGCGCCGACCCCGGCACCGGCACCCACGCCCGCCCCGACCCCGACACCCGCCCCCGCGCCGGCACCCACCGGCCCGATGGTGACGATTCCCGCGGCGGGCACCGATGCGTTGTTCACGTCGGTCACGCCGACCGCGGACGCGGCCGAGAAAGGGATGTTCGGACCGCTGGCCGACTGGCCCTTCATCGGCTTGCACGCCAGCCTGTTGCCCAACGGCAAGGTGCTCACCCACGGCGCGTCGCAGGTCTTCGACGCAACGACGGGGCAGCTCAAGGACGCACAACTCGGCTTCGACTTCGACGAGTGGACGCCGTCGCTGGGCATCGGCGCGTCCTCGCACCGGACGCTGGTCGACCCGTTGCGCTTCGACAGCTTCTGCAGTTCGACCAAGATGATGTCCGACGGCACGTTGATGATCGCCGGCGGCAACGGCCCCCCGTATGGCGGCAACGGCGACCAGACCACGCTGTCGCATCGCTTCGACCCGGTCAGCGGGCAACTGACGGCGATGCTGTCGCGGCTGAACTTCCAGCGCTGGTACGGCACGATGGTGCGGATGCCCGATGATTCGCTGGTGATCATGGGCGGGGGCGACGCCTACGCGGGCGGCAACTACTACGCACCGACCGCGCTGGTGTCGACCACCCCCGAGGTATTCACCCGCGAGGCCGGCTGGCAGGTGATGACCGGCGCGGCCAGCGACACCGCGTTCGGCCGCGGCTACAGCGCCTGGTTCTATCCGCGCGCCTGGGTCGCCCCCAACGGGAAGGTCTTCGGCATCTCACACAAGCAGATGTGGGAACTCGATCCGGCCGGCAACGGCTCGATCCGGATGACCGGGCGCATCACCACCGACAACGTCGGACCCGCCGCCAGTGCCGTGATGTACGACGCCGGGAAGATCCTGCAGGTGGGCGGCGGCCAGCTCGTCAACGAGGACTGGGGCGTTCCAGGACAGAACGGCGCGACGACGATCGACATCAACGGTGCGCAGCCGGTGGTGACGACTGCCGCGCCGATGAACTTCCCGCGCAACTGGCCGAATGCGACCGTGCTCCCCGACGGCCATGTGCTGGTCAACGGCGGCGGGCGGATCGGCAACGCCGACGGCGGCGCGCCCGATGCCGTCTACGACACCGAGTTGTGGAATCCGGACACCGGCCAGTGGACGATCGGGGCGAAGGCCACCCGGATCCGCGTCTACCACTCGGTGGCGATGCTGCTGCCCAACGGCACGGTGCTGACCGGCGCCGGCGGCGTGCCGGGCCCCGAGGACAACCGCAACATGGAGGTCTACTACCCGCCTTACCTGTTCAAGCGCACCGGCAGCACCGTCGCCTGGGCCGACCGGGTGCGGATGACCTCGATCAGCCAGAACCTCGCCTACGGTTCGAGTTTCGCGTTGCTGACCTCGGATGCGCGCCGGATCAAGGCGGTCAAGATGATCAGCATCGGCGCGGTCACACACAGCCACAACATGGACCAGCGCAAGATCGTTCTGCCGCACTCGCAGAACGGCAACAACCTGACCGTCACGCTGCCGTCGAACCGGGCGTTGCTGCCTCCGGGCCACTACCTGCTGTTCGTGCTCGACGACAGCGGCGTTCCGTCACGCGGCCACATCGTGGAGCTGAAGAAGTAGCATCGGCGCGATGAGCGCCCGCTACGACGACCTGCTCGCCGCCGCACCCCTGCCCCGCCTCGAGGGGCGGATGTTGCTCGAGGCGGCCAGCGGCCGGGACCGCACCTGGCTGATCGCCCACGGCGACGAAACCGCGCCGCCCGCGGTGCGCGCCGGCTTCGAGACGATGGTCGCCGAACGCCTGCGCGGTGTTCCGATCGCCTACCTGACCGGCCGGCGCGAATTCTTCGGCCGGATGTTCCGGGTCGATCCGTCGGTGCTGATCCCGCGCCCGGAGACCGAACTGCTGGTGCACACCACACTCGAACTGGCGCCGCCCGGCGCGTCGGTGCTCGAGCTCGGGACCGGCAGCGGGTGCATCGCGGTGACACTCGCCTGCGAACGCGACGACCTGGTGATCACCGCCACCGAGCGCGACCCGCGGGCGCTCGACATCGCCCGCGACAATGCCGGGCGGCTGTGTGGCCTCGCACGAGGCCGCTCGATCCACTGGCGGCTCGGCGACTGGTACGACGCACTCGATACGGCCGGCCGTGTCGACCTGATCGTCTCCAACCCGCCCTACGTCGCGCCGGCCGACCCGCATCTGGCCAGCGGCGACCTGCGCTTCGAACCGTCCGCTGCCCTGGTGGCCGCCGAGGACGGGCTCGCCGACCTCGACCGGATCATCACCGGCGCACCGGGTCGGCTCGTGGCGGGCGGCCGGCTGGCGCTCGAGCACGGATTCGACCAGGCCGCGCGGGTCCGCGACCGCCTGCAGGCCGCCGGGTTCGAGGCGGCCACCCGATGCGACGACGCGGGCCACGAGCGGGTCACCGTGGGCCGGTTGCGCGGCTGAGCCGGCACCGGATGGGTGCCGCAGCGCGATGCCGGCGATTTGTCGATTCCCCGCGCACACTCCTCTAGAATGCCTTCGGTACGCCGGGACGACGTCCCGGTGATCCTCACCTCAGGAAGATGCCATGGACGCGAAAGAATTCATCCACAAGACCGTCTCGGAGAATCAGGTGGTCCTGTTCATGAAAGGGACCGCCCAGTTTCCGCAATGCGGATTCTCCGGCCGGGCGGTGCAGATCCTGAAGGCCGCGGGCGTCAAGAGCATGGTCACCGTGAACGTGCTCGATGACGACGAGGTCCGGCAGGCGATCAAGGACTACGCGAACTGGCCGACGATCCCGCAGCTCTACATCAAGGGTGAGTTCGTCGGCGGCGCGGACATCGTCCAGGAGATGTTCCAGTCGGGCGAGCTGCAGAAGCTGATTCCCGACGCCTCACCGGCCGACCCGGCCAACGCATGACGCCGCCCCGTGGCGCGGCGGCGGATCGCGCCACGTCTGCAGGGTGCGAGGCCGCGGTGTTTCCCCCGCCGCCGTCCCGACGATGACGGCCCGACGATGACGGCCCGCCGGCTGATCGTTGCCATCACCGGTGCCACCGGGGCCTGTTATGGCGTGCGGCTGCTCGAGATCCTGCGCGAGCTGCCGTCTGTCCAGACCCATCTGATCGTCTCCAGCGCCGGGTGGATGAACGTCGAGCAGGAGATCGATCGCGACCGGGCATCGATCGAGGCGCTCGCCGACCAGGTGCACAGCGTCCGCGACGTCGGTGCGTCGATCGCCTCGGGATCGTTCCGCACCGATGGCATGGTGATCGCGCCGTGTTCGATGCGAACACTCGCGGCGGTCGCCGCCGGCCTGTCGGACAACCTGGTCACGCGCGCCGCCGACGTCGTGCTCAAGGAACGTCGCCGGCTGGTGCTGCTCGCCCGCGAGACGCCGCTCAATCTCGCCCATCTGCGCAACATGACCGCGGTCACCGAGATGGGCGGCATCGTCTACCCACCGCTGCCCGCGTTCTACCTGCGTCCGGCGACGCTGGCCGAGACGATCGACCACACCTGTGCGCGAGTGCTCGACCTGTTCGACATCGACCACACGATCGACGCACGATGGCGGGGCCGGACTCGGCCGGGCCGATCGGGCGACGTCGATACTTGATTCGGGCGTCGGCGACGCCATCTGAGGATCGCGAGGGCTCGTGGTCCACGGCCCGCCCGCCTTGGGAGCGAAGAAGATGAAACTGCTGGTGGCCACGGACGGTTCCAAACATTCGGTGCGTGCGGTGCGATACGCGGCGCAGCTTGCCGGCGACAGCGGCCAGTCGACGATCACGCTGGTCAGCGTGCATGACGACACCGCACTTCGCCACGCGCAGCGGTTCGTCGGCAAACAGGCGGTCGACGACTACCTGCGCGAGATATCCGACAAGGACCTGGCCTCGTCGCGCAAGGTGCTCGACCAGGCCGGCGTGCGTCACGACATGGTCATCCGCGTCGGCAACATCGGCCAGGAGATCGCCACGCTCGCCGGCAAGGGCAAATACGACATGGTCATCGTCGGCTCCAAGGGCCGTTCGGCGCTGAAGGATCTGCTCGTCGGTTCGGTCGCACAGCGCGTGATCGAGTTGTCGCCGGTACCGGTGCTGATCGTCAAATGACCCGGATCCTGGTCCGCTGGGCGATCAACGCGCTGGCGCTGCTGGCGCTGCCGTATGTGTTGACCGCGGTGCAGATCTCCGGCTTCGGCACCGCGCTGATCGCGGCCCTGGTGCTCGGGCTGCTCAATACGCTCGTCCGCCCGATCCTGGTCGTGCTGACGTTGCCGGTGACCATCCTGACGCTGGGCCTGTTCATCCTCGTCATCAACGGGCTGACATTCTGGCTCGCGGCGCGTTTCCTCGACGGATTCTCGGTGGCCGGCTTCGGCTGGGCGATCATCGCCGCGGTCGTCTACAGCCTGATCAGCTGGGCGATCAGCGCGCTGCTGCCGGATCACACGCCGGGCAAGTAGATCCCCGGGCGCGACCGCGAGGTCGTGTCGAAATTCTTTGCGTTGTATGCCCGCCGCCCCGTGTGATCCGTCACGGCGGGTCGGTCCGGCCGCCGCCAGAATCGCCTGACTGCCGACAAGCGGCGGGTTTCCAGGTACATTCGGCGCGTAGCGGCCGACGAGCGGAGCGGTGATGAAGAATTTCGATTTCGACGAATGGGCCAACCTCTACAAGCGTGATCCGCGCGCCTTCGAGGCCCGACGTCAGGCCATGCTCGCGATCGAACTGGCCAAAGGCGGCAAGTCCGCCGAGCAGGCTCGCATCGCGCTGCGCCGGCTGGAGAAACAGGTCGCCGGCCAGAGCGACACCGATCGCATCCAGACCTCGCTGATGTGGATGATCGCCTCGCTGCGCCAGTTGAACCAGCGGATGGACCAGCTCGCCGCCGAGATGTCCACCGTCCACCGCCGCCCCGACAGCACCAACGGCCAGCAGCCCGGCTGAACGGGCCGACCGCCCGCTACGGGCGCATGAACCCGAGGTTGGTCGCACTCGTGTAGTTCGGCTGCACCGGCGCACCGCTGAAGTTCGCCAGGTTCGGCAGCACCAGGCCGAGCTGCGCATCCGACAGTCCGAACCAGCGCGCGAGTGTGGCCGCGTACTGGTCGACCGCCACACCGGGCAACAAGCGTCCCTGGCCGACGTCGTCGGCGGTGTTCACGCCGATCAGCGGGAAGCGGCCGTAGACGTCACCGCCCCTGACCGCCCCGCCGACGACGAAGTGATGGCCGCCCCAGCCGTGATCGGTCCCGTCGCCGTTGCTGGTCAGCGTGCGCCCGAAGTCCGAGCCGGTGAACAGCGTCACCTTGTCCAGCGCATCGACCGAAGGGCTCGCCATCAGCCGGTCGAAATAGGCGAGCGCCTGACCGAGCCGGGTCATCAGGTCGCCGTGGTTGCGGTTCTGCGCATCGTGGGTGTCGAATCCGCCGAGCGAGACGAAGAACACCTGGCGACGCGCCGACAGCGCGCTGCGCCCGCCGATGATCCTCGCCACCGTCAGCAACTGCGCGGCCAATGAATTGGCCTGGGTGGTGCCGGGCACGACCGGCACCGCTTCCAGCGACGCCGCCGGCAGCATCGCCGCGTTGAGCTGGGCCTGGGCATCGATCGATCGCGCGGTGATGCGCGAGTATTCCTTCTCGAACAGGTTGACACGGTCCGCGGTCAGGATCGAGCGCAGCGCCGCCGGCGCCGACGACGAACCGAACAACGTGCCGGTCAGCCCGCCGATCGCGGTCGCGCCGTTGGCCGACACCTGGTATTGGACCGCACTCTGGCCGGCGAGCCAGACCGCGTTGCCGGCCGCCGAGATGCAGGTGAACGTGCTCTGCCCGTTGCCGGCGGCGAACAGGTCGCCGATGCGTCCGCCCCAGCCGACCCGCGCGCCCTCGGGCTCGTAGGACTGCCAGGTCGACGACTGGTCGTTGTGCGAGAACAGCTGCCGCGGCAGGCGCACGGTGCGGCGATCGTACTGGTCCTTGGTCGTCGGCTCGACCAGCGTGCCGACGTTGGCGATCACCGCCGCGCGACCGGCATCGAACAGGGTCTTGATCTCCGACAGGTTCGGGTGCAGTGCGAACTCGCGCCCGCTCTGCGGGGTGCTCGCCACGATCGGCAACACGCCCCCGGTGGCACCGGGGGCGGCGAGTGCGATCGGATCAGGCGGGGTGGCGCGATAGCGGGTGTATTCGGCCCAGGACGCGGCGTCGGTGGCCAGCACGGTGTTGCCCTGGTCGTTGCCGCCGAACATGAACAGGCAGACCAGCGCACGATAGTCGCTGGCGCTCTGCGCGGCGGCCGCGCCCACCGCCGCGAGGTTGATCGCGAACGGTGTCGCCGTGGACGCCGTCGCCGAGATCAGCGAGGCGGCGCGCAGGAACCGGCGGCGGGAAGGATCGGGACGTGTCATCGCAGGCTTTCCTCGCGGACTACTTCTGCACCAGGTATTCGGGACTGGCCATCGTCAGGAAGATCGCCAGCAGCACCCGGTTGCGGCGCGCGGTCGGCGCGGCGGTGCCCGAGGTCGGGATCGTCACCGAGGCGACCGCGTCGCGGATCGTCCCGTACAGCGCGTTGGGCATCGCGCCGTTCATCAGCAGCAGGTTGATCCGGTCGACGAGCCGGGCCGGATCACCGGCGAGCTCCAGTTCGGCCGTGTAGTCCGGCTGCACGTCGCGTGGCGAGCCGCTGCCGAATCCGCGATCGACCGCAACGCGCATCGTGTTGACATAGCCGGCAACCGAGGTCTCGTGGGTGATCTGCAGTTCGGGTGCGACCAGGCCGGCATCACCGATCGGTGTCCCCGGCGGCACGTAGCCCGGACGGTAGAAGTTGAACACCGACGGCGAGCGCATCGCGGTCTGGCCGAGGCTGCCGGCCGCGTCGTCGGTGCTGCCGATCAGGAAACGGCCCGAGGTCGACTTCGCACCGAACACACGCATCCATTGCGCCATCCGCGCGATCGGCTCGCGCAGCCTGCCGTGTTTCGGATCGGCCGCAGCCAGCGGATCACGTGCCTCCGGGTCCATCAGCACCGCGGTGATGACGGCACGCATGTCGCCGCGCACGCCATTGCCGTTGTTGGCGAACGCGGCGGCGACCCGGCGCACGTACGCCGGACTCGGGTTGCTGGTGACCAGGCGCTGGATCAGCTGCTTGCCGATGAAGGGCCCCACGTTCGGGTGGTTGAACAGGTGGTCGAGCGCCGCGCGCAGGCTCGCCTGCGGGTCGGCACCGCCCTGCGCACCGATCGTCGTGCCGAGGAACGACTTGGCGGCGGTCGAGTGGAATTTCGGATACGACTGCATCCGTGTCACCGCACGCTCCGGATCGGGCGAGCCGCCGTAGAAGCGCGAGTCGCTCTTGTCGGGTCCGGCCCAGCTCCAGCCGGTGAACACCTTCGCCAGTCCGGTCACGTCGTCGTTGCCGTAGGTCGGTATCGGCTCGCGACGCGTGTCGAGCCTGACCGTGCCGTCGGACTCGAGCTGGTAGAGCCCGATCGTGAACAGCTGCATCACCTCGCGTGCGTAGTTCTCGTCCGGCACCCGGCCGCGCGCCGGATCTTCCTTCTGGTTGCGCAGGTGCGACAGGTAGAGCCCCATCATCGGATGCAGCGACACCTCCTCGAGCAGCGTGCGGAAGTTGCCGAACGCGTTGCGGCCGAGTGTGTCCATGTAGCTGGCCACGCCGCGCGCGTGGTTGCCGACGTTGCTGTCGACCAGCGAGACGACGAAGATCTGGGACAGGGCGAACGCGACCCGCTGGCGCAGCGGGTCGTCACCGGCGACCGCGCCCTGCCAGAACGATTCGTAGACCCAGTTGTGCTGGTTGGTCGACTGCCCCGCCAGCGCCGCCGCCGCGGCCTGTGAATCGAAGTAGGCCTGATGGCCGCCGGGCGCGCCGCGGCTGAACTGGTCACCGAACCAGGCCGCATAACCCATCGAGGACAACGACTTGATCTCGGTCGCGGTGCCGCCGAAGGTGGCCTTGGCGAGGAAACGTGCGGCCTCGGTCTCGGTCGGCGGCGGCACCGCCGTCAGGCTGTCACCGACCGGTGAACCGGTGCCGGGAGCGCCGTCGCCGTTGCCACCGCCGGCACCACACGCGGCCAGCGCGAGCACCACCGTCGCCACGAGCGCGTGCCGCGCCCATCGCCGTATCGAGTCCATTGTCGCGTTCCATCGGACCCTGGCTCGATGGTTGTGGTCTACGCCCGTGATCGATCACGGGTCGAACCGCGCGACGGGTTGCGGCTATCGAGGCGCGGTTGCGGCAACGATAGGCCAGACGAGGGGCCGCCGGCCATGGGACAGGCGATCGGCGGTGGCCGCGGCGGGACGGCCGGGTCGGCGGCCGGCCGATCAGTCCTCGACTTTCAGGAACAGCTCGCGGTCCGGCGCGAAATTCGCGTACAGCGGCAGCAGCGCACCGCCGAGCGCGCGTGCGTCCGAGCCGATGCTGCCCGCGTGCAAAGCGGGCCGGGTCACACCTTCCCAGCTGTAGCGGCCCAGCGCCGCGTCAGTGGCCTGCAGCAGCGTGGCGAGCAACGGCCGGCTGAACGAACCGTCCACGATCACACCCTCCAGGTCGAGCAGGCAGGCAGCGCTGTCGATCGCGTGGGCGATCGCAACCGAAGCCTCGCCGATCCACGCCTGCGTGTGGGCCAGCCACGGCGCACTCATCGCCCGTTCGTCCCCGGCGGCAGCGACATCGAGTCCACCGGCCGCATAACGGCGCTCCAGATCGAGCAGCGAGGCGATGCTGAGCAGTTGTGCCGGCGGCGGACCGGGCCGGTCGCCGGCGAGCCACAACGGCAGCGAACCGATCGCGCCCGCGTTGCCGTTGAGCCCGCTGCGCAGGCGACTGTCGAGCACCAGCCCGCCGCCGATGAACGTGTCGACGAACACGTAGAGAAAGCTGCGGATGCTGCGCCCGCGGCCGGCGACCAGTTCCGCGACGCAGGCGGCCGCGGTGTCCTTGATCAGATCGACCGGCAGCTTCGTCAGCGCGGCGACCTCGGCCTGCAGGTCGATCCGGTTCCAGCGTTCGCCGATCCGCTCCGGGAAGCCGAGCAGCTGCTGCCAGCCGCCCATCATCAGCGGCGCGGCGATCCCGATGCCCTGCACCCGTTCGCGCTGCCCGGGCCCCAGCGAGCGGCGGATCTCCTTGAGCCGCCGATCGATCTCGGCCAGCACGATGTCCGGATCGGCGAATCGATAGGCCAGGGTGAACCGCTTGCGCGACCGGCCGGTGAAGTCGACCAGGACCACGTCCATGCTGCGCCGGCCGACCTTGATGCCGATCGCAAACGCACCGTCCGGTGCCAGCGACAGCGGCACCGACGGTTGCCCCACCTTGCCGCGCACCGGCTCGCCGCGCGCAAGCAGGCCGTCGTCGACCAGCCGCTTGGTGATCGACGACACCGTCTGCGCGGTGAGCCGGGTCACCCGGGCGATCTCCGCCGCCGGCAACGCCCCATGCAGCCGGATCGCCTGGAGGACGACGCGCTCGTTGTACTGCCGCAGCCCGCCCTGGCTCGACCCCCGCGGCTGCAGCTTCGGCGCCGCGGCCTGCGTGTCGCGCGCGTTCACGCCAGGCACTCGGCCGGGATGTCCTCGGGACGCATCGCGCCGGTCATCACCGCGACCGTGTCGCTCATGCCGATCCGCTTCGGATCGAGCACGGCGGCGCGCTTGCCGAGGCGTGCGACATGGATCCGGTCGGCCACCTCGAACACATGGGGCATGTTGTGCGAGATCAGCACGACCGGCAGGCCCTTGTCGCGCACGCGTCGGATCAGTTCGAGCACCATGTTGCCTTCCTTGACGCCGAGCGCCGCGGTCGGCTCGTCCATGATGACCACGTGCCGGGCGAACGCGGCCGCACGGGCGACCGCGACACATTGCCGCTGGCCACCGGACAGCGTCTCCACCGGCTGTGTCATCGACCGGATGCCCACCTTCAGGTCCTTCATCCGTTCGACGCTGATCTCGAGCATCCGCTTCTTGTCCAGCATCCGCAGCAGGCTTCCCGCGATCCCGGGCCGGCGCAACTCGCGGCCGAGGAACAGATTCTCGGCGATGCTCATCGCCGGCGCCACCGCGAGGTCCTGGTAGACCGTCTCGATTCCGGCGCGCCGCGCCTCGATCGGCGATCGGAAATGGACCGGCGCGCCGTCGAGCAGGATCTCGCCGGCATCGGGCACCGTCGCCCCGGACAGAGCCTTGATCAGCGAGGACTTGCCGGCGCCGTTGTCACCGATCACCGCCAGGATCTCGCCCGCCCTCAACTCGAAATCCGCGCCGTCCAGTGCGGTCACCTGCCCGTAGCGCTTGACCAGCCCCCTGGCCTGCATCACCAACGGCTTCGATTCGATTGTCATCGTCCCCTCCGATGCGACAACTGGTCGGTGGCGACCGCCAGGATCACCAGGATTCCCGTGACCAGCACCTGGTAGATCGACGACACACCCATCAGGGTCAGCCCGTTCCTGAACACACCGACGATCAGCGCGCCGATCAGCGAACCGAGCACGATGCCGCGCCCGCCGAACAGGCTGGTGCCCCCCAGCACGACCGCGGTGATCGCATCCAGGTTCTCGGTCTGGCCGGCGTTCGGATCACCGACACCGGTGCGGGCCACGCTGAGCAGCGAGGCGATGCCGTAGAGCAGGCCGGCGACCACGTACACCGAGAGCAGCACCCGCTGCGTCGGGATCCCCACCAGTCGCGTCGCCTCGGCGTTGTTGCCGACCGCGTAGACATGGCGGCCGGAGGCGGTGTCGCGAAGGATGAACCAGGCCAGCGCGTACAACGCCAGCATCAGCACCGTGCCCCAGGCAACCGCCGTCCCGCCGATCGTGAACGTGTTGCCCAGCCCGGTCAGCATGTCCGGCAGGTCGGTCACCGTCTGCGAGTTGGAATACAACTGCGTGATCGCGAACGCGATGTTCAGCGTGCCGAGCGTGACGATGAACGACGGCAGCTTGACCTTGGTCACCAGCAACCCGTTCACCAGCCCGAACAGGGTCGTCACGGCAAGCCCGCACAGGACAGCCAGCAACGGCGGCATGCCCAGGTCGGTGGCGAACTTGGTCATCACGATGCCGCCCAGCGCCATCACCATGCCGCAGCTCAGGTCGATGCCGGCGGTGAGGATCACCAGCGTCTGGCCGATCGCGATCACGCCGACCACCGTCACCTGCTGCAGGATCAGCGAGAGATTGCCACCGGTCAGGAAGCGGTCGCTCTGCGTCGCGAAGAACGCGCAGGCGACCAGCAGCGCCAGCAGCGGGCCGAGTGTGGCCAGCGGGGGTAGCTTGTCCTTCACGGTTTATTTCCTGCCCCAGCACAACGCCATCCCGGCCGCGACGTCCTTGCTGTCGACGCCGGGCGCGGGACTGGCCGCGATCAGCATCACGCCGGTGTCGGTGTAGCCGGCGACCTTCTTGCCGCTGGCCGCGTAGTCGATGCCGGCCTCGACACCCATCGCCGCCATCTTCAGCGGGTACTGCTGCGAGGTCGCGGCGATCTTGCCGTCGCCGACGTCCTTGACGCCCTGGCAGCCGCCGTCGACGCTGACGATGACTACGCCCTTCTCCTTGCCGGCCTTCTTCAGTGCGTTGAACGCGCCGGCCGCGGCCGGCTCGTTGATCGTGTAGACGACGTTGACCTCGGGGGCACGTTGCAGACAGTTCTCCATCGCGGTCTGGCCCTTGGCCTGGTCGCCGAAGCTGTCGGCCATGCAGACGATCGCGGCATCCTTGCCGAGTTCGTTGCTGCGTGCATCCGGTGCCGGCAGGCCGAACCCTTTCAGGAAGCCGTTGTGGCGCTGCGCACCGACCGGGTGGCCCGGGAAGAGATCGAGGGTGACGATCTTCGCCGGCTTGTCGCCGAGGGCGACCTTGGCGTAGCGACCGACCAGCACACCGGCCTGGTAGTTGTCGGTGGCGAACAGCGCATCGGTCGCGTCGGCCGGGTCGGTCGGGCTGTCCAGTGCGATCACCATCACACCCTTGTCGCGGGCGCGCCTGATCGCCGGCACGATCGCCTTGCTGTCGCTGGGCGTGATCAGGATCGTCTTCGCACCCGCGGCGATCATGTTCTCGATCGCGGTGACCTGACCGGCGTTGTCGCCGTCGGTCTTGCCGGCCGCGGTCAGCAGTCGTGCGCCCTTGGCCTTCGCGGCTTCGGCGGCGCCTTCCTTCATCTTGACGAAGAACGGATTGGTCTCGGTCTTGGTGATCAGGCCGATCACCGGTTGCGATTGCGCGAGCGCGAATCCGCAGCCTGTGGTCAGCAGCAGCGCGAGAACGGGCTTGGCCGTCATGGTGTCTCCTCCGAGGCGTCAGCGTTGAACTTGGGGCTTCGATCGGGGCGGAACGCGCGGCCATAGGCGCCGCGTCGTCCATGGAGTGGATTGTGGGCTGCTCGTATTAATAAGTCAAGCGGCTTTATTTATTGACCGGCGATGGCGCGCGTGGTGTGATGACGATCGCGACAACCTGAGCGGAGGCACCGATGTTCGTCGTCTGTGGAGAAGCATTGATGGACGTCTTCGCGGCCGGACAGACCGCCACCGGCCTGATGCTCGATGCACGCATCGGGGGTTCCCCGTTCAATGTCGCCGTCGGCCTCGCCCGCCTCGACCAGCCGGTGTCGTTCCTCGGCGCGCTCTCGACCGGCTTTCTCGGCGACCGGCTGCACCGGGCGCTCGAAGCCGAAGGCGTGAACACCGGCTGCATCGAACGCGTCGACGCCCCGGCCACGCTGGGCCTGGTCGGCCTCGATGCCGCCGGGCAACCGTCGTATGCGTTCTACGGCGCCGGTGCCGCCGACCGGCGACTCTCGCCGGCCGCGCTGACCCGGGTTCCGGCCACCACGCGTGCCCTCCACTTCGGTTCGTATGCGATGGTCGTCGAGCCGATCGCCTCGACGCTGAGAATCCTGGTCGAACAACGGGGAGCCGACACGCTGGTCAGCTACGACCCGAACATCCGGCTCAACGTCGAGCCCGACCTCGGGCGCTGGCGCGACGCACTCGACTGGATGGCGCAACGGGCGGACGTGCTGAAGGTCAGCGCCGAAGATCTTCAGATGTTGCATGGCGGCCGGCCGCACGAGGAACTGGTGCACGAATGGCTCGCAGCGGGTGTCGCGCTGGTGGTGATCACCCACGGCGCCGGTGGCGCGCGCGGATGGACCCCGCGTCACCAGACACTCGTCACCCCCCCGGCGATCGATGTTGTCGACACGGTCGGTGCCGGGGACACGTTCCAGGCGGCGTTGCTGGCCGGATTGGCCGAGCGGGGCACAGGCACGGCGCAGTCGATCGCCTCGCTCGACCAGGACACGCTCTACGAGCTGCTCCGGTTCGCCACCGCCGCGGCTGCGATCACCTGCTCGCGGCGCGGGGCGGACATGCCGCGGCGCGCGGAACTGCCGGGCCCGGCCTGAGCATCGCCAACGAACGATCGGGACGAGCGGCCGCGTCGAAGCCGGTTCAGGCCCTGAACTCGGTCTTCTCGGTGCCCTGATACAGCGCCTTCACCTGCCGCGCGACCGAATCCGCGTGCGCCGCGAGTGCACCGTCGTCCAGGTCCGCCTTCGGGCGCGGTTCGTAGTCGAAGTGATGGTAGCGATCGACACCGCGCACCAGCATCGCCGCGTCGCGGACCTTCGTCTGGCGCACGTGGGTCGGGATGTAGCGGATCGCCAGGCCGATGCGACGATCGTTGCTGCCGTTGGCGCCCGATCCGTGGACCAGCTTGATGTGATGCAGCGAGATCTCGCCGGGCCGCAGCGACAGGCCGACCGCCTTGCTCTTGTCGACCTCGACCGCGATCTCCTGGCCGCGCGAGAGCAGGTTGTCCTTGTGGAAGGTGTCGACATGCGGCAACTGGTCGATCTTGTGGCTGCCGGGGATCACCTGCATGTAGCCGTTGTCGGCATTCACCTCGGTGAACGCGACCCAGGCGGTGATGACGTCGTCGGGATCGAGCCCCCAGTAGGTGGAGTCCTGGTGCCAGGAGACGAAGCCGGGGCTGTGTGCTTCCTTGATGAAGAAGTTGGTCGTCCAGCACAGGATGTCCGGACCGATCGCGTCCTCGACGGCGTCCAGGATCTTCGGATGGTGGACGAGTGCGTCGGCCCAGGTGAACAGCAGATGGGTCTTGTGGCGCAGGTTGCCTTGCAGCGGCTGCCCGGCCTTGGATTCGTGGGATTCCAGCGCACGCCGATACCGGAACGCCTCATCGGCCGACATGACTCGGATCGGCGCGTAGAAACCGTCGCGATGGTAGGCCTCGACCGCGGCCGGCGAGAGCAGCTTGGTCATTGCGCTCGTTCCTCGACAACTGATCAGACGTGAGAGGGATGCGAACCGGTACGACGACCCGGAGGGGTCGACGAAAATCTTAGCAGTTCGCGCTTCGCTCCGTGCGCCGGATTCCGTGCTGCGCCGCAGGCATCGGACTGCAGGGCGTCGCCAGCATCACACGATCGGCGATGCCGATCCGGTCGCATGCTGTTTGCTGCATCGCGCGAGGCGACGTGCCGACACCCGTGTCGGCCGCTTCGTTGACACCGCCGGAACGCGATGCGTAGGATGACGACCGATACGACGCGTGGCCGACGAGCCCGCGCGAAACCGGGAGACCCGATTCCATGTCCACTGTCCGCAGACGTTTCCTGCGTGCCGCCGCCGCAGGAGCCGGTGTCGTCACCGCCGCCCCGGCGATCGTGCGGGCGCAGCAGGCCACCACCTGGCGCTGCCAGTCGATGTGGAGCGCGGCCGAACTGACCTACAAGTGCTTCGAGGACTTCTGCGAACGCGTGAAGGCGGCGTCCAACGGTCGACTGGTGCTGCAGCCGTTCGCCGCCGGTGCGGTCACCGGCGTGTTCGAGACGCTGGACGCGGTCAGCGCCGGCGTGCTGCAGGCCCATTCGTCGGCGCCCGTCTACTGGACCGGCAAGGACGCCGGCCTGGCGATGCTCGGTGATCTGGTGTTCGGCTACCAGCATCCCTGGCAGGCCGAGGCGTGGTACTACCACAAGGGTGGCCTGCAGATGCTGCGGCAGGCCTACGCGAAGTACAACGTCTATCCGGTCGGAGTCAGCTGGTGGGGCGTGGAGACCGTCGTCTCCAAGAAGCCGCTGGCGAAGATGGAGGACTTCAAGGGCGTGAAGGTCCGCTCCCCGCAGGGCATGACCGCGGAGATCCTGAGCAAGCTCGGCGCGTCGATTGTCGTGTTGCCCGGCGGCGAGGTCTATTCCGCGCTCGACAAGGGTGTGGTCGACGCCGCCGACTGGGGAACGCTGTCGATGAACCAGCGGATGGGTTTCCACGAGGTGGCCAAGTCGCCGACCAAGCTCTTCCACTCGATGCCGGTGCAGGAATTCACCGTCAACATGGACGCGTGGAAGAAGCTGCCGGACGACCTGAAGGCGCTGCTCGCGACCGCGGTGCGCGAATGGACCTGGGACCAGGTGCAGCGGGTCGCCGTCGACGACGCCCGGGTCGCCGCGGAACTTGGCGCCAAAGGTGTCACCCCGGTGGTCTGGAACGACGCCGAGATGGCCAAGGTGCGCACGCTGGCCGAACGCACCTGGGAGGAATGGTCCAAGAAGACGCCGATGGCCAAGAGCGCCTATGACTCGCAGGTCGCCTGGCTGAAGGATCTCAAGGTCATCGGCTGATGGCCGAGGACGCGGCGGACGGCGGGCAGCGCGATCGGCCCGCCGTGCATGGAGGGCCCGCCGATCGCTTCTGCGATGTCGTCGACCGGATCAACACCTGGGTCGGCCGCGTCTGCGCCTGGTCGATCTTCCTCGTCACCGCGGTCGTGTTGTACGAGGTCGTCTCGCGCGGCGTGTTCGGCATGGCGACGACCTGGGCCAACGAGACGACGATCTACCTGTCGGCGTCGGCCTACCTGGTCGCCGGCGGCTACGCGCTGGCGCATCGGCGACACGTGCGCATCGACCTGCTCTACGATCGCCTCTCGCCGCGCACACGAACCCGCCTCGACCTGTTCACGTTCGTCTTCTTCGTGATCTACGTCGGTGCGCTGGCGTGGGTGGGGACGACGCTGGCATGGGGCTCGTTCCTCGAAGGCGAGACCACCGGCACGCCGTGGAATCCGCCGATCTGGCCGGTCAAGTTCGCGATTCCGCTGGCCGGCCTGCTGCTGCTGCTGCAGGGCATCGCCAACCTGCTGCGCGACACCGGCATCGCCGACACGCGGAGTCGCGCGGGATGAACCGCGCACGGCCGCAGACCGGGCCGGTGCCCGATCCCACCGGCCGGTGACCCGGGGCCTTCGATGAGCATCGAACTGCTCAGCCTGCTGTTCGTCGCGGTCTTCGTTGTCATCCTGCTCACCGGCCTGCCGCTGGCATTCGCCACCGGCGCGGTGGCGGTGTTCTTCGCGCTGATGCTGTTCGGCGTGCCCGGCCTGACGCTGATCGTCGGCCGCGTGTTCACGCTGATGGGCAACTACGTGCTGCTGTCGGTGCCGCTGTTCATCTTCATGGCGTGTGTGCTGGAACGCGCCGGCATCGCCGAGGCGATCTTCCGCGCGGCACACGTCTGGGCCGGCCGGATGCGCGGCGGCCTGGCGGTCGCGGTGATCATCTCGTGTGCGCTGATGGCGGCGATGGTCGGCGTGATCGGTGCCGAGATCGTCACGATGGGCGTGGTGGCACTGCCGGCGATGCTGTCGCGCGGGTACAAGAAGGAACTGGCGCTGGGCTGCATCTGCGCCGGTGGTGGGCTGGCCACGCTGATCCCGCCCAGTGTGGTCTTCATCATGTACGGCCTGACCGCCGGCGTGTCGATCGGGCAGCTCTACGTGGCCGGGCTGATCCCGGGCCTGATGCTGGCGGCGATGTACATCGTCTACATCATCGTCCGCTGCAGGATGCGCCCCGACTTCGCCCCGCCGGCCAGCGACGAGGAGTTGTCGATTCCGCTGGCCGAGAAACTCGCGCTGCTCAAGGGCCTGGTGCTGCCCGCACTGGTCGCCTTCAGCGTGCTCGGCTCGTTGTACCTGGGCTGGGCGACACCGACCGAGGCCGCCGGCGTCGGCGTGGTCGGCGCCATCGTCGCGATGGCCTGGAACGGCAAACTGACCTGGGGCAAGCTGGTCGGAGCAGCCGAGGACACCGCCAAGGTCACGGTGATGTTGTACTGGCTGTTCTTCGGCTCGTCGGCACTGATCGGCGTCTACACCCTCGCCGGCGGCACCCGCCTGATCCAGGATGTGATGACGAACCTGCCGGTCGGTCCGATCGGGGTCGTGATCCTGATCCAGATCATCTGGATCATCCTGGGCTGCTTCATCGACTGGATCGGCATCCTGCTGCTGACCGCGCCGATCTTCGTCCCGGTGGTTGTTGCGCTGGGCTTCGATCCGGTCTGGATGGGCGTGCTGTTCTGCATGAACATGCAGATCTCGTACATCTCGCCGCCGTTCGGCCCGGCCGCGTTCTACCTGAAGGGTGTCACGCCGCCGGAGATCACGCTGGTGGACATCTTCCGGTCGGTGTGGCCTTATCTGGGCCTGCAGGTGGTCGCACTCGGCCTGGTGATCACGTTCCCGCAGATCGCCTTGTGGCTGCCGGCCACGATGAGCAAGTGAGGCCCTGATGACACCCGAACAGATCCTCGATGTGAAGCCGCGCGTGTTGAATCAATCGCAGCGCGAGTTCTATTTCAACGAAGGTTACCTGCTGCTCGAGCGCGTCATCGACGAGCGCTGGCTGGCACGCCTGCGCGCGGCGACCGACGAACTGGTCGAGCGCAGCCGCTCGGTGACGGTGTCCGACCAGGTGTTCGACCTGGAAGCCGGCCATGCGGCCGACGCACCGCGGCTGCGTCGCGTCTCCAATCCGGCCGAGCAGCACGAGGCGTTCTGGGCGTACTGCACGGATTCGGTGATGGCCGACATCGTCGCCGACCTGGTCGGCCCGGACGTCAAGTTCCACCACTCCAAGCTCAACTTCAAGTGGGCCAACGGCGGCGAGGAAGTGAAGTGGCACTACGACATCGCCTTCTGGCCGCACACCAACTACTCGCCGCTGACGGTGGGCACCTACCTGTACGACTGTGGCATGGCGCAGGGACCGCTCGGTGTGCTGCCGCGCAGCCACCTGATCGATCCGATGCTGTCGCAGTACGACGCCCAGGGCCGCTGGACCGGCTGCCTGTCGACCGAGGACTGCGCGAAGCTGGACCTGTCCCGGGCCGCGTTCCTCCCGGGTCCGGCGGGATCGCTGACGATCCACAATTGCCGGACACTGCACTATTCGGCGCGCAACGAATCCGACCTGGGTCGCCCGCTGCTGCTGAACACGTTGACCTCGGCCGACGCGTTCCCGTACACCGTCAACCCGATCAGGCCGAAACACGACCAGTTCATCCTGCGCGGTCGGCCCGCACGTTTCGCGCACCACGACCCGCGCCCGTGCCTGATCCCACCCGACTGGTCGAAGGGCTACACGTCGATCTTCGCGCTCCAGCAGGGCGAGCAGACGGCGGCGCCGGGCATGCGCTGACCCGACGCGCGTGATCACCACGCGTCGCGTCGGGAGTCAGTGCGCGGCGAAGAAATCCAGCAGCCGCGTCGCCAGCAGGTCCGGCTGCTCCTCGGCGACGAAATGGCCGCTGTCGGGGATCGCCCCGCCCTGGACGTGGTCGGCGATCAGGCGCAGCGACTCGAGCGGCTCTTCACCGCGTCCACGCGACTCCTCCCGGGCACCACCGAGGGCCAGCACCGGCATCCTCAGGCGGAACCCCGAGTCGAGTATCGCCTTGTTGTCGATGCGGTCCTGCGGAATGTTCCGGTAGTACTCGAAACCGGATGTCAGCGCACCGGGCTGGCTATAGCAGCGGACATATTCGTCGATGTCGGCTGGCTCGATCGCCCCCTTGCGCCAGCTGAACGCGTCGTAGAACCAGCTCAGGTAGACCCGCTCGCGGCCCTGGACCAGCGCCTCCGGCAACTCCGGCGTCATGTGGAACGCGTGATGCCAGCGCCTGCCGCCCTGGGAGATGTCGGGACCGATGCCGGGGATCGTCACGTCGAGGATCGTCAGCGTACGGATCCGCTCGGGAGCTCGGCAGGCGAGCGCGAAAGCGGTCGGCCCGCCCCAGTCGTGACCGACCAGGTGGAACGACGCCAGCCCGAGGCGGTCGCACAGTTCCAGCAGGTCCCCGGCGAGTGTGCGTTTGTCGTAGCCGCCGACCGGACGCGAACTGTCGCCCAGCCCGGGCAGATCCGGCATGACCAGCCGGTATCGCGCGGCCAGCCGTGGTGCGATCTTGCGCCACTCGTGCCACGACTGCGGCCAGCCGTGAAAGAGCATCACCGGATCACCGGCGCCGGCCGTGACGACGTGCAGTTCCGTGCGCGACAGCCCGACCCGGTGGTGTTCGACGTCCATCGACGGATTATAGGAGCGCCGCGATGGTGCCGACTATCCGACTCGAACGGATGACCTACCGCTTACAAGGCGGTTGCTCTACCAGCTGAGCTAAGTCGGCTGAGGTGATCACCTGCGGCAGCGGCCGACGATTCACCTGCTGCGATCGGTCCGGCCCCGGCGGGCAACCGGCACAGGAGAGACCGCAGAACTGGGGTCCGAGTTTACCTGCGATCGCCGCTGCCGAGCGCGGTCACGGCGGGTCGTGCAAAGGCCCGATCAGCGCATCCGATCGACCAGCTCGGCGAGTGAACTCTTGCTCTTGACCCCGAGCTTGCTGTACGCGTTGGACAGGTGGTTGCTGACCGTCGAGGGTGACAGCGAGAGATCGCGGGCGATCTCCTTGTACGTGGCCCCGCCGGCGAAGCGTTCGATGACCTCGCGCTCGCGGCGACCGAGCGTATCGAGCACGTTTTTTTCACGCATTTTCAGCAGCACCTCCGCACGCAGCGCCTGGGTTCGAACGACGATCTTGCGCCCGGCGTACAGCGCCTGACCGTTGACACCGTCGACCATCAGCGGTCGCAGCGCCTCGGGCAATCGTCCGCCGAGCCATCCCGGCCATTCGCGGCGGACCAGTTCGGCCGCCCCGGGGCCGGCGGCCCGCAGGTAGCCGTCGTGGTCGACCAGCACGCCGGTGTAGCTGGCACGCGGCGCGCCGTCCGGGCAGTGCAGCGCCCATCGGATCCGGTTCACGCAACGCACCTCCTGCACGTGCGGCGCGAGCGCCTGCGTCAACTGCCGGTCGCTCTCGTTGAACGGCCGGCTGCCGTCGCGACGCATCAGCACCAGCTCGTCGAGAATGCCGCTCGACGGGTCGACCACCCGGACCGCGAGTTCGTAGCGCACCTCGATCGGATCGTAGATCGCATGCCTGACGCCGATCGGACAGTGCGCCGGATCGAACACGTCACGCGCCGACACGTGGGACGTGCGCGAATGGTCGGACGACCCGCGCCGGGCCGGGAAACGCTCGGCCTGGTAGGCGGCGAGAATCGAATCGGGCACCTCGGGTGCGAACCAGTCGAAAGCCCTGGTGTCCCCATCCTCGGCGGCGCCACTACCCCAGATCGCGAGGTCGAACGCGATGACGCCTCGCAGCAAGCGAATCGTCGATGCGGCGAATTCCGGCTCCGGTGTTGTCTGCGCGCCGCGGTACAAATCCATGACCACGCGGCTGAGTGTTACGAGCATAGAAAGTCTTGTTGTGTGGGGCAGACCGTAGCGCCCATCGGGGATAGCCGACAATCGCCCATTCGGGTGAAGGGAAACTAGGGTCTGCACATCACACCGTCCGACAGCCATCTCCGGAGTGTTCGACCGGCGTCGACGTGTAATCGACGCGACCAAGCGCATCGGGACAACGGAAAGTGATCCTGGACCCCCTGGCGATTGGGGACCGTTCGGGGCTGTATCGACGAGGTTAGGTGCGGTATCGCGAACGGTGCCGGCACCCACAGGTTTCCCGGGTTAGCCGCGGGACGTCACACATCGCGTTGTGACGGTCAGGACACCCCTGCGACCCGTATCAAGGCCAGCGCGGCGCGAACACCGCCTTGACGTGATCGGACCCTAGTGCGTGATGTTTCAGCGCGACAACTGCGTCGGCTATTTGACGCGGGTGAGCCGCGGCTTGGGTGATCCGGGTGGGTCATCGGGGCCGTCCGGGTCGTCGCGCCCCTCAGCGCTTGCCGGCGGCGGGGAATCGTCCGGTGAAACCCGTTTCGGCGCCGAAGTCTCGGCATCCTGGCCGACCAGCGAAAGCGGCGCGGGTTTGGCCTCGGCGGTCTCGCCCGCTTCGTCGTCGCGTGATGGCGCGACCGGGCGGGCTCGTGGCCTCCCCGCCTTGCCCGGAGCCCGCGACAACTCGACGACGGTGCCGGTCGCCGGCCCGTCGGCGGCACGGGCGCCGTGCTGCGGCTCACCGGGCGACGCGTCGCCGCTCGCCTCGCCCCGAGGCGGGGAGCGGCCGACGGTGGGTGTCGGGCGCGGGGCCGCGTTCGGCACCTCGAACGCCATGCCGTGGCCCGACTCGCTGGCGTAGATCGCGATCACGTTCTCGATCGGAATCGACAACTCGCGGGCGACCCGGTTGAAGCGGGCCTGGAATTCGATCCGGTCATTGCCGATGCGCAGGTGGTTGGTCGCACTGGCCGACAGGTTCAGCACAATCTCCCCGTTCTTCACGAATTCGTGGGGTACGTGGGTGTGCTCGTCGACGGCCACGGCGATGTACGGCTTGTAGCCGTTGTCCGAGCACCACTCGTAGATGGCGCGGATCAGGTAGGGTTTGGTCGATATCTCGGGCATCGCTCGAAGCGGGCGTCGATGCCCGCGCCTGGGTGGTAACCGGTCGACCCGCGCACAGCAGGCGCGACTAGCGCCGCATCACCTTCTCGGACGGCGTCAACGCCTCGATATAGGCCGGCCTGGAGAAGATCCTTTCAGCATACCTGAGAAGCGGCGCGGCCGTCTTCGGCATCTCGATCCCGTAGTGATCCAGCCGCCAGAGCAGCGGTGCGATCGCCACGTCGAGCATCGAGAACTCGTCGCCGAGCATGTACTTGTTCTTGATGAAGATCGGGGTCAGCTGCGTCAGGCGGTCGCGGATCTGCGTGCGCGCCTTCTCCATCTGCTTGGAGGTGTCCTTGTTGTGGTCACGGCGCTCGAGCTGCTGCACGTGCACGAACAGCTCGCGCTCGAAGTTGAACAGGAACAGTCGCGCCCGCGCCCGCATCACCGGATCGGCCGGCATCAGCTGCGGATGCGGGAAGCGCTCGTCGATGTACTCGTTGATGATGTTCGATTCGTACAGGATCAGATCCCGCTCGACCAGGATCGGCACCTGGCCATACGGGTTCATGATCGAGATGTCTTCGGGCTTGTTGTAGAGATCCACGTCGCGGATCTCGAAGTCCATGCCCTTCTCGAAGAGCACGAAGCGGCACCGTTGGGAAAACGGGCAGGTCGTGCCCGAGTACAACACCATCATTCCGGTCGTCTCCTGATCGAATGGTGCGTCCGCGTCGTGGTGGGAGCGATCATGTCAGGACACCGCCGCCACCCGACCGCGCGGCGGCATGCCCGAATCGATGCTGCAGCCTCGCGGGCCGACAGATACGCGCGAACGTCGCTATTTGACGTCTTTCCAGTACTCGCGGTTGAGCCACCAGGCCACGACCGTGAACACACCGAGGAACATCAGCACCCACACGCCGAGGCGGGTCCGCGTCTTGGCAGTGGGGTCCGACACGTAGGTGATGAACGCCACCAGGTCGGCGACCTCGCTGTCGAACGATGCCGCGGCGAGCTTGCCACCTTCGGGCTTGCCGAGCTTGATCTCGCGACCGGTGTGCGGATGGCCACCGTCGATCTTCTCCGTCTTCTCGGAACGCACCCCACGGGAATCGAAGGTGACCACCGTCTTCGTGAATCCGTGCGCCTTGCCGGATTCATCGGAGACCGCCTTGATCTCCTCGATGGTCGCGCCGCGCGCCGGCCCCTGCAGTTCCCAGAGGACGTGGGGCATGCCGACGTTCTCGAACAGCGCGTTGTTCCAGCCGGTGGCGCGGGTCGCATCGCGGTAATACGAACGCAGGTACGTGTACAGCCAGTCCGAGCCCGAACCCGACTCCGACGAACGCGCGCGCGCGATCACCGACAGGTCCGGGGGCAACGCGCCGAACCATTCCTTGGCCTCGGTCGAGCGGAACGCGATCTTCATCGGGTCGCCGACCTTGTCGCCGGTGAACATCAGGTTCTTCTTGACCTGGTCCTCGGTCAGGCCGATGTCGGCCAGCCGGTTGTAGCGCATCGAGGAGGCGCCGTGGCAGTTCAGGCAATAGTTGACGAACAGCTTCGCCCCGTTCTGCAGCGCGGTCTGCTCGGTGAGTTTCTCGACCGGGAACCGATCGAGCGGAAAGCCGCCTTCGCTGGCGAGGGCCGCCGGCGCAACCGTCGTGCCGATGGCGACGGCGAGCGCCGCGAGCCGATATCTGTAGCCGATCATCTCGTTTCGATCCTGGGACTCTGTCGATGCATCAGTGCGGCGCGAACGTGACTCGTCCGGGGACCGGCTTGAACTCGCCGATGGTGCTCCACCACGGCATCAGCAGGAAGAACCCGAAGTAGACCAGCGTGCCCGCCTTCGACAGCAGGTTGCCGATCGACGACGGCGGCAACACGCCGAAGTAGCCGAGCACCACGAAGACGACGACGAACACGCCGTACAGCACCCAGTGCCAGGTCGGCCGGTAACGGATCGACTTGACCGGGCTGTTGTCGAGCCACGGCAGACCGAAGAAGATCATCACCGAGGCGCCCATCGCGACCACGCCCCAGAACTTGGCCTCGACCAGGAAGAAGCCCGCGACCAGCACCACCGTGACGGCCAGGCTGATGACCTTGGACAGGCCGTTCCTCGCGGTCATCAGCACCAGCAGCGTGTAGGCGACCAGGAACGGGATCATCCACCAGAACAGGAAGTCCTCGGTGACCGCGCGCAGGATCGAGTAGAACGGCGTGAAGTACCAGACCGGCGCGATGTGGGCGGGAG
>CADEEH010000029.1 GCA_902826305.1 uncultured Burkholderiales bacterium
TCTTCGTCACCCTCGAGGACGAGACCGGCGCGGTCAACGTGATCGTCTGGCCGGATCTCTTCGAACGCTACCGTCGTGAAGTGCTGGGGTCGCGACTGATGACCGTCTATGGCGTCTGGCAACGCGACGTCGACACCGGCGGCATGGTCACGCACCTGCTCGCGCGCCGGATCGTCGATCACTCGCGGCTGCTCGGGGAACTGGTGGTGGCAAGCCGGGACTTCAGGTGATCTCCGCCGGCTCGCCGGCGTGCGTCGCAACTACCTGCCAGGTGCATTCGCGGATCGCGCCGCCTGCTTGCCCTTCTGCCTCGCCTGCCACATCGCCTCGAGTTCGGCGTCGCTCTTGTAGTGCGGGACACGGAACACCCAACGTTTCAGGTTCTGCAGCTTGTTCGGTGTGTCCTTCATCTCGTTGTCCCAGTAACCGTCGGCCAGCCGGATGTTCTCGTCGGGATCCATCTCCCAGTGCTTCAGTGCGCCGGGTCCGCCGAACATGTACAAGCGACCCTTGTAGACCTTGAACGTGTCGGCACCCACCGCGGTCTTCAGCGCGTAGTTCGCGCCGTTGCTGCAGACACCGCCGTAGGCGGGCACGTAGCGGTCGGGTGACGCGACGAACGTGCTGCGGTTGCCTTCGCTCGCGAAGCGATAGGTGACCGCGTCGTGGTCGGCCTTCAGGTCCGGCCGTCCTTTCACCGCCCGCCCCTCGGTGACATAGGCCACCGGATCGTTGCCACGCAGCATCAGCCGGTGGTCATCCCCGTCGGAGATCACGTTGCGGGTCGCGCAGCCCCCACTCAGTGCCGCCAGCGCGAGCAGCACCACGCCGCTCGTGTGTGCGGACCCGCGCGGGAGGACGGACAGGACGTTCGAGGTGGCCATCACGGTTTTCCTTCGGATCGACGAGCAGAAAGCATACCCCGACCTTCCGTCCGCCGCCGAGCTGCCGGGCACGATCGCCGTGCCGGTTCCACCGATCGGTCAATCCCGTTGCCACGGCGGCAGTTCGGCCCCGCAGTCGCTGCAGAACCGGGCCTCGGGTGCGTGGCCTTCGCTCAGGCATTCGTGGCAGGTCCGGGTGTTCGGAACCCGCGGCATCTTCTGCGCGGTGAACTCGGCGCTGACGATGCCGGTGGGAACCGCCAGCGTCCCCCAGCCGATCAGCATCATCACCGATGCGATCAGGCGCCCGAGGTCGGTCTTCGGCGTGATGTCCCCGAAGCCCACGGTGGTCATCGTCGTGATCGCCCAGTAGACGGCCACCGGGATGCTGGTGAAGCCGTTGCCCGGCCCCTCGACCACGTACATCAGCGTGCCCATCACCAGCACCACCAGCAGCACGAACGACAGGAAGACCAGGATCTTGCGCCGCGACGCGGCCAGTGCCCGCCCGAGCGCGCCGAACTCGGCAACGTAGGCACCGAGCTTGAAGATCCGGAACACCCTCAGCAGCCGCAGCACCCGCACGTCGATCAGCGCGTGCAGCTCCGGCACCAGCATCGCCAGGTAGGTCGGCAGGATCGCGAGCAGGTCGACGATACCGAACACGCTGAGCGCGTAGCGCACGGGATGTCGGACACAGAGCAGCCTGGCCAGGTATTCGATCGTGAACAGCACCGTGAACATCCACTCGATCGCGTTCAGCACCGATGCATGTCGCTGGTGCACGCTGTCCACGCTGTCGACCACCACCACCATCACGCTGACGAGGATGCAACCGATCAGTGCGATGTCGAACCAGCGACCGGCGCGGGTATCGGCCTCGAAGATGATGGTATAGATGCGCAGCCGCCAGCCGGTTTCCGGCCGGCCGAAACGCTGGATGTTCTCCGCGGGGATTGTTGTCGTCGCCACGGCGCGCATCGTAGCCGAATTCGACACCCGCCGCGGGCCCTGGCCCGGGGAGCGGCGCCGGTCGCCCCCGACGGCCAGTGGTTTCAATCGCAACGCAGGTGCCGTCGCCGAGGCGTCGAGCCGAACCGGTGGCGATCGTCGTGCTGCAAGCAGCGCGCGACAAACACAGGAAACGCGATGAAACGGATCGGGATGCCGCGCCGATCGATCGGCGTGATCACCTTGCTCGTGATGTCGGTCGGCTCCGCCGTCGGCGGCGAGTTCTTCGAGAGTGAAGGCCTCGCGTTGCGCGGCCATGACCCGGTGGCGTATTTCGATCGGAACCGTCCGCTGCGAGGACTTCCGGAACACAGCGTGGTGTTCAGGGGCTCGACGTTCCGCTTCGTGTCGCGCGCCAACCGCGACGCCTTCGCCGCCGACCCGACCCGCTACGCGCCGCGCTACGGCGGGTTCTGCGCCTACGGCGTGGCCCACGGCTACAAGGCCGAGACCGACCCCGCCGCATTCTCCATCGTCGACGGCCGGCTCTACCTGAACTACAACGGTGAGGTCCGCGAACTGTGGCAGGCGGACATCCCCGGTGCGGTCGCCGCCGGCGACCGCAACTGGCCGACGGTGTCGAGCCAGCACAAGGTCTACCGATGACGGTCCACGACAGGGTCGACACACGAGATCGACGCATCGTGATCATCGCACGGGCACCGCCTTTGCGTGTCCGTCGCCCATCTCAAGGAGATGCGGATGGACAAGGACACGACTCGATCGGTCGAGGTTTCTCGACGGCGGTTCCTGGTGACCAGCGCGGCCGGCAGCGCGCTGCCACTGGCCGCAACCGTTGTCCGCGACGCCGGCGCGCAGGTCCCGTCGCCCGCAGCGGCCGCCAGGACGGCCCCGCAGCCGTCGCTGGCCATCGTGCTGACGGTCAACGGCACCGACCATCGACTCAACATCGACCCGCGTACCACGCTGCTCGATGCGTTGCGCGAACACATCGGCCTGGTCGGCTCCAAGAAGGGATGTGATCACGGCCAGTGCGGCGCCTGTACGGTGCTCGTCAATGGCGAACGGGTCCTCGCCTGCCTGTCGCTGGCGGCCCAGGCGCAGGGTGCCCCGGTGACGACGATCGAAGGGCTCGCACGTGGCGACGAACTGCACCCGATGCAGCAGGCGTTCATCGACAACGACGCATTCCAGTGCGGCTATTGCACACCCGGGCAGATCGTCAGCGCGATCGGTTGTGTGCAGGAAGGTCGGTTGTCCGGCGACGACGAGATCCGTGAATACATGAGCGGCAACCTGTGCCGGTGCGCGGCCTACCCCAACATCGTCGAGGCGATCCGCGAGGCCGCCACGAAGATGCGGAGGTCGGCATGAAGCCGTTCACCTACGCTTATGCGACCGATGCGACGGCCGCGGTCACCGCCGCCTCGGGGGGCGCCGCACCGGCCACACGATCGCCCGTGCAGTTCCTCGGCGGAGGAACCACCCTGCTCGACCTGATGAAACTCGACGTGATGCAGCCGACACAACTGGTCGACATCACCCGCATCACCGATGCGTCGATGCGTTCGGTCGAGACCACCGCGCAGGGCCTGCGGATCGGCGCGCTTGCGACGATGCGGCAGGTTGCCGACCATCCGACCGTACGGCGGGACTACCCGGTGGTGTCCGAGGCCCTGTGGCTCGCGGCCTCGCCGCAGATCCGCAACATGGCGCGCGTCGGCGGCAACGTGTTGCAGCGGACACGATGTGCTTACTTCCGCGATCCGAGCTGGCCTTGCAACAAACGTGAACCGGGCAGCGGCTGCCCGGCCCTCGAGGGGCAGAACCGATGGCACGCGGTGCTCGGTGCATCCGAGCAGTGCATCGCCAGCTACCCGGGCGACTGGGCGATTGCACTGGTTGCACTCGACGCTTCGGTGCAGACGCTGGCCGCCTCCGGCCCGCGCACGATCCGTTTCGCCGACTTGCATCGTCCCCCGGGCACCACGCCGCACATCGAGACCAGCCTCGCGCCGGGGGAACTGATCACCGGCTTCACGATCCCGGCAGGTCCACACACCCGGCGCTCGTTGTACCTGAAGGTGCGCGACCGGGAGTCCTACGAGTTCGCCCTGGCCAGCGCCGCGGTCGCGATGGAACTGCGCGGCGACACCGTCACCGCGGTGCGGATCGGCATCGGCGGCCCGGTCGCGGTGCCATGGCGGGCCCGTGAAGCCGAAGCCGAACTGACCGGCAAGCCGCTGACCGAGGCGAGCGCGCTGGCGGCCGCCCGGGTCGCATTCGGTGGCGCGCAGGCCCGTGAACACAACGCGTTCCGCATCCCGCTCGGCCAGCAGACGCTGGTCCGCGCATTGCTGCAGGCCCAATCGATGGAGTTGAAGTCATGACTTCCCCCGTTCCGGAACAGAAGGAGAACATGGGGCGACCGATCGCGCGCCGCGAAGCGCGCGCGAAGGTGACCGGCGCCGCCCGCTACGCGGCCGACATGCCGCTGGTCAACCCCGCCTACGGCTACCTGGTGATGAGCACGATCGGCCGCGGCAGGGTCGCCGGCTTCGACGACGGCCCGGCGCGGGCGGTGCCGGGTGTGCTCGAGGTCATGACCCACCTGAATCGTCCGAAGCTGCAGCCGATCAAGCACTTCTTCGCCGGAGGCCCGGCGCTGACCGAGGTACCGCCGCTGGCCGATTCGCAGATCGCCTACGACGGCCAGGTGATCGCGATGATCGTCGCCGAGACCTTCGAGGCCGCACGCGAGGCCGCGAACCGGCTGGTCGTGCGCTATGAACGGGCCCGCCCGTCGGCCACGTTCGGCTCCGCAGGGGTCGAGGAACAGGTCACCTCGAAGGTGATGCCGATGCGCAAGGATCCCGTGCTCGGCGACGCCCAGGCCGCGTTGTCCACCGCCGCCGTGGTCCACGACGCCGAATACGGCACTCCGATCCAGCACCACAATCCGATCGAGCTGTTCTCGACCAGTGCACAGTGGCTCGGTGACGAGCTGACGATCTACGAGCCGAGCCAGTTCGTCTACGGTCTTCGGACCGGCCTGGCGATGCAGCTCGGGATGCCGCCTGAGAAGGTCCGGATCATCAACGATTTCGTCGGCGGCGCCTTCGGTTCCAAGGGCGCGGTCACCCACCGCAGCGCACTGGTCGCACTGGCCGCGCGCCAGCTCGGCCGGCCGGTCAAGCTGGTGGTCACCCGCGACCAGGCGTTCACCATCGCGGGTTACCGGCACGAGACGAAACATCGTGTCCGCCTGGGTGCCGCGCGCGACGGGCGTTTCGTCGCCTATCACCACGACATCTGGGAGCTGAACGGCCGGACCGATCCGTACATCAACGGCGGCATCGAGAACTCCTCGGCGATGTACGCGTTCCCCGCGGTGATGAGCACCGCCCGCATGGTGCGTGCCGACCGCAGCCCGCCGATCTTCATGCGTTCGCCGCCCGAAGTGCCGGTCATGTATGCACTGGAGAGCGCGATCGACGAGCTGGCCGTGACCCTCGCGATGGACCCGGTCGAGCTGCGCCGGATCAACGACACCGACCGCAACTGGGTGACCGGCAAGCCCTACACGACCCGCGGCCTGATGAAGTGCTACGACGCCGCCGGTGCCGCGTTCGGCTGGCGCAAGCGGGACCCGCGACCGGGGTCGATGCGCGACGGTGACTGGCTGATCGGCTGGGGCTGTGCGACCGCGACCTACCCGACCCAGGTTTCCCCGGCGGTCGCGCGCGTGCGGCTGGTCGCCGACGGCACCGCCCGAGTCGAGATCGCGGCGCACGACGTCGGCACCGGCGCCTACACGGTCATCGGCCAGACGGTGGCCGAGGCACTGGCGATCGAACCCGACGCGGTGGCGGTGACGATCGGCGACAGTGTGCTGCCGCCGGGCCCGGTCTCCGGCGGCTCGGTCACCACCGCGAGCGCCTGCTCGGCGGCCAAGATCGCCTGCGAGCAGATCCTCGCGCGGCTCGGCACGCCGCGTGGCGCCCCCACCCGCGAGCGGATGGCCGCCTTCGAACGGCTTGAACTGGGTGCAATCGAGGAGACCGGCAACTATGTGCCGGCGTCGAGCAAGACACGGACGACCGCCGGCCTGTACAAGGGCGCGGTCGACATCACCGGTGGCGCCAACCTGGAGAGTGACGCCAAGACGATGTTCGCCTTCGGCGCCGAGTTCGTCGAAGTTCGCGTGCACGCGCGCACACGCGAGATCCGGGTGCCGCGGATCGTCGGCGCCTTCGCCGCCGGACGGATCATGAACCCGCGGACCGCGCACAGCCAGCTGATGGGCGGGATGATCTGGGGCATCGGCTCGGCGCTGCACGAACACACCGAGATCGACACCCGCGAAGCGCGCTTCATGAATGACAACCTCGCCGAATACCTGGTGCCGGTCAACGCCGACATCCGCCGCGTCGACGTGATCATGATCCCCGAGGTCGACAACGAGGTGAATCCGGCCGGTGCCAAGGGCATCGGGGAGCTGGCCAACGTCGGCACCGCGGCAGCCGTGGCCAACGCGGTCTTCCACGCCACCGGCCGGCGCATCCGCGACCTGCCGATCACGGTGGACAAGCTGATCGTCTGAAGGTCGATGTCGGGAATCTGCAAGACCGGGGCCACGGGTCCTTCGCACACTGCACCATCCAATGCGAAGGACCCGCCCGATGAAACCCGTTCTGAAGCACATCCAGCATCACAAGCGTCGCTACGCCGCCCTGCCCTTCTTCGATTTCCTGCGTGACGATCGCCTGACGCCGCGGGAGCGGCTGGCCTTTTTCCCCTGCATGGCACCGTTCATCATGAGTTTCGGCGACCTCAACCGCCACGTGATGCGCGAAGAACCGACCAGCGATCCCTACCAGATGATGCTCAATGCCCACAGCATCGAGGACGATCATCACTGGCCGTGGTACCTGGAGGACTTCACCAAGCTCGAGCACGACCAGCCCCGGGCACCGACCGAGACGATGCGTTTCCTGTTCAGCGACGCCACCGTGCGCAGCCGGATGTTGTCGCATCGCCTCGCGCACCTGATCTGGCTGGGCACCCCGGCAGTGCGGCTGGCGGTCGTCGAAGCGATCGAGGAGACCGGCAACGTGCTGTTCGCGCTGACGACCCGCCTGGCCGGTGCGATCGAACGCGACTCCGGCGTCGAGCTTCGCTACTGCGGCGAGTTCCACTACCGGCTGGAGACCGGGCACGCGATGAACGGCGACCATGCCGAGCTGGCGCGCATCGAACTGAGCGAGATCGAACGGGCCGATGCGATCGGCCGTGTCGACGCCGTCTTCGACCTGTTCACCGGCTGGACCGACGAGTTGCTGGCGTACGCCGAATCGCCACGGGCGCCCGCGACGGACGTCGTGCCGTATGACAATACCCGGTCGACGAGGATCGCTCCGGTGGTGCCGATCCTTCGAACGTCATAAGGTGTCGAACCCGCCCGCGCGTTCGCGCGCCGGCGTCCGTATTGCATCCGAAACAGCGCGGCCCAGGGTCATCCGTCGACCCGGCGCCGCCCCGATCGTCGTGGATCGATGAACAGCATCTCGACATCCGCCGGGGATCCGCCCCTGCCGCCGAAGGCCACACGCCGCGAATGGACCGGTCTGGCGGTGCTCGCGCTGCCGTGCCTGATCTATTCGATGGACCTGACGGTGCTGAACCTGGCGCTGCCGGCGATCAGTGCCGACCTGAAGCCGTCGGCGTCGCAGCTGCTGTGGATGATCGACATCTACGGCTTCCTGGTCGCGGGCTTCCTGATCACGATGGGCTCGCTCGGTGATCGGATCGGCCGGCGCCGCCTGCTGCTGTACGGTGCGGCCGCGTTCGGCGCGGCCTCGGTGATCGCGGCGTTCTCGCGCAGCGCCGAGATGCTGATCGCGATGCGTGCGGTGCTGGGCATCGCCGGAGCGACGATCGCACCGTCGACGATGTCACTGATCCGCAACATGTTCCATGACGAACACCAGCGCCAGTTCGCGATCGGCGTCTGGATCGCCAGCTATTCGGCCGGCGGGATCATCGGACCGATGGCCGGCGGGCTGGTGCTCCAGGTGCTTCCCTGGGGGGCGGTGTTTTTGATCGCGGTCCCGGTGATGGTGATGCTGCTGCTGCTCGGACCGGTGCTGCTGCCCGAATATCGCGACCCGGCCGCGCGCGGACTCGATCTGCCCAGTGTCGTGTTGTCGCTGACCGCCGTGCTGGTGACGATCTATGGCCTGAAGCAGATCGCCGAACACGGCTGGAGCATCGGTCACGCGGCAGCGATCGTCGCCGGCATCCTGATCGGGCTCGTCTTCATCCGCCGGCAGCGACGACTGGCCGACCCGCTGCTCGACGTGTCGCTGTTCCGGCAGCCCCGCTTCGCCGCGTCGATCTCGGCCTACGGCCTGTCGTGCCTGGCGATGTTCGGTGTCTACATCTTCATCACGCAGTACCTGCAGGGGGTGCTCGGGCTGTCGCCGCTGGCCGCGGGCCTGGCGACCGTGCCGTGGTCGCTCGCCTTCCTGGTCGGCTCGCTGCTCGCCCCACGATTCGCCCGCCATCTGCCCAGCGTCACGCTGTTCGTCCGCGGCCTGGCCGCGGCGGCCGTCGGCCTGGCGTTGCTGGCCGCCGTCGATGGGCCGTGGGGGCTGCCGGTGCTGATCCTCGCCACCGTCGTGATGAGCCTGGGACTGGCCCCGGTGTTCACACTCGGCAACGACATGATCATCACCGCGGCGCCACCGGAGCGGGCCGGCGCGGCCTCGGCCCTGTCGGAAACGGTGGCCGAGTTCGGTGGGGCACTCGGCATCGCGGTGCTTGGCAGCCTGGGCACGGCGATCTACCGCCGTGGGCTCGCGGTCAGTGCACCGCCCGACGTGCCGGCTGCGTCGCTCAACGACGCGCTCGGCACACTCGGCGCGGCCGCGGCCAGTTCAGCGCTGTTGCCGGCTCCGGTCGGCGACGCCCTGCTGGCCGCGGCGCGCGCCGCGTTCGTCGACGCGATGCAGTGGGTCGCCCTCGCCTGCGCCGCGATCGTCGTCTGCGCGTGTCTGTTCAGCGTCCGGATGCTGCGAGGTGATCCGGGTCGTCCGCCGGATCCGTCGCCTAGGCCGGCGACCACCGGGCCGACGACCTGCTAACCCGGTGGCGATCGAACCACCAGGCCGACAGCACCAGCAGCCACTGCGCCTGCCCGGCCCAGGCGATCGCGGCCACGCCGGGTGGTGGCGGTCCGAGCAGGTTCGCCGCATAGACCAGCAGCAGCAACAGGACCCACGCGGCCGGCGCGAGGCTGCCGATCCTGTCCTTCGCCGCGGTGCTGCGGTTGTACAGCCAGACCCCGCCCGACAGCAGCATCAGTTCGATCACCAGCGTGGCCGGCAGCGACTGCCACAGGCCAAGGCCGAACCGGGGCGAGTCACCGAACCCGAGCGGCAGGTCCGGCCGATGCACGACCCAATCGAGCAGCCAGTGGCTGAACACCAGCGCGCCAGCAACCCAGGCGACACGCATCGAGCCGCTCGCCCATCGACACGCCGCTCCGATCAGCAACGCCCAGCCGATCGCGGCGAGCAGGCTGTGCGACACCGGGTAGTGCTCGAACGCGAGTGGCGTGACCAGGGTGTCGCCCGGAGCGATCCGCACCTGCTCGACCCCGGTCAGCAACAGCGTGGGCCAGAGCAGGTCGAGGAACTGCGCGGCGAACACGAGTGTGCCGAGCGACGCGTCGGGCGCGCGTGAGTTGGCCGCGAGGGCCAGTCCGAAGTGACCGAGGAACATCGGATGCCTCCGCCGCAAGGCGTTTTCGCCAGCCGGATGATAAGGTGCGCGGCATGGCCGTCCCCGAGAATCCCGGTCGTCCGCCGCGGTCGACACGACGCGGTTTGCGCTGCGGCCGCCTTCGGCCCGCCAGCGCGTTCGTGGTGGCGACCGCGGTGTTCGCGGCCACCCTGGCGCCCGGCGCGCTCGCGGGTGATCCGATCGAATACAAGCTCACGATCGGCGCCTATCGGACCAGCGCCGACGTCGACTCGATCGACGTCAACCTGCGCGCACGCGGCGGTCCACACACCGGGTGGATCGGCTATTACCACGATTCCGGCGACATTCGGGAACCGCGCGCGGGCTACGAATACGCATTCGAGAGTGAACTGTTGCGCCCGACACTGTCGCTGCAACTCGCGAGCGGCGGTTTTCGCGGATGGGCGCTGTCGTCGGAGATCGGACCGCGATCGCTGTACGGCATCGCGGGTTTCGGCCGCACGAACCTGCGCGAGTACGTGAACCTGAACTTCGACCCGAACGACGCGTTCGCCTACGGGTTCGGGACCCGCCCCAGCGACCGGCTGTCGTTTGCGCTGTTCCGGATCCAGGACGATCGGCTGGACACCGGCCAGAAGGTCACCCATGCGGTCTGCCGTGCCCTGCTTCCGGCCGACGTCCGACTGGTCGTCGACCTGTTCCACAAGCGCGGCGGCACCGACACCGGCCGTCACATCGTGGCCAACGGCATCTCGGTGACCGTCGAATACGGACACTGGTTCGTCCGCCTCGCATCGGACCCGTACGTGAACTTCACCGAGGACCGGATGACGCGGGTGTCGGTCGGCGCGCGGTTCTAGCGCCAGTCGACAGGCCCTGGTCCGCTGTGACCAGTGCGCTCAGGGCATCAGCACGAAGCTCAGCGTCTTCTGCTCGCCGCGCACCGACTTGACCAGCCCGTCCGGGCCGAACGCCACCCGGAACTCCGACGATCCATCGAGCCGGTACAGCCACGTCGTCGCATCCGTGTACGGCGTGTCGCTCCAGCGCGGATAACCGAGGGAGGTCAGCACCTGTTCACGGTTCATGCCCAGCCGCACCCGCGAGGTCTTCACCGCCTCGCGGACCTTGGGCGACCAGGTGGCCATCCGCTTCTTCGGATCCCGGCTGACGATCCAGCGTCGCGCGAACTGGTCCATCGGCATCTCGCGGCTGTAGTCGTTGCCGATGTATTGTTTCGTCCCGTCGATCTCGACCTCGACACTGCTGGACGAATAACGCAGCGGCGTCAGCCGCGTCCCCGGCTCGAGCACACGATTGCCGTTGTTGCGGAAGTTGCCGTCGCTGGCCCAATTGCCGTCGGTGCGCAGGTTGCAACACAAGTAGCCGGGCTCCGGCAGCGCCTGGGCCGAGATCGGACCGACCCACCCGAGGGCGAGCACCGCCCCGAGTGTCACCAGTCTTGTTTTCATTGTTGTGCCTCCCTGATGCGGGCGGATGGTCGCATCGAGGCAAAAGTGCTGTCAAGGCGGACCCATCGCGCGAATGCGTGACGGACACGCCGGCGCGTCACCCCACGCGTGCGCTGGCCAGCACCGCGTCGAGCAGCACGTTGCAGCCGGCGGCCAGGTCCTCGGCTCGCGCGCTCTCGAGTTCGTTGTGGCTGATGCCGCCTTCGCACGGCACGAACACCATCGCGGTCGGCGCGATCCGGGACAGGTAGACCGCGTCGTGTGCGGCACCGCTGACGATGTCGCGATGCGAGTAGCCCCTCGCATGGGCACCGCTGCGCACCGTGTCGACCAGCGCCGCGGCGAATTCACTCGGTGGGAAGTAGACGACCTCGTCGATGTCGATCGCGACCCGTGTCCGGTCGGCGATGGCTTGGGCGCTGCGGCGCATCTCGTCGACCATCGCGGTCAGCGTCGAATCCTTCGCGCTGCGCAGATCGACCGACATCCGGACCTCGCCGGGAACGACGTTGCGCGAGTTCGGCCGCACCTGCAGGAAACCGACGGTGCCGCGGGCGTAGTCCGGAAACGTGGTCGCGATCCGGTTGACGTCGACCACGAGCAGGCTGGCGGCCAGCATCGCGTCGCGACGGGTCTCCATCGGCGTCGGGCCGGCATGGGCGTCCTGACCGGTCAGCACGACGTCGAACCAGCGCTGGCCGAGTGCGCCGCGCACGACACCGATCGTCGTGCCGTGCTGCTCGAGCACCGGCCCCTGCTCGATGTGGGCCTCGAAATAGGCAGACATCGGATGGGTGGCCGCAGCGCCGGCGTAACCGATCCGCTGCAGTTCCTCGCGCACAGTGACGCCGTCGATGTCCTTCTGCGCCAGTGCGAGCTCGAGCGGATACACCCCGGCATAGACGCCGGAACCCATCATCGTCGGCACGAAGCGCGAGCCCTCCTCGTTGGTCCACGCGGCGACCTCGATCGGCGCGCGGGTGTGCATCGCCGCGTCGTTCAAGGTCCGCACCAGTTCCAGGCCGGCCATCACGCCATAGGCGCCGTCGAACTTGCCGCCCGAGGGCTGCGAATCCAGGTGGCTGCCGACGGTGACCGGCGCCAGGCCCGGATCGGTGCCGGGCCGGCGCGCGAAGATGTTGCCGATCGCGTCGACCTCGATCGTCATGCCGGCGTCACGACACCAGCCGACGAACAGATCCCGGCCGCGGCGATCCTCGTCGGTCAATGTCAGCCGGCGCACGCCGCCCTTGGGCGTCGCACCGATCCGCGCCAGTTCCATCAGCGAATTCCAAAGCCGGTTCGAATCGATCGACAACACGATGATCTCCTGGTTCAGCGGGCCGGTCGCCGCGCCGGCACGGTGGAATTCAGCAATGACCCGCTGCTCGAGCGGATCACCCCGCCGGCATCGATCGAGATCACGTCGATGTGGCGCTCGCCCGCAGCGGGGGACGTGTCGCCGCGCCAGCGTGTGAGCAGCGCCGGGTGACGATCGATCGGGGCCATGTAGAAGACCTTGGTCAGCGCGTCGGCGAATGCACAGCGCGGTGCGAGGATGCTGACCAGTCGCGTGCCGGGTGGCGACACGCCGGTGTGCGGATCCAGGATGTGATGCGCCGAACGGTCCGCGGTGAACGGGTAGGCGAAACCGCTCGAGGTCGCGATCGAACGGCCATCGTCCGGGCGGACCAGCCCGGCGATCCGGCCCGGATCGACCGGATCGGCCAGGGCCAAAGCCCAGGGCTCGCCGGCGGGCGCCCGACCGAGGCTCGACCATTCGCCGGCGTCGATCAGTGCATCCGCGACGCCGGCCTCCTGCAATGCGTCGCGGGCGACATCGGCCGCGAAGCCCTGTGCGATGCCGTTCAGCGTGACCGCGGTCCCGGCCCGCGTGAAGCGGATCGTCCGCGTGCCGACGTCGACCGCGCGCCAGTCGACCCGGGCGCGGGCAGCGGCGATACCGGCCGTCGACGGCCGTGTGCCGGCGCGTCGTGCCGCGTCCCACAACGTCCACAGCGGCTGCACGGTCGGATCGAATGCCCCGTCGCTGGCGGCCGCAACCGCGAGCGCCAACGTCATCACGTCGAGCAGCCACGGATCGGGATCGGCGAGTTCGCCCTCGCGATTCAACCGGCACAGCTGGCTGCCCGGATCGAACAGGCTCATCGATCGTTCGACGCGGTGGATCGCGGCCACGGCGGCGTCCAGTCCGCGTTCGGCGCGCACTCGCGAATCGGCCGCCGCGCGCAGCCAGATCGTGGTGCCCAGTCCCTGCAGCACCCGCTCGCGCCAGCGATCGTCGGTGCTCGCGACCATCGGCGAGGACATCAGCGCGAATCCGGCGCCCAGGCCGGCCCGCAAGCAGGCGCGGCGGGCCGGCGACGGCCCGGCGTTCGTGACCGCTGTCATCGCGACACCTCGCGCACGATCACCGGCGTGATCGCGATCGTCTTCGGCGGCCGGCCGCGAGCCGTGCGCACCAGCGGCATGCAGCGCTGGTCGTCCTGGTGGATCGCGACACAGTCCAGGCACTGGAAACATTCGGCATAGGTGATGCGCCCCGCCGGCTCGATTGCCTGGTACGCGCAGCGATGCCGGCAGGTCTGGCACGGCGTGCCACATTCGCTACGACGCGGTATCCAGCGCCACAGCCTGACCCGCCCGAGCACGGCGAGGCCGGCGCCGAGCGGGCACAGGTAGCGGCAGAACGAGCGATAGACGATCAGCGTCGACCCGATGCAGACCAGTGCCCACAGGACATACGGCCAGCTGCGGGCGAACGTCAGGCTGATCGCGGTCTTGAACGGCTCGACTTCAACCATCGTGTCGACCGCCGGGCTCGCCGCGGCCGCCGCCACCAGCAGCACCGCCAGCACGCCGTACTTGACCTGCTTCAGGCGGTGATCCCACACCATCGACAGGCGCCGCGGCCGGATGCCGAGGGCCCGGCCGGCGACCGAGACCAGCTCCTGCAACGCACCGAACGGGCACAACCAGCCGCAGAACGTGCCACGGCCCCAGACGAACAGCGTGATGCCGACGAATGCCCACAACACGATCGCCATCGGGTCCGAGAGCAGGAATTCCGCGTCCTCACCCGCCGCCAGAGCGGCGATCAGCGATGTCGCGTTGACGATGGTCAGCTGCCCCTGGGCGTACCAGCCGATGAAACCGAGCGTGAACACGAGCCAGGTGATGCGGAACACCTGGAGCATCCGGTTCGAGGCGGTCAGGCGCGTCTGCATCAGCAGCGCCGCCGTCAGCAGCACCAGTGCACCGCCCAGCACCCAGAGATCGACGGCCCGCTGCTGCCAGATCTTCAGCCACGGCGGCTCCTCGCGCTGCGGCCGCCAGCGATCACCATCCTGCAGCCAGTACTCGAGCGTGAAACGCGCCGGCTCGCCGGCCTCGACATCGGAGGCGCGACGGAATGCCGCCAGGTCGATGCTGAACGGCCGCAGCGGATCGAGCGCCTGGCCGGCGGCGGTCTGGTACAGCCGCGCCTGCGAGTCGCGGCTGACACCCGATCGACTGCCGGACATGCGCAGGCCCGGATTGATCGCCAGCGGTTCCAATGTGATCGGCCGACCGTCCTGGCGCAGCGAGATCGTCACGCCCCGGTTGCCCGCACCAGCCGCGTCCACCACCGGATAACGCCCGCCGTCGAGCACCATCAGGACCTGGTGGCCGCGCTCGCGCAGCGCCCGCACCCGCTGCCAGGTGTCCTCGTCGAGCAGGTTGCGTCCCGCGTGTGGCAGCCCTGCGACCACGAACCAGGCGTCGATCGCACGAGCCCAGGGGCGCAGCATGCCTTCGCTGTCCAGCCGTCCCGCCGGGGTGCCGCGGAACCGCTGCTGCAGGTCCGCGTGGGTGATCGCGACCTGCCGCACGAGCCCCGCGTCGACCAGCTGGTTCCAGCCCATCCGGGCATAGCGGTCGTCGGGTCCGCGACGCGACGTCCTTTTTGCGGCGCCGGCCTTCGGCGCGGCGCCCTGGCCCTCGCTCGTGAACGCGAGCCGGGACGATGCGACCTGGATCGCCGACTCGAGGATCGTCCGGTCGATCGCCATCGCCGACACCGTCCCGCGCAACACGCCGTGGAACGCGGCCACCGAGTCGTCGACCGTGCGTTGCGCCTTCGGACTGAGCACCTGCACCGTGTGCCGGATCGTGATGCCCTCGTACTGGCGCGCGAAGTCCGACAGCTCCGCAGTCCCCGATTCAGACCTGAAGATCGGCTCGCTGTGTGCGAGCAGCCGCACGTCCAGGAAGCGACCGTCGGGCGAAAGCGCGATCAGCAGGTTGACCGGCTTGCCGCCATAACCGCGGACCGGCTCGATGTCGCTCGATTCGTACACCTGCGCATGCAGCGACAGCGTGGCGCCTTCGCGGCGATGGATCGGCCAGACCGGCAGTTGCGGATGCATCTCGCCGACGACAAATGGCGGCGGGAATATCAACTCGAGCGCGGCGCGATCGAGGGTGCCCGCGCAGGCCGGCGCCGTCACGAGCACGGTCCAGCCGAGCAGCCAGGCGACGAGCGCCGACCATGCCGGCGCCAGGACCGATCGCCGATGTCGCCCGCACGGTACGACACCGTTCCTCTCTGTTGTCATCTCCTCGCCACCTGTCCGCACGCGGCCTGTCGCGGCCGTCTCTCGCCGATCCCGTCCACCCGCCGCGGCCACCGGCGCCATCGCCTCGTGTGTTTCGTCGCCGCGTTGCCGGTGTCCCGATGGTAGTCGAGTCCGGCCCGATCCACGCCGGCCGTCACGCCACCCTGCTCACGATCCGGACGCCGCCGGTGCCGGCCCGGCATCGCGTGCAGAATACATGGATGCCGCTCGGCCCGCCGCCGGCCGGTCGACGAAACGAAGCACCGGGCCAGGAGAATCGATTGGACGCGATCGAAGTCGAGACCGGGGTCGATCCCCGGCACGTGGTGATCTGGCTGCACGGGTTGGGTGCCGATGGCAGCGACTTCGTGCCGATCGTGCCCGAGCTCGGCCTGGCCGATGCGCAGGGACGTGTGCCGTCGATCCGGTTCGTGTTCCCGAACGCGCCGTCGATGCCGGTGACGGTCAACGGCGGCTACGTGATGCCGGCCTGGTACGACATCCTCGGCACCGACCTCGAACGGCGCGAGGACGAGGCGGGCCTGCGTCGCTCACAGCAGGCGATCACCGCGCTGGTGCAGGCGGAACACGCGCGAGGCATCGCCTACGAGCGGATCGTGCTGGCTGGCTTCTCGCAGGGTTGTGCGATCAGCCTGCTGACCGGCATTCGCCTGCCGCACCGGCTCGCCGGCATCATCGGCCTGTCCGGTTACCTGCCGCTGGCGGCGACCACCGCCGCCGAGCGCCACGATGCGAATGCCGACACGCCGATCTTCCTCGCCCACGGCCGCCTCGACCCGGTGGTGCCGTTCACACGTGGTGTCGCCTCGCGCGATGCCCTGATCGCGCTCGGCCACCGCGTCTCGTGGCACGAGTACCCGATCGAGCACACGGTCAGCATCGACGAAGTGCGCGACATCGGTGGGTTCCTGCGCGGCGTGTGCGCCGGCTGAACCGTTCGCGACGATGATCGAGGCCGGATCGACGGTGCTGCCGCGGGTGGTGGTGATCGGCTGCGGATTCGGCGGCATCGAGGCGGTGCGGGTGTTGTCGCACGCCCCGGTCGAGGTCACGCTGATCGACCGCACCAACCACCACCTGTTCCAGCCGCTGCTGTACCAGGTGGCCACCGGCGGGTTGGCCGCACCGTCGATCAGCGCCCCGATCCGGCACGTGCTGCGCCGGCAGATGCGCGCCGGTCGGCTGACGATCTTGCTCGGCGACGTGGTCGACATCGATCCGGATCGCCGCGACGTGGTGCTCGAGGACGGTGAACGGTTGCGCTACGACCATCTGGTCGTCGCCGCGGGCGCGACCCACAGCTACTTCGGGCACGACGAGTGGATGCCGCACGCGCCGGGGCTGAAGACACTGGCCGACGGCATCGAGGTCCGGCGGCGTGTGTTGCTCGCGTTCGAGTTCGCCGAACGTGAACCGCCGGGACCCGCGCGTGACGCCTGGCTGACCTTCGCGGTGATCGGCGCCGGTCCGACGGGTGTCGAGCTGGCTGGAACGATGGCCGAGATCGCCCACCACACGCTGCCGCAGGAATTCCGTCGCATCGATTCACGCCACGCGAAGGTGATCCTGATCGAAGGCGGACCGCGTGTGCTGGCCGCGTTTCCCGAGGACCTGTCGGCACGTGCGGCCGCGCAACTTTCCGCACTCGGTGTCGAGGTCCGCACCCAGGCCAAGGTCAGTGCGATCGATCGCGACGGCCTCTGTTACGAGTCGGCGCAGGGCACCGTGCGCCTCGACGCACGGACGATGATCTGGGCCGCCGGCGTCGCCGCCTCGCCGCTGGGCCGGATCCTTGCCGACCGTACCGGCGCCCGCCTCGATCGGGCCGGGCGGGTGGTGGTCGAACCCGATCTGGGCCTCGCCGGCCATCCGGAGATCAGCGTCGTCGGTGACCTCGCCGCGGCGCTCAGCCACGGCCATCACACGCCACCACGACCCGTGCCGGCCGTCAGCCCGGCGGCCAAGCAGATGGGGCGCACCGCTGCCGCGAACATCGTGCGCCGGATCCGTGGCGAGGCGCCACAGTCGTTCCGTTACATCGACTACGGTGCGCTGGCCACGATCGGCCGCAAGTCGGCGGTGGCGATGGTCGACGTGCCGGTGCTCGGCACGCTGAAGTTCTCGGGCCACCTGGCCTGGCTGTTCTGGCTGTTCGTGCACATCTTCTTTTTGATCGGCTTTCGCAATCGGTTCGTCGTGCTGCTGGATTGGGCGTGGGCGTACTGGACGTTCGCGCGTTTCGCGCGTGTGGTCGGTGCGCCGGAACGGCTCGTGCCCCGGACACCGCCGTCCGAACGTGTCGGCGGCGATCCCCGCTCGGGTTGATGCTGCCGGGTGGATGGTCGACCGCGTGGTGCACACCACGCCGCCCCGCGATCGGGCCGGCGCCGGTTCACCAGAACGCGAGCAACCGCCCACCTTCGGTCCGGCATTCGTGCTCGCGCAACGGCGCGTCCCCCTCGGCGACGCAGTGTCCGGACGCGACGTCGAACACCCACCCGTGTTTCGGGCAGGTCAGCGTTTCGCCCTGCAGCGCGAGATGCGGGATGTTCGTCCCCTGGTGTGGGCACAAGCTGTCGTAGACCCGAAAGCGGCTCGTGTCCCGAAACACGAACAGGCCACGTCCTTCACGATCGATCCGCCGGGTCTCGCCCACGGCGAGTGATTCGGCGTCGAGCAGGTCGTGCCACGCCGGCTCGGCGCCGATGTGGTCGAGTGCGAACTCGGGCAGGTCCATCGCCAGGATCACGTCGATCGCCCAGACGATCCGGGTCAGTCCCAGCGCCGGAAAAGCCATCAGCAACGCGTCGAGGATCTCGGCCGCGCTGCAGCCGTCGGCGAGTGCACGTTTCAGGTACTGGCGCAATCCACGCTCGGTCTGCGCGTGCACCTTCGTGATCACCGAGATCAACGCCCGGGTCTTCGGATCGAGCTGACTGCCGGCCTCCTTCAGGAAGCGGAAGTAGTGGCCCATCGTCTGCGGCCGGGCCTTGACCAGGTAGTTCAGCGCGTCGCTCATGTCGTGTTCCGTTGCCTCACCCATCCGTCGCGTCGATGATAAGCCCGGCGGCGCGCGGCGCTTGCGGTCGACCATCAAGGTCCGCTACGCTGGCGGCGGAGCCGGCGACGACCGGTCGGACGGAACAGGACGGGCCGCCACCGCGGCCCCGGAGGAGACGGTGGACACCATGCTGAGCCGCGACGCGGTCGAACGTTACCGCGCCGACGGCATCGTCTTTCCGCTGCGTGCATTCGACGACGCAGCGGCCGCGGCCAACCTCGAGTGGTACCAGGCGCGGGCCGCGCGGATCACCGGCCGCGGCAACCAGAAGCCCCATCTGCTCTATCCGCAGCTCGACCGGATCGTCCGCCACGAGCCGATCCTGGACGCGGTCGAATCCGTGCTCGGCCCGGACTTCTTCGTCTGGAGTTCGCAGTTCTTCCACAAGCCGGCCGGTGACCCCGGTTTCGTCAGCTGGCACCAGGACGGCACCTACTGGGGCCTGTCCTCGCCCGACGTGGTCACCGCCTGGGTCGCGTTCACGCCGAGCACCGCCCAATCGGGCTGCATGCGGGTCGTGCCGGGCACCCACCATGCCCAGGTGCCCCACGAGGATACGTTCGCACCCGACAATTTGCTGTCGCGCGGCCAGGAGATCCGGGTCGACGTCGACGAGCAACGGGCAGTCGACGTCACCCTCGCGCCCGGGGAGTTTTCGCTGCACCACGTCCTGCTGTTCCACGGGTCGAACCCGAACCGGGCCGCCTGGCCGCGGATCGGCTTCGCGATCCGTTACGTCGCGACCCATGTCCATCAGACCTCGCCGATGCGCGAATCCGCGACCCTGGTCCGCGGCAGCGACGACTTCGGCCACTTCGATCACGAGACCGCGCCCGAAGCTGAACTGCATCCGGCCGCGGTGGCTCGTCACGCCGAGATCATCGACCGTCAGCTGCGGATCCTCTACGCCGGCGCACGCCAGCGTGGCCGACTCGGGCCCGACGACACGGCCGCGGACGGCACGAGCTGATCCGATCCGGCACCCACCCGTTCCTTCAGAACCCCAACGAGGAGACTTCCATGACACCGCTTCGAACGGCGGTCGCGGCCCTGATCGCGACCTTCGCCGCCACGCTGGCCGCTCCCGCCGGTGCGCAGGACATCAGGATCCGCTTCGCCCATTCCCTGTCGACGACCGAACCGGCACACCTGGCCGCCGAGTACTTCGCGAAGAACGTCGCCGAACGGACGAAGAACAAGGTGCAGATCCAGGTCTTCCCCGGCGAGCAGCTCGGTCCGGGCAAGGAAGTCAACGAGATGATCCGGCAGGGGGCCAACGTGATGAACATCACCGACCCCGGCTACCTGTCGGATTTTGTGCCCGACATCGGGGTGCTGAACGGTCCGTACCTGGTCAAGGATCCGAAGGACTACCAGCGGCTGCTCGCATCGGACTGGTACAAGGCGACGGAACAGAAACTGTCGGCCGCAGGTTTCAAGCTGATCATGGCCAACGGCTTCTTCGGCCAGAGGCACATGATCGCCGACAAGCCGATCCGCAAACCCGAGGACACCGCCGGGATGACGGTGCGTGTGCCGCCGAACACGATGTGGATCGAGACCTTCAAGGCGATCGGCGCGCGCCCGACGACCGTGCAGTGGGCCGAGGTCTATAACGCGCTGCAGCAGAACGTGGTCCAGGCCGCCGAGGCGCCGCTCGGTTCGTTGTGGGGATCCAAGCTGCACGAGACACGCAAGTTCATCTCGATGACCGGACACTTCACCGCGTTCGTGATGTGGCCGATGAACGCCGCCTATTTCGCCAAGCTGCCGGCCGACGTGCAGACCGTGCTGCTCGAGGAAGGGCAAAAGGCCGGCGAGTACATGACCCGGCTGACCCTCGAGCAGCAGCAGAGCTACATGGACCGCTTCAAGGCCGCCGGTGTCACCTTCGTGTCCGACGTCGACCTGCCATCGTTCCAGAAGGCGACCACCGGCGTGTACAAGGCATTCCCGAAATGGACGCCGGGACTGCACGAGCAGGTGAGCAAGATCATCGCGTCGCCGTGACGCGCCGCCGGTACACGCCGCTGGACCACGCCGAGGAGGCGATCGCGGCGGCGGCGCTGGCGGTGGTCGTCTTCGCCGTCGGCTGGGGGGTGATCACGCGTTACGTGACCGCCCAGCCCGCGGCCTGGGCCAGCGAGATCGCGACCATCGGTTTTGCCTGGGTCGTCTTCTTCGGTTCGGTGGCGGCGGTCAGGCAACGGTTGCATCCGGCGGTCGACATGCCGCTGGGCTGGCTGCCGGCACCCGTCGCCCGGGCGACCGGGCTGCTCGCGGACCTGCTGATGCTCGCGTTCTTCGCCTTCATGGCGTTCTTCGGCACCCGCTTCGCGATCGACGCCTGGACCAACCCGAGCCCGGTGCTGCGCATGCCGATGACGGTGCTCTACGGCCCGGTCGCGCTGTGTTCGGCGCTGATGCTGGTGCGCCATCTGCAGGTGATCGCCGAGCGGACCCGTCGTTGATACCCCCTGGCCTCGTCGACTGGCTGCCGGCGATCGTGCTGCTGGTTCTGTTCCTGATCAACGTGCCGATCGCGTTCGCGATGGCGCTGGCCGCGCTGTCGTTCTTCCTGCTCGACGGGTCGATCCCGCTGAACATCTTCGTGCAGAAGATGGTCACCGCGACCGACTCGTATCCGCTGCTCGCATTGCCGTTTTTTGTGCTCGCCGGCGCGATCATGAACCACGCCGGCATCACCGCGCGGATCCTCGCGCTCGCCGACGCGATGGTCGGCCACCTGACCGGGGCGCTGGCGCAGATGTGCACGGTGCTGGCGACGCTGCTGGGCGGGCTGACCGCCTCGTCGAGCGCCGATGCCGCGATGCTGGCCAAGACTCTCGGACCCGAGATGATCCGCGCCGGCTACAGCCCGGCGTTCGCCGCGGTGATCACCTCGTGTGCGGCGATCATCACCTCGCTGATCCCGCCGTCGATCGGCCTGGTCATCTACGCCTACATCGCCGACGTGTCGGTCGGACGCCTGTTCATCGGCGGGATCGTCCCCGGACTGCTGCTGGCCGCCTCGCTGATGGTCACCACCTGGGTGATCGCCCGGCACCGCGGCTACAAGCCGCTGCGCACGTCGTTCGCCGGGTCGCAGGCCCTGTGGCGCGCGTTGCGCGACGCGTCATGGGCGCTGTCGATTCCGGTGTTCATCATCGTGGGCATCCGCTACGGCATCTTCACGCCGACCGAAGCCGGCGCGATCACCGTGCTCTACACGGTGCTGGTCGGCCGTTATGCGTACCGGAGCCTGAAGTGGTCCGACCTGCCGGCGCTGCTGCGCGACAGCGCACTGGACACCGCGACCGTGATGCTGATGATCTGCGCGGCCAGCGCGTTCGGCTTCTACCTGGCCTGGGAGCGCCTGCCGCCGAAACTCGCCGCCTGGCTGATCTCGGTGACCAGCGATCCGACGGCGATGCTGCTGCTGCTCAACGGGCTGCTGATCGTGCTCTGCACCGCGGTCGAGGGCACCTCGGCGCTGATCATCCTGACCCCGATCCTGATGCCGGTGATCGCCAAGGCCGGCATCGACCCGGTGCACTTCGGCATCGTGCTGGTGACCAACCTGACGATCGCCGGCGTCACGCCGCCGGTGGGCCAGATGATGTTCATCAGCAGCCAGGTGCTGCGGGTGCCGATGAGCCGCTACACGGTCGAGGTGATGCCGTTCCTGTTCGCGATGACCGTCGTGCTGCTGCTGCTGACCCTGTTCCCGTCGCTGACGGTCTGGCTGCCGAACCTGGCGTTCGGACCGTAGGTGATCCCTGCCCGGGATCCCCGCGCGCAGGCGTCAGGCGGTATCCGGCAGGCGGATCGTGTACCCGCCCGACTTCTCGTCGCGGCCGAGGATCAGCAGCCCGCGGTCGCGTGCATCCTCGAGCAGGTCGCTGAACGCGCGGTATCCGTAATAGGTTTCGTTGAATCCCGGATTGCGGCGCTTGAGCGTCTGCTTGATCATCGAGCCCCAGATCTTCTCTTCCTCGCCGCGCTCCGCGATCAGCGCCTCGACGGTCTCCAGCACCATGTCCACCGCATCCTGGCGCCGGTCCTCGTCGCCCGGTTCGTCCGCGCGCGCGGCGACCGGCGGCGGGGCGCGTTCGTCGGTGCGATCCGTCGCCGCCTTGCCAGTCGCCTTCTTCGCGGCACCTTCCGGCGCCTTCGCGGGCGCGCGTCGCCGTGTCGACCTCTGCTGGGTCTTCGCCTCCCGGACCAGGTCGTCGTAGAAGATGAACTCGTCGCAGTTGGCCATCAGCAGGTCGGAGGTCGACTGCTTGACCCCGACGCCGATCACCGTCTTGTCGTTCTCGCGCAGCTTGGAGACCAGCGGCGAGAAGTCCGAGTCGCCGCTGACGATCACGAACGTGTCGACGTGGGCCTTGGTGTAACACAGGTCCAGCGCATCGACCACCATCCGGATGTCCGCCGAGTTCTTGCCGCTCATGCGGACGTGCGGGATCTCGATCAGTTCGAACGCGGCCTCGTGCATCGCGCCCTTGAATTCCTTGTATCGATCCCAGTCGCAGTACGCCTTCTTGACGACGATGCTGCCCTTGAGCAGCAGGCGCTCGAGCACGCGCCGGATGTCGAACTGCGAGTACTTCGCGTCGCGCACACCGAGCGCGACGTTCTCGAAGTCGCAGAACACGGCGAGGTTCCGGGTTTCAGGGCTGCTGGCCATCGTCCGCATCGATTCGCATCGCTCGCGCGATCGGTCCGGGCACCGGCTCCGGCCTCGGATCGCGTCGGAGGTGCGGCCACCATACCAGCCGCGGGGACGCGGGGCAAACATGCACGGGCTGCATCGGCCCGGCCGATCCCGCTCAAACGGCGTCCGGCGCGACCGGTGGTTCGGCGGCGCGCGCCGCGAGCACCTTGTCGATGCTGCGTCCGTCCATGTCGACGATCTCCAGCCGCCATCCCTGCCACTGGACCGAATCGCCCGTCTTCGGCAGTCGCCCCGACAGCAGCATCATCATGCCGCTCAGCGTGTGGTAACGCCCCCGCTCCTCCTCCGGCACGGTGGCCAGGCCGAGCCGGTCCTTCAACTCGGGCACCGGAATATGGCCATCGAGCAGCCAGCTTCCATCGTCACGCTGGACTGCCCACGACAGCGTCGGGTCGCGTGGACGGAATTCGCCGGTGATCGCCTCGATCAGGTCCTGCAGCGTGACGATGCCCTGGATCTCGCCGTATTCATCGATCACGAACGCCATGTGGACATCGGAGGATCGGAAGTTGTCGAGCAGTTCCATCCCGGTCAGGGTCTCGGGCACGAACAGCGGCTGCTGGAGCGGCTGCGCCGCCAGTTCGCGATCGCCGTCACGGACGACACGCGAGAGCCACTGGCGCGCGTTGACCACCCCCAGCAGCTTGTCGATCCTGCCGCGGACGACCGGAAAGCGGGCGTGATCGCTGCGCTCGATGCGGGCGAGGTTGTCCTCGAACGGGACTTCGACGTCGAGTAGGATGATATCCGCCCGCGGCACCATCAACGATCCGATCTGGCGATCGTCGAGGCGGAACACGTTGCGAACCATCGCATGCTCGTGTGACTCGATCACCCCGGCCGTGGTCCCTTCGACCAACATCGCGTGGATCTCCTCCTCGGTCACCGCGGCGGCCCCGTTGTCCTTGACGCCGAGCAGCCGAAGCAACCCGTTCGTCGAGATCGACAGCAGGTGGACGAAAGGTCGGGTCGCCACGGCGAGCCATTCGACAGGACGGGCGACCAGTCGTGCGAGCGACTCCGGGTGGGATTGGCCAACCCGCTTCGGCACCAGTTCACCGATCACGATCGAGAAGTAGGTGAGCAGAACGACGACCAGCCCGGTCGCCGCGTACCCGTCATACGGCGCCGACAGGCCGATTCCGGCGAGCCACACCGCGAGCGGTCCGGCGAGTGCGGCCTCGCCGACGATGCCGTTGAGCACCCCGATCGATGTGATGCCGATCTGCACCGTCGACAGGAACCGGGTCGGATCCTCGCCGAGCCTCAGGGCGACCATCGCCGATGCGTCGCCCTCGTCGAACATCCGCTTGAGTCGGGACTTGCGTGCCGTGACCAGTGCGATCTCCGACATCGCGAACAGGCCGTTCAGCAGGATCAGTGCGGCCAAAACAACTATCTCCATCGTCATTCCGGATGCTGGAAGAGGAAACACGACTGTACGTCAATCGGGCGGGTGAACCGGCGGGCGACCTTGGCAGGACCCCCGACCAGCCTCCGCGACGCCCCTGGAGAGGGGAGACCGTACGGACGGCCAGGAATTGCGCAGTCCGGGCGCGTCGATCGCCGCCCGACGTGTGGTCACAGCGGCCGAAATCGACGAAAATCCGTTTGCATCTCCCGATGCCCCGGTCAGTCGCGTCGAACGCCCGATCAACGCTTCGTCATACCGGGCGATCGCCCTGGTCGACCTTCAGCGCCCGGCTGTCGGCCGCCGGCAGCATCCGTGCCGGATCACGGGTCACACAGACGTCGACGACCACCGGACGGTCGCATATCGCCAGGGCTTCCTCGAACGCGTGGGTCAGCTGGTCGGGATTGACCACCCGGATCCCGTGGCAACCCATGGCGATGGCGATGCGTGCATAGTCCATCTCGATCAGGTCCGAGGACTGGTAGCTGCCCGGGCCGTACATCGCGTGCTGCAGCGACTTGATGTAGCCGCTGGCGGCATTGTTGACGACAACGATCACGACGTTGGCCCCGACGCGACGAGCGGTCTCGAGGTCACCGATCGTCATGTTCAGACCCCCGTCGCCGGTCACCGCCACGACCGTGGCCTGCGGACGCGCGAGTTTGCTGCCGATGGCCCCGGGCAGCCCGTAGCCGATGGAGGCCAGCCCGCGATTGGCCACATAGGTCCTGCCGGCCCGGCGGGTGTCGAACAGCAGGGCGGTCCAGTGGGCGGCAAAGCCGCCGTCCGCCACGACGATCGCATCGTCCGGCAGTACTCGACGCAGGTCGCCCACCAGGCGTCCGACATTGATCGGCACCTCGCCGGATTCGTATCTCGGCCGGGCAAGCGCCTGCCAGGCCGAACGTCGTTCCCGGATCTCCGCGAGATACGTGGCGCGCCGCCCTCGCCGTGCCTCGGCATCAGGAATCCGCGCCAGGCGCTGGCTCAATGCCGCCAGGCCTTCGGCCGCGTCGCCCCAGAGCGCGACCGAGGCGCGCGCGGTCCGGCCGAACTCTTCCGCCAGCACATCGAGATGGATGATCGTCGCTGTGTCGGCGAAGAGCGAGAACCGCTTCGTGGCGACCTCGCCGAGTTTGCAGCCGACCACGAGGACACAATCCGACGTGGCGATCAGCGCGTTGGCGATCCTGTCGAAGCGCCCGAAGAGTCCGACCGACAGACCGTGGTTGCAGGCGATGCTTCCCTTGCCGCTCATCGTGTGCGCGACCGGGATGCACTCCTGTTCGGCGAGCTGGCGCAGTTCCGTCCAGGCCTGGGCGAGGTGGACACCACCGCCGACGAGAAGCAGCGGGCGGCTCGCCTGCGACAGCAGCAGCGCGGCGCGCTCGAGGTCGTTCGCGGACGGACCGCAACGCCGCCCCGCGGCTCGCGTGGTGGCCGCATCGATCCAGAAGTCCGTATCGGGGAAGGAGAATTCCTCGTGCACCACGTCTTCCGGAAAATCGAGGACAACCGGCCCGGGACGGCCGGCGGTCGCCACCGCGAAGGCCCGACGGACCAGCTCCGGAATCCGCTGGATGCGCTCGACGCGGATCACCTCCTTGACCGCGGGTCGCAGCATCTCCAGTTGTCGACATTCCTGGGTCATGTTCTTCCACGAGTGCGCGCGATGGGTGTCGCTTGTCATCGCGACGATCGGCACACCCGCGTTGAGCGACTCCACCAGGCCCGTGAGCAGGTTCGTCGCGCCGGGCCCGAGGGTCCCGTCGCAGACCCCCGGTCTGCCCGCGACCCGGGCATACGCATCCGCCGCGAAGGCACCGACCCGTTCGTCGTTGACGAGGTGGTGCTGCAGTCCGAGCCGGCGTGCAGCGTCGTAGAACGGCAGGAACTGGAATCCTCCCATGCCGAACATGGGCCCCACCCCAGCCTCCCGGAGCATCCGTGCCAGCGCTTCGCCTCCCGAGATGTGATGTGTATCCGTCATCGCGTGTTCACCCTGCTCCGATCGACATGCCGCCACAGACGTTGAGCACCTGCCCGGTGATGAATCCGCTGCGCGGGTCGACGAGGCTGGCCACGGCGTGAGCGATGTCCTCCGGCTGCCCGAGCCGCCGCACCGGAATCGCCTCCAGGATCGCCCGAGTGCGCGGACTGTCCGCGGGGTTGACCTGCCTGAACAGCGCCGTGTCGATCGGTCCCGGCGCCACGGCATTGACGGTGATGCCGTATCGGGAGAGCTCCAGCGCCCAGGTCCGGGTCAGCCCGTTGAGGCCGGCCTTGGTGGCGGCGTAGACCGAGCGCAGTTCCTTGCCGAGGGCGGCACGACTGGAGATGTTGACGACCCGCCCGTAGCCCCGATCCTTCATCCGGCCGACGACCGCCTGCGTCGCGACGAGAGCCGTGCCGAGGTTGAGCCTGACCACGGCGTCCAGGTCATCGAGTGTTGCGTCCTCCACCGAGGCGGGGCGCACGGTGGCGACGTTGTTGACCAGCACGGCGACCTCGTGCTCGCCGGCGATCGATTCGAACAGGCCGGCCGAGTCCGCCGGTCGAGCCAGGTCGGCCGCCACGTATCGCTCGCCGGCGAGGAGCGCCTGCGGCGGCGAGCGATCGACGTTGATGATCAGATAGCCGTCGGCGGCCAGACGCACCGCGGTCGCGCGACCGATGCCCGCGGAGGCGCCGGTGATGAGGGCTGATCGTGTCATGGATGCTGCTGTCTCCGCTCGGTTCAGAGCGCAAAGGTCGAAATGGCGGGAATCGCCGCGATCAGCGCGACGCCCCCGAGCAGGGCCGCGAGGTACGGCCAGATCGCCGCCATCACCTCGTCCGGCTCGGCGCCGCCGATGCGGCACGCGAGGTAGAAGCCGACACCGATCGGCGGCATCATCAGCCCGACATTCATCGCGCAGACGACCACCATCGCGTAGTGGATGTCGTGGATGCCCAGCTTGCGGGCGATCGGAAACATGATCGGCGCCAGCAGGACCACCGCGGGCAGTCCTTCCAGGATGCATCCGAGCAGGACGAAGACGGCGATCGTGACTGCCATGAATCCGATCCATCCGCCCGGCAGCGCCGACAACCATCGGGACAGGCTCGAGGCGACGCCGGTCTGTGTGATCGCCCACGCCATCGCCGACGCCGTCCCGAGGATGAGCAGGATCGCGCCGCTGAGCGCCGCGGTCTCCACAAGCATCGAGTAGAACCGTCGCAACGGGATGCCGCCGTACAACACGTGTCCGACCGCCATCGCGTACAGGACCGCGATGGCCGAGACCTCGGTGGCCGTGGCGACGCCGCCGCCGACCGCCCCCCGGATCAGGAATGGAAGGAGCAGCGCGGGCGCGGCGATGAACAGCAGCCGCACGACCAGTCCCGGCGCGACACGTTGTGCACCCGTCATGTCTTCATTGCGCGCCTTCCAGCGCGCGAGCGCGAGCAGCGCCGCCAGAAGCACCCCGGCGACCACGAAGCCGCTCTGGAAGAGGCCGGCGATCGACACCCCGGCCACCGCTCCCATGACGATCAGGACGATGCTCGGCGGCACCGTGTCCGCCATCGCCGCGCCGGTGGCAAGCAACGCGACCATGTCGCGCGGCCTGTGGCCACGCCTTCGCATCTCCGGGAACAGCGCCGGCGCCACGGTCGCCATGTCGGACACTTTCGAGCCCGAGATGCCGGAGACGACGAACAGCGAACCGAGCAGCACGTACGACATCCCGGCCCTGACGTGGCCGACCAATGCGCTCAGGACGTCGACGATGGCCTTTCCCATGCCGGTGGCGTCCAGCACACATCCCAGCAGCACGAAGACCGGGACGGACAGCAGGATCAGGCTCGACATGCCCTCGTCCATCCGGCTGACGACAACCGCCAGTGGCACCTGGGTCGTCGTGGCCAGGTACGCGACCGTTGCCAGGCCGAAGGTGAAGGCGATGGGCAGCCCGCCGGCGACCCCGAGGCCGACGCCCAGGATGAAGAAAAGCGCGAGATTGAGCCGTCCGAGCCCGGCGAGCGCGGGCTGCAAGGACCAGACCGCCAATGCGATGAGTGCACAGGACACCACACCGAACCAGAAGTCCCGGCCTTTGGGTCTGTCGAGCAGGCGAAGAAGGCTCGTCCAGCACAACAGAACCGCGGCGGCCAGCATCGCCGACGTGCGCCAGGTCGCCGGCACACCCAGACCGGGCATCGTCACGATCGACTCGTCGATGACGTGTGCGGCCGCGGGCAGGATCAGCAGCGCCGAGAAGAGCGCGCCCAGCGCCAGCGTGCAGGTCTCCAGCCTGTCGCGCCAGTGCGCAGGCAGCGCGGCGACGAGAACCGTCAGCCGCAGATGTTCGTCACGTTGCATGGCCAGCGCGGCGCCGACCGCGGCCAGCCAGACGAACACGATCGATGCCGCTTCGTCGCCCCAGGTGAGCGGCCGATCGAGCACGTAGCGCGCGAAGACCGCGGCCAGCAGCAGCAGCACCTCACATCCCACCAGGGCGGCGGCGACGCCCTCGAGCGCTCCGGTGCCGGACCGTCGAAGCATCGTCCGGATGCCCGGCCGCGGCATCTGTGATCCGGCATCGTCGATCACACGTTTCGCCGCGGCGTCCGGGCTCATCGCGGATTCACCAGACGTCAACCGAGCCTGCCGGTGTACTTCTCGAGCAGGCTCCATGCGTCATCACCGAACTTCGCCTTCCACTCGGTGTAGAAGCCGCGTTGCTTCAGGACGTCGCGGAACGCGTTCGCGTCCGGCGTGTTGAACACCATGCCGAAGCCTTCGAGCTTCGAGCGCACGGACTTCGCCTGCTCCGCCAGCATCGCGCGCTGCTCCATGGCGGCAGCATCCAGGTTCCGGGCGGCGATATCGCGGACGTCGGCCGGCAGCCTGTCCCACGCGCGCCGGTTCGCCACGAACCAGAACCCGTCCCACATGTGGTTCGTCAACGCGCAGTACTTCTGCACTTCGTAGAGCTTCGCGGACTCGAGCAGCGTGAGCGGGTTCTCCTGTCCATCGACGATCTTCGTCTGCAGCGCCGTATACACCTCGTTGAAGTTCATCGACGTCGGCGAGGCCCCGAAGGCCTTGAACAGCGAGATCCAGATCGGACTGACGGGCACCCTGATCTTGAATCCGTTCAGGTCGGACGGCGTCGTGACGGGTCTCGCACCCGAGGTGATCTGGCGAAAGCCGTTGTCCCAGATGCGCTTCATCGGGACCAGGCCGACCTTCTCGATCTCGGCGCGGACCCGTGCGCCGAGATCGCCGTCCATCGCCGCCCAGAGCACGTCGTAGTCGGCGAACGCGAACCCGATGCCGTTGATTCCGGCGACCGGCACGATGTTGGCCAGCACGAGCCCCGATTGGGTATAGAACTCCAGCGCCCCGTTCCTGACCTGACTCATCATGTCGGTGTCGGCGCCGAGCTGACTGCTCGGGAAGATCTGGATCTCGAGGCGGCCTTGCGTCTGCTCCCTGATCCGCTCGACCGCCTTGCCGGCCGCGATGTTCATCGGATGGGCCGGAGGCAGGTTGTTTCCGTACTTGTAGGTGAATTCGGCGGCCTTTGCGAAGCGGGGCAGCAGCGGCAGACCGATGGCGGCCGCCGTGGCCGCGGCGCCCAGCAGGGCTGTGCGTCGAGGATGTCCGGTCATGATGTCTCCCAACGTTGTTTCCGTATAACGGAAACTAGACTTCCGTTTAGTGGAAAGTCTAAAGGAGATCCGCCCGCATCGTCCACCACAAGATGAACGGCCTTCGCTGCTCGTGATCGAGCGCCCGGGGCGCGGCATGGGTCGCGGCGCGAGCGCGATGAGAAACATCGGGTCGGCTCGGTACGGTCCGAGTGGCCTTGCGCGCCCGAAGCCGGGCAGACGAGTCGTCTCAGGCGGCCGGCGCCTGCAGGCTGGCGGACATCGACAGGGCCTCACGAGCGAGCATCTTCGCCGTCGTCCTGAGGCGCGTCCCGGAGAGACGCTCGGAGATCGCCGAGACGCTCAGCGCGGCCACGGGCATCCCTTCACGGTCGAGGACCGCGACGCCGATCGCGGACATTCCCTTCACGACGTGCCCCTCGTTGAGCGCGTAACCGTCGCTGCGTGTCCTCTCGACCATGCGTCGGATGACCTTGTCGTTGAAGGCCGGGAACTCGGCGTAGCTGTCCGCATGCCACGCCAGCACGCGCTCGATCCGGGCGTCCGTCATCGCGGAAAGCAGCGCCAGGCTGCCGGCACCGACACCCAGCGGTCGCCGACCTCCCACCTCCAGTGACAGCGTACGGATCGGGAATTGACCCACGGCACGTGCGATGCACACGGAATACCTGCCCTCGGGAACCGAGACGAACGCCGTGTCCTCGGTACTCGACGCGAGTCGCTCGACGAAGACTTGCGCGGTCTGCGCAACCGCCTGCGCGCCGGCCTGATGCGCAAGCAATGCGGCGGCGACCCCCAGCCTGTACCTCCGGGTGACCGGATCCTGGAACACGAAACCGGATTCGACCAGGGCGGCCAGCAGGCGATGGGTCGTCGTGTTGCCCAGCCCGGCATCCTTCGCGATCTCGATCAGCATGACGCCGTCGTGGGTCTTGCCGGCCAGTATCCTCAGCAGCCGCATCGCGCGGCTGATCGATTTGACCGGAGACTCGCCGTTGTCGCCAGCGCGGCCCTCCGCTTCCCCGACCATGTCCCCTCGAGCACAACAAGCGTGGATGGACATGCTAGCGCATCACGCGAGAAGCTCGGCGGCGGCGGACCGGGCCGGATTGACGCGGCAGAGACCCTGACGTTAAATCCCCGCAACCCCGCCTGAATTCGATCGGACCCGCGCTCCCCCATGCCCACGCTCGAGAGCGCCATCGATCCCCACACACCGTCGTTCCGCGCCAATGCCGAGCGGATGTCGGCGCGCCTGGCCGAGGTGCGTGCCCTCGAGGCCAGGGTGCGCGAGACGTCGAACGCCCGCCGGGCGCGCTTCGAGGAGCGTGGGCAGCTGCTGCCGCGAGAGCGCGTCGCCCGGTTGCTGGATCCGGGCAGCGACTTCCTGGAGTTGTGCCCGCTCGCCGGCCTGGGCATGCACGACGACGACGGCCACGACACGGTGATGGGCGGCGGCTCGATCGTCGGCATCGGCGTGGTGGCCGGCCGGCGCTGCCTGGTGGCCGCGAGCGACAGCGGGATCAAGGGCGGCACCGTACCGCCGATGGGACTGCGCAAGACGTTGCGGGCCCAGGAGATCGCGAGCCGGCAGAAGTTGCCGATGATCCATCTGGTCGAGAGCGGCGGCGCGAACCTGCTCTACCAGAGCGAGATCTTCATCGAGGGCGGACGCAGCTTCGCCAACCAGGCGCGCCTGTCGGCCGCCGGCATCCCGCAGATCGCAGTCGTGCACGGGGCATCAACCGCCGGTGGCGCGTACCTGCCGGGCCTGGCCGACTACGTCGTGCTGGTGCGCGGCCGCTCGAGCATCTATCTGGCCGGCCCGCCACTGGTCAAGGCCGCGATCGGCGAGGATGCCGACGAGGAAACACTCGGCGGTGCACTGACCCACGCGCGCATCACCGGCCTGGGTGAATACCTGGCCGACGACGACGCGGATGCGATCACCACCACCCGCGAGCTGCTGGGTCACCTCGACTGGGATCCGGCACTGCCCTGCGACGTCGACCGGTCCGCGCCCCGTTATCCGGTCGACGAGCTGCCCGGTTGTGTGCCTGTCGACGAGCGCGAACCCTTCGATCCGCGCGAAGTGATCACACGGATCGTCGACGAATCGCGTTTCCTCGAGTTCAAGGCCGAATACGGCACCGACACGGTCTGCGGTCATGCGCGCATCGCCGGCACCGCGGTCGGCGTGATCGCCAACCACGGGCCGATACAGCCCGCCGGCTCGACCAAGGCCGCGCAGTTCATCCAGGCCTGCGACCAGGCCGGCATCGCACTGGTCTTCCTTCAGAACACCACCGGCTACATGGTCGGCTCGGTGGCCGAACGTGCCGGCGCGATCAAACACGGCTCGAAGATGATCCAGGCGGTGGCCAATGCCCGGGTGCCGAAGCTGACGATCGTGCTCGGCGGCTCGTTCGGTGCCGGCAACTACGGGATGTGCGGCCGCGGCTTCGACCCGGACTTCATCTTCGCCTGGCCGTCGGCCCGCACCGCGGTCATGGGTGCCGCCCAGGCGGCACAGGTGATGACCATCGTCGGCCGCACACGCGCGGCACAAGGCCCGCAGCAGGCGGCCGCGGTCGCCGCCGGCGCGCAGGCGCTGCGCGAGCGGCTCGAGATCGAGTCCGGCGCGTTGTTCGGCACCGCCCGCCTATGGGACGACGGCATCATCGATCCGCGCGATACCCGGCGTGTGCTCGCCCTGGCGCTGACGGTGATCGCCGAGGCGGCGCGTCGGTCGCTGCGGCCGAACACGTTCGGTGTCGCCCGGTTCTAGGGCCCGTCACAGGCCCTTGTCCACTGACGGGTGTCCTCACGGCCCATCACCGCTCGAAGTCGTCCGTCCGATGCCCTGCGGGCCTGCGGCGCCGCCAACCCGCGCCGGCCCCATCCCGGTTAGGATCACGAACCCGCCTGCAGGAGTGACGCGTTGAAACTGACCGCCGAACACCGCCAGCTCGCCGACACCGTCGCGCGCTTCGTCGCCGAGGAGATCAACCCGCATGTGGCGGCCTGGGAGGCGGCCGAGCAGTTTCCGAGCCACGAGCTGTTCAAGAAACTGGGTGACCTGGGCCTGCTCGGCATCAAGTATTCGCCGGAATACGGCGGCCTGGGGCTGGACTTCTCGTATTCGATGGTGATGGCCGAAGCACTCGGCGACTGCGACTGCGGCGGCGTCCCGATGGCGATCGGTGTGCACACCGACATGTGCACGCCGGCGCTGGCGCGTTACGGCTCTCCGGCACTGTGCCGCGAGTTCCTCGCCCCCGCGATCACCGGCGATCAGGTCGGTTGTGTCGGCATCAGCGAGCCCGGTGGCGGATCGGACGTCGCCGCGGTGAAGACGTCGGCGCGCGTCGCCGGCGGCGACTGGGTGATCACCGGCTCGAAGATGTGGATCACCAACGGCATGAAGGCCGACTGGTGCTGCCTGCTCGCCAACACCGACGACGGTCCCGCACATCGCAACAAGTCGCTGATCATGGTGCCGATGGATGCCAAGGGCATCAGCCGGCAGAAGATCCGCAAGATCGGCATGAACTCGTCGGACACCGCGCAGCTGTTCTTCGACGAGGTCCGGGTGCCGGTGCGCAACGTGGTCGGCGAACCCGGCAAGGGATTCACCTACCAGATGCAGCAGTTCCAGGAGGAACGGCTGTGGGCGGCGTGTAATGCGCTGCGCATGCTCGACCGGATGATCGACCGCACGATCGAGTACACGCGTGAACGCCATGCGTTCGGCCAGCCGCTGCTCGACAACCAGGTCGTGCATTTCCGGCTCGCCGAGTTGCGCACCGAGGTCGAGTCGATGCGTGCGCTCGCCTGGAGTGCGATCGAACAGTACATCGACGGCAACGACGTGACCCGGCTGGCGTCGATGGCCAAGCTCAAGTGCGGACGGCTGCTGCGCGAAGTGTCCGACAGCTGCCTGCAGTTCTGGGGCGGGCTCGGCTACAGCTGGGAGAACCCGCTGTCGCAGATGTATCGCGACGGCCGCCTGATGTCGATCGGCGGCGGCGCCGACGAGGTGATGCTGGGCATCATCTGCAAGTACGAAGGCACGTTGCCCGGCCGGCGACGCTGAGCCGGTCCGACCGCCGCCGCGCAGCGACCCGCCGTGTTCTCGACGCTGCTCGTGGCCAATCGCGGTGAGATCGCGATCCGGGTGATCCGCACCGCGCGTGAGATGGGCCTGCGCACCGTGGCGGTCCACAGCGACGCCGATGCCGGCTCGCCCCACGTGCCGGCCGCCGATCTCGCGGTCGCGCTCGGCGGCCACGCCGCGGCCGACTCGTACCTGCGCATCGACCGGCTGGTCGATGCCGCGCGCCGCGCCGGAGCCGAGGCGGTGCATCCGGGCTACGGCTTCCTGGCGGAGAACGCCGACTTCGCCGACGCCTGCGTCGGGGCGGGCCTGGTGTTCGTCGGTCCGACCGGCGCGATGATCCGCGCGATGGCCGACAAGGCGGCCGCAAAGGCGCGCGCCGAAGCGGCCGGTGTGCCGGTCGTGCCCGGCTATCGCGGCGACGATCACTCGCCGGCGCGGATGCGGACCGAGGCCGACGCGATCGGTTATCCGGTGCTGGTCAAGGCGATCGCCGGCGGCGGCGGGCGCGGCATGCGACGGGTCGGCTCAGCCGACGAACTGGAGTCGGCGCTGGGCGCGGCCGCACGCGAGGCGGCCAGCGCCTTCGGCGACGACCGGCTGATGCTCGAACGGGCGATCGACGACGCACGACACATCGAGGTGCAGGTGATCGGTGATCGCCACGGTGCGCTGATCCACCTCGGCGATCGCGACTGCTCGACGCAGCGCAGGCGCCAGAAGATCATCGAGGAGGCACCGGCACCACACCTGCCGGCGGACCTGCGCGAGCGGCTGCATCGCGATGCGCTCACACTCGCCGGCTCGATCGGTTATGTCGGCGCCGGCACGGTCGAGTTCATCGTCGACAGCCACGGTCGACATCATTTCCTCGAGATGAACACGCGGCTTCAGGTCGAGCATCCGGTGACCGAGATGATCACCGGCATCGACCTGGTCGAGTGGCAGCTTCGGATTGCGGCCGGCGAGCCGTTGCCGCTGACACAATCGCAGGTCCGCTTCGACGGCTGCGCGATCGAGGCCCGCTGGTGCGCCGAGGATCCGTACGCGGATTTTGCGCCCCAGGCCGGGCGTGTGCTGCGCTGGGTGTGTCCGCCGACGGGACCGGACCTGCGCGTCGACGCCGGCATCACCGACGGCCAGCAGGTGCCCCCCTGGTACGACTCGATGATCGCCAAGGTCATCGCCCACGGTCGCGACCGCCCGCAGGCGACGCGCCGGCTGGCGCGCGCGCTGGAGAACGGCGCGTTGCTCGGTATCGCCCACAACGGCCGACTGCTGCGCGACCTGCTGTGCGACACCCCCTTCGCGCAGGCGGCGATCGACACCGGGCTGCTGGACCGTTGGCGGGCGCAGGGTCATCCGTTGCTGCAGGCGCCGCGGCCCGACGAGGACACCTGGTCGATCGCCGCCGCGTTGCGTTGTGCCGGTTCCGGTGCGGGCGGTTGGCGACCGGCCGGGCTGGCGAGCTGGCCCCTCGAACTGGTCAGTGGCGGCGACTCGCGGCGGATGACGATCACGCAGCACGACGCCGCCACGTTCGCCGTGCGCCTCGGCGAGACGACACGCTGCGTGCGGATCGTCCACGGTCCGGGCGACACCCCCGTCGACGCCGGCGCGGGTGCGACCCGGGTCGACGTCGACGGCCTGAGTCGCCGCGTCCAGGTCGCCTGTGACGGGGATGTGCTGCATCTGGCGATCGATGCGGCGAGTTTCGTCTTCACGGCGCCGGTCAGGGCAACGCGTGGCGGCGGCGCCGACGCTGCGCGGCAGGTCCGGGCACCGATCGCCGGCCTGCTCGGGCAACTGCTGGTCGACGCCGGCGACGCGGTCGAGGCGGGTCAGCGGCTGGCGAGTGTCGAGGCGATGAAGATGGAACTGTGGCTGGACGCACCGTTCACGACCCGCGTGATCGCGGTCCGCCGTCGTGCCGGCGACCCGGTCGCCCAGGGCGACGTGGTGATCGAGCTGGCGCCGGCCGCTCCGGCCGCGTGACACGACAACGGCGAGGTGACGCGATGGACAAGGCGATACTGACCTGTGCGTTGACCGGCGTGCTGACCGATCCGCGCCAGCATCCGGTGCCGGTTGGTGTCGACGAGATGGCCCGCTCGGCGCGCGAGGCGTTCGACGCGGGTGCGTCGATCATGCACGTGCACCTGCGGCGCCAGCAGGCGGGACAGGGTCATCTGCCGTCGTGGGATCCCGAGGTCGCTGCCGCGGTCGATGCCGCGATCCGTACCGCCTGTCCCGGCGTGATCATCAACCTGACCACCGGCGTGATTGGTCCCGACATCGACGGGCCGATTGCCTGCCTGCGCCGGCTGCGCCCGGAGATCGCCGCCTGCAACGCGGGCAGCCTGAACTACCTGAAGATCCGCGACGACGGCCGCTGGGCCTGGCCACCGATGGTGTTCGACAATCCGGTCGAGAAGGTGGGCGCGTTCCTGGCCGTGATGGCCGAAACCGGCACCCGCCCCGAATTCGAATGTTTCGACGTCGGCATCGTCCGCTCGGTGGCGATGTACCTGAAGGCCGGACTCGCCGAACACGCGGAATACAACTTCGTGATGGGCGTCGCCTCGGGAATGCCGGCCGACGCCGACCTGCTCGCGATGCTGCCGCGCTGGATCGTGCCGGGTTCGCCCTGGCAGGCGACGCTGATCGGGCGCGCCGAGATCTGGCCCGTGCACCAGCGCGCGGCCGAACTGGGCGGCATGTTGCGCACCGGGCTCGAGGACACGTTCTATCTGCCCGACGGCCGCCGCGCCCGCGGCAACGGCGAACTGGTCGACGAACTCGCACGCTGCGCGCGCCGCGCGGGACGCGCGGTGGCCTCGCCGACGGAAACACGGTCGATGCTCGGCTTCAGGCATACTGGCGACGCATCAACGCCCTGACCACTGCTGCGTGTTCCCGACAGGAGGCTCGTCATGACCGTCTGCCCCGTTGCGATCGCCGTCGGTTGCCGCAAGTGTCCCGTGTTCGCGGTCTGTCCGCTGAAGTCCGTCATCGGCGATCAGAAGCCGCAGGACCCGGCCGCCGGAGCGTCCGGCGCGGACAAGGATCGCCCCCGCAAGCCCTGATCCGTCGCCGGCCCGCGCGCGGGACCGAGCCGCCGGCCCTGACCCATATCACCTGACGCGCTCGCCTCGCGGGCGATCCGCCGATCGGTCCCTCGCGACCGCGGCCGGGGATACCGCGTCCACGGGATGTCCCCCAGTCGGTCACTGCGGACAATGAATCAGGCGGCGTGAACCATCGCGCCGATCCGATCCATGGGCTGGCAGGGGGAGCGATGACATCGAGGGGGCACACGAGCCAACCCCTGCGCACGCGCATTGGCAACTCGGCATCGTTCTGCGTTGCGACCGTCGCCGTCGCCAGCATCGTGTCGTGCGCCAGCGTGGCCTCCGCCGCGACCGCCGACGGCTGCGCCCGTGTACTGAAGGCCGAGGTCGTCGCCTTCGAGCAGGCGATCGTGCTCAACCGGCTCGGTGCGTTCAATCCGGCCGGGATGTTGTACGCATTGCGCCATGACGTCGTCCTCGAGGACGGCTCGCCGCTGACCGACGACAAGTGGCCACGCGCCCCGGGCCATGTGCAGTTGCGCGGCGACAAACGACCGCGGCCCCTGGTGCTGCGTGCGAACGAGGGCGACTGCCTCGAGGTCACGCTGCACAACCTGCTCGCACCCGCCATCGAGGAGGACCGTTCGGGTGGACCTCGGGTGACCGGCGGCAAGGTGCCCTCGCACCAGGAGGATCCGCCCGGTGTCGTCTATCCGAAGGACGGCCGCAGCGGTCGCGAGCTGGTCACGCCGAACGCGATCAGCAATGACGTCGCGCACACCCGTGGCGTGACGTTCCACGTGACGGGGCTGGAAGTCCAGGCGATCCGTCCCGAGCGGTGTCCGAGGGCGAGCCGCACGCGGCCCTGGCTGTGTGGCCTGGGCCAGGGCAACGTCGGCCTGAACACCTCGGTCGTGCATCCGTCGACCCCGCCGGATCTGGCCGAGACACTCGAGCGCCAGGGCGGCACGATCTTCCCGGGCCAGAGTGCGGTCTACCGGTTCAAGGCGTTCCGCGAGGGCACCTTCTTCGCCTATTCGAACGCCGCCACGGTCGGTGGTGAAGGTGATGGCGGCCAGCTCGGCCTGGGGCTGTTCGGCGCGGTCAACGTCGAGCCCAAGGGTTCCCTGTGGTACCGCTCACAGGTGACCCACGCGCAACTGCGCGCGGCCACGGAAGCGTCCGGCCGCCGCCATCCGTACGCCCGCATCCGCTACGACTCGGCCCGGCATGCCGGCGGCCCGCTCAAGGGACTGCCGATCCTGGCGATGCTCGACGGCGACCGGATCGTGCACTCGGACCTGAACGCGATCGTCGCGCTGCGCGGCCCTACGAAGGACCACAACGACACGACGTCGCCGGACCGCCGCTGCAGTTCGTACGCCGACGGCAATTCGTGCGGCCGCTCGTTCCGCGAATTCACGGTGATCCTGCACGACGAGGTCAAGGCGGTGCAGGCGTTCGCCGAGCTCGAGGACGAGGACAATCCGCTCGCCTACCTGAAGGACGGCATGGGGATCAACTACGGCACCGGCGGCATGGGTGCGATGGTGATCGCACGCAATCGCAAGGTCGGTCCGGCGCGCGACTGCCCCGAATGCCGCGCCGAGGAGTTCTTCCTCAGTTCATGGGTCAACGGCGATCCGGCGCTGCTGCTGAAATGGGATGCACAAGGCAAGGCACCCGCCGGGGCGATGTATCCCGACGACCCGTCCAACGTCCATCACTCGTACCTGAACGATCCGGTCCGCTTCCGCAACCTGCACGCGGGCCCGAAGGAAACCCACGTCTTCCACCTGCACGCCCACCAGTGGGTGATGGACGCGAGCGAGAAAGGGTCGAGTTACCTCGACTCGCAGACGATCTCGCCCGGGGCCGGGTTCTCGTACGAGATCAGCCACGGCGGCTCGGGCAATCGCAACCTGGCGCCCGGCGACTCGATCTTCCATTGCCACCTGTATCCGCACTTCGCGCAGGGCATGTGGGAACTCTGGCGTGTACACGACGCGTTCGAGGACGGCACGCCGGGGCTGTTCGATCCGAAGCGCAATCCGCGTGGGCGCAACCTGCCCGATGCCGAGGTCGCCCAGGGCATCGAGAATCCCGCGCTGGTGCCGCTGCCCGGCAGCGCGCTGGCGCCGATGCCGGGCGCGCAGTTCCGCGGCTATCCGTTCTATATCGAGGCCGAGGCCGGCCACCGGCCGCCGCAGCCGCCGCTGGACATGGATCGCACCGGCGACGCGCCGCTGGCCGACGGCACCGTCGAGGATGCGTCGATCGTCGACGGCGGCCTGCCGCGCCACCATCTGAGCAACACACGGCCCGGGGCGAACCGGACACGGCCGGCGGTCAGCGAGACCCGTCTCGTCAACCAGGACGTGGTCAACGAGGCGCTGGCCAAGGGTGGGCTGACCGCCCGCATCAATGCGGCCAAGGTCTATGCGCAGAACCCGCAGGCGCTGACCGCACTGGCCGAGGTCTGGGAGCAGATCGGATCGGTGAGCCTGCTGCCGCACCGGGGCAGCGAGCGTGAACGCGGTGCGATGACGTTCCACGCGGGTGATGCGGTGCTCCCCGATGCGCCGAAAGTGACGCTGCCCTCGACACCGGAGGATGCCCATTCGAAGGTCGGCTACCGGACCGAGTTCGCGGCGACGGTCACCGGACAGGACACCCCCGTCGGCACACCGGTGTTCCACGTCAACGGCCGCCCGCCGAAACCCGGTGCACCCTTTGCCGACCCCTGCCCCGACGAGCCGGTGATGCGCCGCTATCGCGCCGCCTACGTGCAGACCGAGCTGACGGTCAACAAACACGGCTGGTTCGATCCGCAGGCGCGCCTCGTCGCCCTCGAGCAGGACGTCAAGGACATCATCGATCCGAACACCCGCGTCAAGATGCCCGAGCCGCTGTTCTTCCGCGCGAACTCGGGAGAATGCATCGAGTTCAAGGCGACCAACCTGATGCCCAACGCGCTGGCGCTGGACGACTTCCAGGTCTACACGCCGACCGACACGATCGGCCAGCACATCCACCTGGTGAAGTTCGACGTCACCTCGTCGGACGGCTCGGGCAACGGCTGGAACTACGAGGACGGCACGTTCTCGCCCGAGGAAGTGCAGGAGCGTGTATTCGCGATCAACCGTGCCCGCGCCGCGAGCGGCGCGCCGGACCGGTTGCGTTTCAAGACCCATCCGATGTTCATCGCGCCGTGCACGGCTGGCGACCGGCTGTGCGAGTCGCTGCGGACCCGGGGTCAGTGCCCGCCCGACGCGCACCTGATGGATCGCCACGAACTGGCCAGGACCCATCCGTTCTGCGGCGCGCAGCGCACCGTGCAGCGCTGGTGGGCCGATCCGCTGATCAATGCCAACGGCAAGGACCACACGCTGCGCACCGTGTTCACCCACGATCACTTCGGACCGAGTTCACACCAGCAGCACGGCCTGTACTCGGCGCTGGTCGTCGAGCCGGCGAATTCGGTCTGGCTGCCGCTGGACACCGCGACGCTGGACTGGGACGCCTTGTGCCGCGCCGCACCCGCCGAGCGGGCGACGATGGTCATCGGCGGCGCCAACCTGTCCGATCGCCACGACGCGATCTGCCGTGAACGCGCGACGCCGCGCAAGGTCGGCCGCGACGAACTGCGCGCGCCGATCCCGGTCCGCGAGGATGGCGGACCGACCAGCCTGGCGGCCAACATCGTCGCGCCGAAGTGCATCGGCCGCAACGACACCAACCCGCTCGACCCGGCCTGGCATCCCGGGCCCGGCAACGACTGCGGTCCCGATCGGGCGAACGACCAGACCCGCCGCGAATACCTGCTCGCGTTCGCCGACTTCGGCATCCTGTACAACACCGCCCTCGAGCCGATCAATCCGGAGAAACGCGACGAGTCGGCGTTGCGGCTCGGCCAGCGCTTCGTCGCACGCAACCTCGCGCAGCCGCTGGGCATCTCGTCCGAGGATCCGGGCAGTCAGTTCGTCAACTACCGGCACGAGCCGGTGCCGCTGCGGATCACCGACATCCGCACCGATACGGCCGAGCCGGAACTGGGTGGCTTTCGCTTCACGCAGACCCGGTGTGATCCGGACGAGAAGGACACGGCGAAACGGCTGACCTGCACCGGTGACCCGGCGAACCTGATGAGCACCCTCGCCCACGCCGATCGGGACCGCCGGCTGGCAACGCAGGACTACACCGCCTTCGTGCACGCGGTGCCCGATCCGATCGCGCTGGTGTCGCGACAGACCCGGGCATCACTCGCCGCGAGTGCGGCGGCGGACGCCGACGGCCGGCCGCTGACGAGCCGGCTGGGTGACGCCCTGGCCGAGGTCGAACGCTGGCGTCGCGACTTCCACTGCGCGATCCTGCCCGCCTCCGAGCTGCCCGTGGGCTGCAGGCAAGGCCTCGTGCGCGGCGACCCGTGGCGCCGGTTCGGCGACCCGGCCACGCCGATCCCTGCCGCCTACGAAGGCGACAAGCTGCAGTTCCGCCTGATCCAGGGGGCGCAGGAAGCCCAGCACGTATTCGGCATGAACGGCGTGCGCTGGCTGCGCGAACCGGATCATCCGCGTTCGGGGCTGGTGGCGACGCAGCCGATCGGCATCTCCGAACACTTCGAGTTCGACATCCGGCCGACACCGAACAGCGCCGAACGGCTCGACTACCTGTACTGGGGCACCTCGGTCGACCAGCTCTGGGACGGCATGTGGGGCACGCTGCGGGTGTTCGGCCACTATCCGCCGGCCACCCGGATCAGCGACCTGATGGTGATGCCGCAACAGCGCGGCCTGGCGCAACTGTTCGATCTGCGCGGGACACCGATACCGAAGCCCGCCCCGTCGACCGCGATCAACCGGACCACACAGGTCTGCCCGGCGACGGCACCGAAGGCCCGCTTCGACATCAGCGCGGTCCGCGCCTGCCAGCTCGTCGGCGGATGCAACGATCCGCGCCGCCTCGGCAGCCGCGGCGTGGTCTACAACCGGCGGCTGAACCTCGCCGATCCGAACGCGATCGTGTTCGTCCGCGTCAACGACGACGACGAGCCGATGAGCACCGCATCGGACGCCAACGTGCTGCGCCGGCTGCAGCAGGAGTTCGACGGTGGCGGGCGCAAGCTCGAGCCGCTGGTGCTGCGTGCACCGGCGGGCGCCTGCATCGAGGTCAAGCTGCGCAATCACCTGCCGGCGCAGATGCCCGACGGACCCCGGCCCCACGAGGCACTCGGCGATCCGACGCCGCAGACCGGCCACTTCGGCCACAACTACCTGTCGATGATCACCGACGGCTTCAACGTCAACCAGTTCCGGATGTCCTCGTCGATCAGCCTGTCGGCGCCGATGCTCGCGCAGCACCCGATCACCGGTGATGGCAGCAACGTCGGCGTCAATTCGGTCGAGACCGCCCGGCTGGGGCTGTTCCAGGGCAGCCTGCTGCCGGCCTGCACGGGGACAGCCGTCTCGTGCTCGAAGTCGTACGTCTGGTACGCGGGCGAGTTCGACGTCGATGCCCGCGGCGACTCGGTGCACCGGCCGATCGAGTTCGGCGCACTGCCGCTGCGCAGCTTCGGTGATCCGATCAAACATCCGATGCACGGCGCGATCG
>CADEEH010000030.1 GCA_902826305.1 uncultured Burkholderiales bacterium
CGCCGACATGACGGTGATCAACCCGTTCGACTACTTCATCGAGCCGTCGGCCGAGCAGTTCCCGTTCGAATACGACCCGCAGCTGCGACTGGAACTCGGCCCGTACCTGCACGTCGAACCGTCGGGCCCGTTGATGGAGTCCTGGATCGAACGCTTCCGGGCCGACGCGCTCGCGAGCCCGAAGCCGACGACATCGTTCCTGGTCGGCATCAACCGCCGGCTCGCCGACGAGATCCGCTACCTGGTCCGGATGGAACCGGGCGTGCAGACCCCCGAGCACACGTTGCAGGCGGCCAGCGGCTCGTGCCGCGACTCCGCCTGGCTGCTGGTGCAGATCCTGCGCCGGCTCGGCCTGGCCGCGCGGTTCGCATCGGGGTACCTGATCCAGCTCGCGGCCGACCAGAAGTCCCTCGACGGGCCGAGTGGCCCGGAAAAGGACTTCACCGACCTGCACGCGTGGACCGAGGTCTTCATCCCGGGCGCCGGATGGGTCGGCCTCGATCCGACCTCGGGCCTTCTCGCCGGCGAAGGCCACATCCCGGTCGCGAGCACCGCGATGCCTTCGTCGGCCGCGCCGATCACCGGCCGGAGCGACCGCGCCGAGGTGGTGTTCGAACACGAGATGCGGGTGACCCGGCTGCACGAGGACCCGCGGGTGACCCGCCCCTTCACCGAAGAGGACTGGACCCGGATCGATGCGCTGGGCGAAGAGGTCGACCGGCAACTGGTCGCGCAGGACGTGCGCCTGACCCAGGGCGGCGAACCCACCTTCGTATCGATCGACGACATGGAGGATGTGCAGTGGAACACCGCGGCGCTCGGCGACCACAAGCGTCGCCTGGCCGGGGAGCTCTGGTTGCGGCTGCGGGACCGCTTCGCACCCGGTGCGTTGCTGCACTGGGGCCAGGGCAAGTGGTATCCGGGTGAACCGTTGCCGCGCTGGGCACTCAACGCCTTCTGGCGCGCCGATGGCCAGCCGCTGTGGCGCGACCCGGCGCTGCTCGATGCCCGCAACGCCACGGCCGAGCGTCCCGACGCGGAGCCGGCGCCACAATCCGCGCCACGGGCCCACCGCTTCGTGACCGCGCTGGCGTCCACACTCGGGCTGTCGGCTCGTTTCGTGATCCCGGCCCACGAAGACGTCGTGCGTCGCGCCGATCTCGAACAGCGGCTTCCCGTCAACGCCGACCCGCTGGCGTTCGATCATGCCGACGCGGGCGAGCGGCGCAAACTCGCCTCCCTGCTCGCCTCGCGGCCGCACACGATCGCCGGCTACGTGCTGCCGCTCAAGCCGGTCGGCGGGCGCTGGCGTTCGAGCCCGTGGCCGGTGCGACGCGAACATCTGTTCCTCGTCGAAGGCGACTCGCCGATCGGTCTGCGGCTGCCGCTGTCGTCGCTGCCGTGGGTCCAGCCCGACGATGTCGAATACGATCATCCGGTCGATCCGTTCGAGCCGCGCTCGAGCCTCGCCTCGCCGCCGCCGCTCGAGGTCGATCCGGCCCGTGACGCCGACGAACCGGCCGACGAGCCGGCGCTCGATCCGCGCGAGGTGATCCACACCGCGTTGTGTGTCGAGGTCCGGGAGTCGATCCTGCACGTGTTCCTGCCGCCGGTGAAACGCCTCGAGGACTTCGTCTGGCTGATCGCCGCGATCGAGGCCACCGCGAAACACCTGGGCGAGTGCATCCGCCTCGAAGGGTACCCGCCGCCGCGCGATCCGCGCCTGAAGATGTTCGCGATCACGCCGGACCCTGGTGTGATCGAGGTCAACGTGCATCCGGCCGCGAGCTGGGCGGCGCTGCGCGAGACGACCCTGGCGCTGTACGACGAAGCACGATCGTGCCGGCTCGGCACCGACAAGTTCATGCTCGACGGTCGTCACACCGGCACCGGTGGCGGCAACCACGTGACCCTCGGCGGCGCGACCCCGGCCGACAGTCCGATGCTGCGCCGGCCCGACCTGCTGCGCAGCCTGATCACCTACTGGCAGAACCACCCCTCGATGTCGTACCTGTTCTCGGGCACGTTCATCGGCCCGACGAGCCAGGCGCCGCGGGTCGACGAGGCGCGCGACGACAACCTGTACGAACTCGGCATCGCGTTCCAGCAGCTCGAGCATGCGCTCCCCGACGCCGCGCCGAGCGAGCGGCCATGGCTGGTCGACCGCCTGCTGCGCAACCTGCTCGTCGACCTGACCGGCAATACACACCGCGCCGAGTTCTCGATCGACAAGCTCTATTCACCCGACGGTCCGACCGGCCGCCTCGGCCTGGTCGAGTTCCGTGCGTTCGAGATGCCCCCGCATCCGAGGATGAGCCTGCTGCAGATGCTGCTGCTGCGCGCGCTGGTGGCGCGGTTCTGGCGCGAGCCGTTCAAGGGTCGCCTGATTCCGTGGGGCACCGAACTGCACGACCGCTGGATGCTGCCGCACCATGTCACGCGTGACATCCACGACGTCGTCGGTGACCTGCGTCGCTCCGGCTACCCGTTCGAGCCGCACTGGTTCGATCCGTTCGTCGAATTCCGCTTCCCGCGCTATGGCACCGTCGCCTACGAAGGCATCGAACTCGAACTGCGCCAGGCGATCGAGCCCTGGAACGTGCTCGGCGAGGAGGTCGGACGGGCGGGCACCGCACGTTACGTCGACTCCTCGGTCGAACGGCTCCAGGTCCGGGTCCGCGGCCTGACCGGTGGGCGCCACGCGGTGGCCTGCAATGGCCGCGCGCTGCCGCTTCAGGCCACCGGGGTGCCGGGTGAATACGTCGCCGGCGTGCGCTTCCGGGCCTGGGACCCGCCGAGTGCGCTGCACCCGACGATCGGTGTGCACGCGCCGTTGCGATTCGACATCGTGGACCGCTGGAGCCACCGCGCGATCGGAGGCTGCGTCTATCATGTGTCGCACCCGGGGGGGCGCAACTACGAGACCTTCCCGGTCAATGCCAACGAGGCCGAGGGCAGGCGGCTGGGGCGCTTCTGGGCGCACGGCCACACCCCGGGGGAGATGACGCTGCGGGAGGAGCCACGCAACCCGCAGTTCCCGGCCACGCTGGACCTTCGTTACATGCCGGAGATCTGAAGGCCGATGCCCCAAGCGCTGCTCGCCGGCTATCCGAGATCCGGCGAACGCTTCGACGAGCTGTTCGCCGAGCCGGGGGTCGCCCGCCCGCACTGGACGGCGCTGTTCGAGCATCTGCTGCACTCCGGGCGCGGTCCGCTGCAGTCGCGGGCCCGGGCGGTGCAGCGCCTGCTGCGCGAGAACGGCGTCACCTACAACGTGTATGCCGATCCGCACGGGATCACGCGGCCGTGGGATCTCGACCTGCTGCCGATGATCGTGTCGGCGCGCGAATGGGCGACGATCGAGGCGGCGGTGATCCAGCGCGCGACGCTGCTCAATCGCATCCTCGCCGACGTCTACGGTGAACAGTCGCTGCTGCGGCTCGGGCTGATGCCGGCGGCGCTGGTGCACGGGCATCGCGGCTTCCTGCGCCCCTGCCACGGCATCGAGCAGAACCGGGACACGCCGCTGCACCTTTACGCGGCCGACCTCGCGCGATCCCCCGACGGGCGCTGGTGGGTGATCGGCGACCGGACGCAGGGCCCGACGGGCGCCGGCTACGCGATCGAGAACCGGCTCGCGATCTCGCGCGCGTTTCCCGACCTGTTCCGCAGCATGCACGTGCAACGACTGGCGGGCTTCTTCGCGACGCTGCGCGACAGCCTCGCCGACCGGGCGCCGCGCACCGACGCACGCGACGCCGCGCGCGATCTCGGCCTGGCGCGGGCCGGCGCGCCCGACGAGGCGCCGCTGATCGTGCTGCTGACCCCGGGCCACTACAACGAAACCTACAACGAACAGGCGTTCCTCGCCCGCTACCTCGGCTTCCCGCTGGTGATGGGCCAGGACCTGACGGTGCGCCACGGCTTCGTCTGGATGAAGACGTTGTCGGGCCTGCAGCGCGTGCACGTGATCCTGCGCCGGCTCGACGATGATTTCTGCGATCCCCTGGAACTGCGCAGCGACTCGGCGCTCGGCGTGCCGGGCCTGACCGAGGCGACCCGACGCGGCAACGTGGTCATCGCCAACGGCCTGGGCTCGAGCCTGCTCGAGTCCGGCGCGCTGCTCGGGTTCCTGCCGCACCTGTGCCGGCGGATGCTCGGCGAACCGCTGGCGATGCCCTCGGTGGGCACCTGGTGGTGCGGCGAGCCGGCCGCGCTCGAGGATGCGATCAGCCGCCTCGACAGCCTGGTCATCAAGCCGGCGTTCCCGCAACTGCGTGAACCGCCGGTGTTCGGCCAGGACCTGAGTGGTGCCGCGCGCGATGCGTTCGTCGCCCGGCTGCGGGCCGCGTCACACAACTACGTCGCGCAGGAGATGGTGCAGATCTCGCAGGCGCCGCTGTGGCACGATCACGGCGTGACCGCGGCCGCCGTCGGCATCCGCGTCTATGCCTGTGCGACCGCCCGCGGCTATGTGGTGATGCCGGGCGGACTGACCCGCGTCGCCTCCGGCCCGGACCAGCGCGTGATCTCGATGCAGATGGGCGGATCGAGCAAGGACACCTGGGTGCTGACCGACGGTGCGGTCAATCCGGTCACGCTGCTCGCCGGTGCCGACGGCCAGTTCCATCCGGTGCGGGGCGACGAACGGCTGGCCAGCCGGACGGTCGAGAACCTGTACTGGTTCGGCCGCTACAGCGAACGCGCCGACAACATGACCCGGCTGCTGCGCAAGACACTCGATACGCTGCTCGCGGTGTCGCCCGACGAACGCGGCCCGGACTGGGAGATGCTGATCGTCCAGTGCCATTCGGCCGAGCTGCTGGCGCAGGAGATCGAGGCGGGAGACGAACACATCGAGTCCCGCCTGCTGGCCGCCGTCTTCGATGCCGGCCGCGGCGGCCTGCCGACGCACCTGCGCCGCCTCTACGACGTCGCCTCGCGGCTGCACGAGCGGCTCTCGCTCGACAACTGGCGGGTGCTCAACCAGATCGTCCAGCGGCTGGCGGGTGACGACGCACCGCGCACCGTCGATCGTGCACTGGCGCGGCTCGACGAGGCCACCGTCGCGATGATGACGTTGTCGGGATTCGCGATCGACGGCATGACACGGGATCTCGGCTGGCGTTTCCTGTCGATGGGCCGGCGCATCGAACGGCTGCAGTACATGGCGATGCTGTTGCAGAACGCGCTGACGATGCGACGCGAATCCAACCTCGACTGGCTGCTCGAGCTCGGCGACAGCATCGCCACCTATCGCGCGCGGTACGTCTCGCGCGCCGAGTGGCCGCTGCTGCTCGACCTGCTGGTCGACGACGAGACCAATCCGCGCTCGATCCGCTTCCAGATCGACGGGCTCGCCGGTTCGGCGCGGCGCATCGCCCACCTCGACGGCGGCAAGGCGCTCGCGCAGGTGGATCTGCTGCAGCGCGGCCTGCAGGGCTTGCGCGACGAAGGCGAATTGCGGCTGGGCAGCGAGGCGCTGGTCACCTGGCTGCGGACAGCGTTCGCCGGCAGCTACCAGCTGTCCGACTTCCTGTGCCAGCGTTTCTTCAGCTACTCCGGCCTGGTCGAAGAACGGACACTGGTGTGATGGCCGCGGTCGATCCCATGCCCGGCGACACCGCGATCCGCACCTACGAGGTCAGCCATCTGACCCGCTACGAATACGAAGACCCGGTGACCATGTCGCAGCATCTGCTGCACCTGATCCCGCGACCCGGTGCCTACCAGCAATGCCTGGACGACCGGCTCGAGATCGCCCCCGAACCCGACGAGACCTCGTCGGGCATCGACTGGTTCGGCAACGAGACACGCATCGTCGCGATCAACCGGCCTCATGCGGCGTTCACCGTCACCGCCCGCGCCACCGTGCAGCTGCTGCCGCGCCCGGCGCTGGCCGCGCTCTGCTCGCCACCCTGGGAGGCGGTCGTCGACACGTTGCACGCGTTCGGGCCGAACGCCCCGCATCACGCCCAGCAGTTCCTGTTCGAGAGCCCGCACGTGCCGCTGTTCGAGCAGCTGCACCGGTATGCACAACCCAGCTTCGGCGACGGCAGGTCGATGCTGGAGGCGACGATGGACCTGACGCGGCGCATCCACGCGGACTTCCGCTTCGACCCGCGCGCGACCGACCTGTCGACGCCGCTGGCCGAGGTGATGGAACTTCGCCGCGGTGTCTGCCAGGATTTCGCCCACGTGATGATCGGCTGCCTGCGCTCGGTCGGCCTCGCCGCCCGCTACATGAGCGGCTACATCATGACCCGACGCGCCGGCACCGACATCACCAACGTCGGGGCCGATGCCTCGCACGCGTGGATCTCGGCGTATTGTCCGGGGCATGACTGGGTTGATTTCGATCCCACCAACTGCTGCCTCGTGGACCGCGAACACATCACGGTCGCCTGGGGTCGCGACTTCAGCGACGTGACCCCGGTGCGCGGGGTCGTGCTCGGCGGCGGCGGCCAGGACCCGGAGGTCGAGGTCAGCGTCCGCCTGCTCGACTGATGCGCCCGACACCTCGCACGGTCATCGGCACGCTGGCGGTTGCGCTGGGGCTGGTGTGGGCCGGCCCGCCGTGGCCGGTGACACGCGCCGCCGAGGCCGTGGAGCCGTCGGAGGAACGTGCCTGGCAGGCGCTGCGCGACGGCGCGGTGGTGCTGTTCCGGCACGCGAATGCCCCGGGGGTCGGCGATCCGCCGGGCTTCACCCTCGAGGACTGTTCGACCCAGCGCAACCTGGACGACACGGGGCGCGAACAGGCACGCGGGATCGGTCATCGCTTCACCGAGCGGTCGATCCGGGTCGGCGCGGTCCTCACCTCGCAGTGGTGTCGCACACGCGAAACCGCCGCCCTCGCCTTCCCGGGCAGCGGGCGCGTCCGCGACGAGCCGGCGTTCAATTCGTTCTTCGGTGAGCCCGACCGGCGATCGCCGCAGACCGCACGCGCCCGCGAGATCGTCGTCGGCTGGCGCGGGCCGGGCGCGCTGGTGATCACCACCCACCAGGTCAACATCACCGCGCTGACCGGCGTGGCGACTTCGTCGGCCGATGGCATCGTCGTGCGGCCGGGCACGACCGAGGTCGTCGGCCGCATCCGTGTGCAGTGACCGTGGGTACCGGCGCCTGCCGGGAATACGTCAGCCTGGCGAGGCCAGGGCGCGGGCCTGGGCACTGACGAACGCGATCTTGTCGCGCACCGTCGGCGAGACGACGAACGGATAGGCGTCCGGCATCCCGACCGCGCGGTTCAGGTCGTTGATCAGCAACGAGACCGGTTGCCACAGGTCGAGCAGCGTCTCCCCGTCAGGCGGCCAGGGGCCGTACAGGCCGGCCGGCTCGAGCACGTCGTCCAGCCTGAGCCGATGGGCCCGCGCGGTGTCGACCGCATCGACGACGTGCATGAAGTGTGCCCACGATTCGGCCCAGTCCTCCCACGGATGGCTGGACGCGTAGGCACTGATGTATCGGCCTTGCCAGTCGCTCACCGCGCCCTGCTGATAGTGCCGATCCAGGGATTGGCTGTAGTCGACGCCTTCGTCGCCGAACAACGAACGGAACCCGTCGAAGAATCCGGGACGCGACGCGAGCACCTGCCAGTAGTAGTGACCCACCTCGTGTCTCAGGTGTCCGAGCAGCGTCCGGTACGGCTCGCCGAGTGACGCACGCCGACGCAAGCGTATCTCGTCGTCGGCTTCGGCGACGTCGATCGTGATCAGGCTCTCCTGGTGGCCGGTGATCACCCGGTGGCCCGGCTGTGCCGACAGCAGGTGGAACTCGAGCGGGGGGACACCCGACGTTTCACGCTCGAACGGCAGCCGCAACTCGAGCAGCGAGTGGATCAGCCACTGCTTGGCCGCCTCGACCCGCTTCCAGCGCGCATGATTGATCGGGTCCGACAGGTCGGGGATCAGCACCGACAACCTGCACGACCGGCACAACGGCGTGCCGTCGGCCTCGTCCACCAGCCAGAAGCAGGCATCGTCGTTGGCACGATGCAAGCAGTGGCGCCAGCGCCGGCTGCGGTCGACATCGGCCAGCGGCAACGGCGCGCCATCGTTGCCGATGTCGACGGCAACCATCGCGACCCCCTCGGCGAGATAGGCCGTCTGACGGCCGCAGCCGAGACAGAGGCGGTTGCCGAAGTACAGCCGGCTGCCGCAGGCACGGCACTGGAAGATCTGCATCGAAACACTATCCGGGAAACACGTGTGCGGGGCCGACGGGCGGCGACGGACATCATAGACGATCCATCGGTCGCACCGACGGCGGCTCGAAGCACTCGATGGTACGGCGTGGCGCTCGATGCGCGCCGTAGGACAACCACGCGTACACGCCGCCCTTTTGTCCGGCCCATCCGCGGGCATGTTGTGCGGTCCACACGCGGGCATGCCGATTGCAAGCCGTGCGAGTCGCCGCGCCCCCGCGCCGGGTGACCTCCGACCGGACCGCGATCTTTCTTTTCCATGGCATTGCCATCTCTTTCCGAGGCCCTCATGACAACAACCGGCAAGTTCATCCGAAGCACATTCGTCGCAATGACCACGATGCTGTTGCTGACCGCCTGCGGCAGCAGTGGCGACGACAATTTCGACGACCGGACCGGCCTGGCCGAACCGAAGATGCGGGTCGTGCACGCGGTACCCGCCGGACCCGCGGTCAGCCTGTTTCGGAACGGCGAACCGAACACGCTGATCAGCAATATCGACTACAAGGGCGCCAGCCAGTACCAGGAGATCGCGCGTGGTTCGGCCACGTTCACGATCCGCGGCGGCCCGGGAAACCCGGAGTTGGCGAACACCGCCATCGACGCGCAGCGCAGCCATCGTTACTCGCTGGTCGCGTTGCCCGGGTCGGGTGTGGTCGACCTGCTCGCGATCGACGATCCGTTCAACAAGAGTCTGGTCAGCGACAACGCCCGGGTTCGTGTCGTCAACGCGTCGTCGAACGCCCGCAACCTCGACGTCTACCTGACGCCGCCCGCCACCGATCTCGGCACGGTCGCGCCGACGATCGCCGCAGTCGGATACAAGGAGGCCAGACCTGCCTCGGGCAGCGACTCGGTCGAAGTCGAGGGTGCGACCTATCGGCTGCGCATCACCGAGGCCGGAACCAAGAACCCGATCTTCGATGCGGACGTCACGGTGCCGAGGAACGGGGACTGGCTTCTGGTCACGTTGCCCGACCAGATCCTGTCGGTGCTCGCACCGAACGACATCCGGGTGCTGGTCGTTCGCGCGGACGACAACCCCGATGCCACCGACGAGATCGAGTCCCGATGACGACCTGTCCAGGGCGTGACGATGGACTTGCGCAAAGGACCGACAACCCGGGCGGATGTGCCCGTCCCCACGAGGAGTGATGATGCCCACGGCCAGCAAACGCAAACAGACCACCGCGACCAAGGCGCCGATGGCGCTCCAGGTCCTGATGGATGACCACAAGGAAGTGACGAAGCTGTTCAAGCAGTTCGACAAGGCGACCGACCTGCAGGAACGGGCCGGTGTCGTGCGGATGATCTGCCAGGCGCTGTCGCTGCACGCCGCCATCGAGGAGGAGATCTTCTACCCCGAGGTTCGCGCCGCGCTTCGGGACGACGACCGGGACCTGCTCGACGAAGCCGAGGTGGAGCACCAGAGCATCCGGTCGCTGGTCGAGCAGCTCGAAGGCGCCGATCCCGAGGACGAGTTGTACGAAGCCCGTGTCGTCGTGCTCAAGGAATACGTCCGGCACCACGTGGACGAAGAGGAAGGGGAACTGTTCCCGAAGGTCAAGCGCCTCGACCTCGACCTGGCCGAGATGGGCGAGCGCCTGCTGGCCGCCAAGGGCGAGGTCACCGAGTCCTGAGGCGACGGCGGTGGTGGTATCCGCAGTCCGTCAACGGCTGCGTGCCGAGTCCCTGTGCCGCATCAGCGGGGTGGCCGACAGGCCGTGCAGGATGATCGACAAACCCACCGCGGTCATGCTCGCCCGCGTGACCTCGGTGGCCACCGTCCCGTCGAGCGGATAACGCAACGCGACCGCGAGGTAATACAAGGAGCCGATGCCGCGGATCCCGAACCAGGCGATGTAGTGACGCGTGCCGGGTGAAGGCATCTGCACACCGGCCAGTCCGAGCAGCACACTGGCGGGGCGCACCACGAGCAGCAGCAGCATGCCGAATGCAAGGCTGGTCGCATCCGGCGGCACCGCCACTAGCAACGCCCCGACGATCAGCACCATCGCCACTTCGGCGAGCCGCTCGAGTTGTCCGGTGAACCGCAACACACCGGCGCCATGGGGAGGCTGACGACGCCTGAGCGCCAGCCCGACCCAGAACACCGCCAGGAACCCGTACAGGCCGAGCGCCTGCGCCGATCCGTACACCAGGGCGATGGCACCGACCACCAGGTATTCCTCGTAGATCACATCGTCGCCGGCGGGTCGCAGCGCGACCAGCAGTCGTTGCAGCAGCAGCGCCCAGCCGTGACCGAGCAGGATCGCTCCGGCAGCGGCCCAGGCCAGGTCGACCGCGATCCAGCGCCAGCCGAATTCGCCGATGTCGTGCAGCCCCGCCAGGCCGAGTGCCAGCATCACCAGCGGGAACGCGGTGCCGTCGTTCAGGCCGCCCTCGGCCGACAGCATCATCCGCAACCGATCACGGTCATCGTCGCCGCGCACCTGGACGTCCGAGGCGAGGACCGGGTCGGTCGGCGCGACGATCGCGCCGAGCAGCAAGGCCGCCGGCCACGCCATGCCGAACAGCACGGTGGCCAGCAGTGCCGCGAGCCCGGTGCAGAGCACCATCGTCGAGGTGGCGAGCCGAACCACCGAGCGCCACACGCCACCCGGCAGCGACAGCGGCAGCTTGAGGCCGACGGCGAATAGGGAGATCAGCACCGTCACCTCGGCCAGCACCTCGATCCATGCCCGGTCACGGACCGGATCGATCGACAGCAGCGGTGTACCCGCGGCCAACGCGGCGCCCGACGCGAGGTAGAGCAGCGCCGGGCTGACCGGCATTCTCTCCAGCCATCGCGCGCCGAACGCCATCAGGATCAGCAGGGTGCCGACGACGATGAACCAGGCAACCAGCATCAGCCGCGCTCGTCCATGGTCCGGGCAAATTCCTGCCGCTGCGAGCTGCCGGAGCGTCCCGCCGCCGCGTGTCCGGCGAAAAAAAAGAACCCTGCTTTCGCAGGGCTCTGAAAAAGCCGAACCCGGGAGGCCAACTAGGCTCGGCTACGCACTGCGCGGGGGAATGCGCAGGTTGGAAATCGTCGACCGTGAGCCGATCTCGCGCATCACCGGCCCTTCAACGCCTTGTCGGTGGTATCGGCCTGCCACAGGTTCGTCGTCACATCGAGGTCCCTGGCGGTCTGGGTCCTGCGGTCGAGGCCGATCTGGACCTCGTAACTGTTGTCACCCTTGACCACCTCGTACTCGAGGTAGTCGGGCCGATCGGCATTGACGGCGGTCACGCGATAACCGGCCTTCTCGAGTTCCTGCCGGTAGAAGCCCTTAGGCTTGTCGACTCCGAGCAGCTTCTCGATGGCCTCCTTCTCGCCGGACCAGGCGCTCATCCGGTCCCGATCGCTGTAGCGCGCCGGATCTTTCGTCGTCCGCAACGGAAAGACCACCTTGGAGCCGGGACTGCGCATCGCCCGTTCGGTAGTGTCGGTGCGCCACATGTTGGGGCCGACGTCGACCGCCCTCGCCTTGCCCGACCCGCCGTCGAAAGCGATCTGAACCTCGAACGTGCTGTCGTTGCGGACGATCTCGTATTCCAGGTAGTCGGGCTGGTCGTAGTTGACCGCGGTGATCGAGTAGCCGAGTTTCTCCAGCGCATTGCGGTAGCCCTCGCGCGACAGACCGGCGGGGATCGCCTGCTCCAGTTGTGCCTTCTCCCGGCTCCAGTCCGTCTCGCGCAACCGATCGCTTGGCAGCGGCAAGGTCGGCGACGACGTCGCGGCGGCGGACGAGGGTCGAGGCTCGTCGGCCGCCCTGCCCTGCACGCCGTGCAGCAGCGCAGCGGCCAGCACCACCGTGGCCACTACCCATCGCATGGGTCGGGCGGACATTGCGCGCACCTTCGCATCCATCGTGTCGGCTCCCGGGGAAACAACCGCCGGCTTTCGGGCCGGCTCGACGATTCACCCGCGTGTCGACGCAAGCGCCGTGCCTGGCGACAGGTGTCGGCCACGGAACGAGCGGAGTCAACGGGCACCACCGTTGCGTTGAGGTTCGCGCTGGCCTCGGCCGACCGATGCAGGTCCCGACTCGCCGTTGCCGCCTCGCTAACTCATCCTCAAGGAGATCGAAATGTCTGGAATGATCAAGGCCGCGGGTCTGACGACCGCCGCGATGGTCGCGATGCTCGTCGCGCAGCAGGCCAGCGCTCAGGCGGCCCCCCGGTACGACCAGCCGACGGGCATCGGCTACATCGGCGGCAGCCTGGGAACCACCCGCGTCGACCGCGACTGTGTGCCGGGATTCTCGTGTGACGACAGCAACGTCGGCGGCAAGCTCTTCCTCGGCAATCGATTCGGCCGCTATTTCGGAGCCGAGCTCACGTATCTTCGTCCGGGCGACGTCGAGCGCGCGGGCGGCAAGCAGGAGTCGGAAGGTGTCGCCCTGAGCCTGCTCGGTTTCCTTCCTTTCGACAACAATCGATTCGAGGTCTTCGGGCGGGTCGGCACGACCTACGGCTGGACGAAGACGAGTACGGCCCCGGGCTTCGCCAGCGGCAAGGAACGCGGCTTCGAACCACACTACGGCGTCGGCGCCGCGTACAACTTCACGCCGAACCTGAGTGCGCGAATCGAGTGGGAACGCCATCGCTTCGAATACGTGAACGGAGACGACGACGTGAACCTGATCTCGCTGGGTGTCGCCTGGCGTTTCAATCCGTACTAGGCGGGAAGGATCCGGGCGGAGACGTTTCGCCCGGAAATTCGTACAAGCGTCCCTTCATCGCGCCCGCCCGTCGGCGCGCGATGAGGCACAACACGCGTCGGAACATGCACTTCCGCGCGGGACCGCACGTGGCATGCAACTTGCAGACTGATCCGCTTCGGCGAGCGGCCTTCGATGTCAGGCGACTCGCCCCATGCTGCACCGGCACGCGGAAAGGGAAGTTGCACGATGAGTGGCTCGCTTCGCCTCGAGACCTCCACCCAGCTCAGCATGACGCCGCAGTTGCAGCAGTCGATCCGACTGTTGCAACTGTCCGCGACCGAGTTCGAACAGGAAATCGCGGCGGCGATGGCGAACAATCCGTTCCTCGAGAACGCCGACGAGGAGACGTCGAACGGTTCGCCGGGGTCGACCACGGGTGATCGCGAGCAGGACCTGGCTGCGGGCGACGGTGCTCCGACCGGTCCGGTCGAACAGGTCGGTGACGGGAACGACACCGCCGATGACGGCGCGTCGGGTGGTGACACCGATGATGTGACCTCGGCCGCCGACAGCTGGCCCAATGGCTCGCAGCAGGCTCGCGACGGTGAACGGGCGGACGCGGCGGCGCTGTCGGCCTCGTCGGAGACGCTTGGTGAACACCTGCTGCAGCAGATCGGCAGTTGCCGGCTCGCCGCCGTCGAGCGCCTGGCCGTCGAGGTGATCGTCGAATCACTCGACGACGACGGCTATCTGCGGCAATCGTTCGACGACGTGCTGCGGATCGTGCCGTCACACGGGGGGCTGACGCTGCAGGACCTCCAGTTCGCGCATCGATTCGTGCAAAGCCTCGATCCGGCCGGTGTCGGCGCACGGTCCGTCTCCGAGTGTCTGCGGCTGCAGCTCGACCGCGTCGCAGCCGAGGCCGAGGTGCGCGGTCTGGCGCGCCGGATCGTGACCGATCATCTGAGGTTGCTGGCCGCTCACGACTGGCCGCGGCTGGCCAAGGCAGCCGACTGCGACCAGGACGCGCTGCGGGCGGCCTACGCGCTGATCCAGCGGCTCGACCCTCGTCCGGGGTACCGGTTCTCGGCACCGGACACACGTTACGTCGTGGCCGAGGTGATGGTGCGACGTGTCGGCAATCGCTGGCGCGCGGCGATCAACCCGCAAGTGCTGCCGCGCCTGCACATCAACGAGATGTATGCCCAAGTGCTTCGCGATCAGCGCCGGGGATCCCATCCTCAACTCGGACAGCAGTTGCAGGAAGCACGCTGGCTGCTGCGCAACATCAACCATCGGTTCCGCACGATCCTGCGGGTCGCCGAGGCCATCGTCGAGCAGCAGCAGAGTTATTTCGTCCACGGTGAACTCGGGATGCGGCCGCTGCTGTTGCGGGACATCGCCCAGGCGGTGGATCTGCACGAGTCGACGGTGTCGCGGGTGACCAGCAACAAGTACATGGCGACCCCGCGCGGCGTGATCGAACTGAAGCGCTTCTTTGGCAGCCACACCGAAAGCGAATCCGGCTATGTGCACAGCCCGACCGCGATCCGCGCGCTGATCCGCACGATCATCGATCGCGAGCCCACGGAGGCACCGCTGTCCGACATCAAGGTGACCCGGATCCTCGGCGCCCGTGGCGTGAAGGTCGCGCGGCGGACGGTGACCAAATATCGGGATGCGATGCGGATTCCGCCGGTCGAGGTGCGGCGGATGAATGGAAGCTGAGTGGTCGCCCCGACACCTGCGCCGGGGCGACCACGCAACGTCAGGCGGTGCCGGTCGCCGAGCGCAGCGATTCCACGCGGATCTCGTCCAGCCGGGCCGCGCCGTATTCGCGCAGCCGGTTGTACAGCGTCTTCAGGCTGATGCCGAGCATCTCCGCCGCCTGGCGCTTGTCGCCGTCGACGCGCTCGAGGGTCGCCAGGATCAGCGAACGTTCCACTTCGGCGATCGACGTGCCGACCGACACCGTCATGGCACCATCGGCTGCGCCACCGGGTTGCACCGTGGCGGGCCGGGCGGGCTCGTCGTCGAAACGCAGCGTCTCGGCGCCGATCTCGTCGCTCTCGGCCATGATGTAGGCACGCTGCAGCACGTTGCGCAGCTCGCGGACGTTGCCTGGCCACGCGTGAGCGTTCAGACGGGCGATCGCTCCCGGCGTCAGCGTCCTCGACGTCTGTCCCTCGCGGTTCAGCTCGTCCAGGAAATGGGTGCACAGCGGCTCGACGTCGTCCGGTCGCTCCCGCAGCGTCGGCGTCGCCAGCGGAAACACGCTCAGCCGATAGTAGAGATCCTCGCGCAGCCGGCCACACTCCACCGCCTCGCGGGGCACACGGTTGGTCGCCGCGACGATGCGCACGTCGGACGCCAGCGGTTCGTCCGAGCCGACTCGCATGAACGTGCCGGTCTCGAGGACCCGCAGCAGCTTGACCTGCAACTCCGCGGGCATTTCGGTGATCTCATCCAGGAACAGCGTTCCGCCGTGGGATCGTTCGAAGTACCCCTTGTGCTGCCGGGTGGCGCCGGTGAAGCTGCCCTTCTCGTGGCCGAACATCTCGCTTTCGATCAGCTGCGCGGAGATCGCGCCGCAGTTGACGGCGAGAAACGGCTGGCCGGCACGTCGGCTCATGTCGTGGATCGTCTGCGCCACCAGCTCCTTGCCGGTGCCGCTTTCGCCGACGATCAGCACGGTCGCCGACGTCGGTGCGACACGCCGGATCTGCTCGAAGACGCGCTGCATGGGTGCGGAGCGGCCCCACAGCCGCCCGTAGCGGTTCTTGCCTTGTCCCGCGTCCTTCAGGCTGATCACGTCAGCACACGTGTCATGGTGGGCGAGTGGTGTGCGACCGATCCGCGACAGCGCATGGCGGACCATCTGCACGTCGATCGGCTTGAGCAGGTGCTCCGCTGCGGCGACGGTGCCGACTGGAGACTCGATCGAAAACGGGGCGTTCATCAGGATGATCTCCGGGCTGCTGTTGTCATCGTTGACATCGACCAGCTCCTCACCCGTACTGTCTTCGGACAGTGCCGGGTCGAGCAGGACGACATCGGGGCGTCGGAACACGAGCTGCTGGCGTGCTTCCTCCAGCGACGAAGCGATCGCGGTGCTGCAACCCTCGAACCGCGCCAGCGTGGCGAGATGGTCGGCGCAGGCGGCGTCCGTTTCGACGATCAAGACATGAGGCATGGTGTTTCCGTCGAACGGGGAAACCGCCAGCCGCCAGTGGCAGCCGCGGCTCCCCCGATTCGAATGGCGATCAGTTGGCGACGACGATCCGGTTGTCGACCCCGTTGACGCCCTGCACCGCACGGGCGATCAGCGTCGCCTTCTCGCGCGAGTTGCTGTCCGGTGCGGACCCGCTCAACGCCACGTTGCCGTTGGCCGTGTCGACATCGATTGCGATGGCACTCAAGGTCGGATCCTTGGCGAGCGCGGACTTCACGCTGGCGGTGATCGACGCATCGTCGATGGCACGACCGGCCTTGGCTGCCGTATCACCGAGCTTGCGCTCCGCGCTGGCGGCCGGTGCTTCACTTCGGGTCGTAGCGGATGGTGCGTCGCTGCGGGCCACCGGGGGCTGATCCTCGGCGCGCTGTTCACATCCGACCATGACCAGGGTCACGGTCGCAAGCGCCGCGACCAGGCCGGTTCCACGTTTCATCTGATGTTGCATGACTGCTCCTTTCGAGGTTGCAATGGATTCGGGTAGTGTCTCCAGCCGGCTTCAATGACCGGTCGGCCACGGATACCTTGCCGCGGTCGACGACCACGCCGGCGAAGCCCCCGTCTCCTCGCCTGGATCAGGGGCTGCAGTGTCGGCCTCGCGCTGCTTTTCCGCCGCCGCCTTGCCGGCGAGCAGCATCATCAGACCTGTCATCGCCGTCTGCGTGGCCAGGCGCGTCGCCTGGCCGGCGAGCAGCCGTCCGACGCGCCGTCCGAGGGGCCGCGCCCGCCCGGACAGCAAAGCCCAGCGCCACGGGCCCACCGCCGCCAGGCCGGCGCCCGCCAGGGCCGCCAGCAGCATCGACACCGCCGGATGGCGACGAATCGCCGGCACCGTCAGGCGGCGCGCCTCGACCGAGGCGGATTGCAGCGAGTGGTGCAATGGTCGGCGCTCCCACCAGGCGCGCACGAAGGGCCAGCCGATCTCGAGCAGCGGGTAACGCGACAGGAACCGCTCGGACAGGGGACGATTCGCTGCAGCGCGCGGGCCGTCACGGTGCGGCCCGTGGGTCCGACCCGCGCCGTGTGGATCGCCGTCGGCCGGCGGCGCGGGCAGCAACGCCCGCTCCAGCTGGGCACGAGTCGCGTTCAGCCTCACAACCGCTTCCGCTGTCGCCGCTGGCGCCGTGCCGAACGGTCCGCTGGACGGTTCACGACCTGGATCGACGCGTCCGTTGCTCATCGACGTGCCGATTCACGAAGCAGCGCGGCATCGGCCTGGACCTGCTCGCGCAACAGATCGAACGACCAGCCCGGCGACTGGTTCCGCGTGCCGAGCCAACAGAACAACGCCACCAGCCAGACCACACCCGGTACCGCCCACAGCAGCCAGGGTCGCGGCATCTCCGCGACCGGGATCGCACCGAACAGCAACAGCGCCGTTCCGCTCAGCGCCAGGCCACCGAAGGCCGCGATCCCCGCGACGACCGACAGGATCGCCCGGGACCGCAGCCGGCGCGCTGCCGCACCGGCCTGCGCAGCGATCAGCGCGCCGTAGCCGGCCGCGTGATCGGCCAGCAGGTCCGGGCGCGACGCCAGCAACTGGATGACGGGGTGCACCATCGCCGGATCAGCGGTAGTGACGGTCGCTGCGCGACATCGCGTTGACCAGCAACGCAACCAGCGCGCCGGCGGCGGCGGCGATCAGCACCGACTTCATCGGTTCGTCGCGGATGTAGTCGGCGGTCTGGTCGCCGGCGCGGCTGACCTGGGTGCGCACCGTGTCGCCCACTTCCCGCGCACGGTCCAGTCCCTGACGGGTCGCCTGTTCGACACGATCCGCGGCCGAGTTCACCGCCTGCGTCAGGTTCTCGCGGGTACGCGAGACACCCTCCTGCATCGAGTCGATCGAGTCATGCGCGGCACGACGGGTGGCTCGCAGCGCCTGATCGGCCTTGTCGGCCGTCCGGTCGCCCATCTGATCAGCAACCGAATGGGCACGTTCGTAAGGGGTGGACATGTTGTCTTCTCCTGAAGATTTGAGGGAACTGTCGAGCGGTGGAAGAACCGTGTCGGATCCGGCGCTCAAGACTTGCGAACCAGGCTGAGCACGAAGGTGACGACGGCCATGATGACGAAGACCAGGAACAGGACCTTGGCGATGCCCGCCGCGCCGGCAGCGATGCCGCCGAAGCCGAACAGCGCCGCGATCAATGCGATCACGAAGAACACGACGGCGTAGTGCAACATGCTGATCACTCCTCGTTGGGGGTCCGTACCCCGGGTCGCAGGGCTCGCGGCCAGCGATACATGCGATGGCACATTCTGTGGTCGGTGCCTCAAACGCGGCAGCGGTGCTCGCCCCGAACCGCTGTCGGTGCCGAAGGTGAAGCCGGGTAGGAAGAAACCTACGCAAGCGACGTGGTCGTGATCGGCACACACCACACGACCGCGTGCCCGATCGCGAAATGGCAACGGCCGCGCTGCCTTCCCGGTCGCGCGGCCGTTGTACGAGCCGCCAGGTGATCTGGTCACCCGGCAACGTGCAGCCTACTTCTCGAACCAGCGGTCGTCGGCTCGTTTCTCCCAGCTCGCGATCTGCGTCTCGGCCTCGTCTTTCGCGAGTCCGTAGCGCTCCTGCAGCTTGCCGGCGAGCTGTTCACGCCGGCCATTGACGACATCGATGTCGTCGTCTGTCAGCTTGCCCCATTGTTCGCGAACCCGACCGCGGATCTGTTTCCAGTTGCCTTCGATACGTTCCCAGTTCATGGTGTCTCCTTGGACATCGGTGAAGAGGTGGAACCCGGCGCCCGCCTATTCCGCGGACCCGGCGCGAACGTCAACCGCGCACGAGGATCAACCGCGCACGAGGATGCGGTTGGTCACCGACTTGACGCCCTTGACGCCACGGGCAATCGACTCGGCGGAGGACTTCTCGGCGACGTTCTTCGCGAATCCGGACAACATCACCGTGCCGTTCAGCGTCTCGACCGAGATCGCACTCGCGTCAACCGACTTGTCCTCGACGAATTTCGCCTTGACCGCCGTCGTGATCGCGGTGTCGTCGATGTACTCGCCGACCGAAGACTGACCGCGGCTGATGGCACAGCCAGGCAGCACGACCAGCGCGACTGCTGCCGCCGACGCCGCCAGGAGGTTTCTTGCATTCATGATTGGCTCCTCGTTTCGTTCACCCGGATGCATCACTCGCGGATGCATCGTTCGTCTGTCAGCGCGAGTCGTGCCGAGGCACGCCGGTCGCACTTCGACAAGCGTAGGCAAAGGTCCTGCCAAAAGGCATCGGACAAGCGCGACCGCCCCTGTAGGACAGGCGCGGCGGGAGGCGTCGGCCAAGCGGCTTCACGCCGCGACCCGGGCCGGTCGTCAGTCGGACAGGTCCGCCCCGAGCAGGATTGCCTGGAACAAGGACAGCGCCGAGGCGCCCATCGGCGGGTCGCAACGCCGGTCGAGAATGTCGAGCAGTTCGGCGTCGCAGTAGCCGACCATGAACGCACCCCGCTCGGCGTCGCCGGCCACCATCGGCTCGTCGCAGAGGATCAGGACCCCGGTGTGGCGCAGGTCACCTAGGATTCGCTGCATCAGCCGGGTGGCCGACTCGCTCGGGCCGATGATCCGCTGCGCGAACCGATGGCCGTCGAAGAGCAGCACCGAACGCACGCCCCATTCGGCGTTTCGCCGGCGCGCGGACTGGCTGATCGCCCCGACGACGTCGAACTGTCGGTCGGCGGCCAGCAGGCTGACGTAGAGGATATGATGCAGGGTCACTCCCGGGATCGACATCGCTGCTGGGACAGTTCAGGAACGCTGGGATCTTAGGCAGGCTCGCGTCCTCGTGCTACGTGAAATGACATACCCCCCGCCATGACTCCGTGCGAACAGTGCCCGCTGCGGCAACTGCCGCTTTTCATCCCACATTCCGACGACGAGCTTGCGCTGGTCCGCTCGATCAAGCGTCGCGAGCTGCGTGTCGCCGCGGGGGACACGCTGATCCATGAAGGACAGACCGACGCGCCGCTGTACACGCTGCTCGACGGCTGGGCGTTCCGCTTCAAGAGCCTGAGTGACGGGCGGCGTCAGATACTGAATTTCCTGCTCGCCGGTGATTTCATCGGCGTGCAGCAGAAGATGGGTGACGCCGCCGCGCACGGCGTCACCACGCTGACCGATTCGCTGTTCTGTGTCTTCCAGCGTGACGCCTTGTGGGAGATCCACCAGCGGCAACCCGCGATGGGCTTCAACGTGACCTGGCTCACGGCCCACGAGGAATCTCTCGTCGACGACAACCTGCTGTCGGTCGGACGTCGCAGCGCGGAAGAACGGATCGCGACGTTGCTGATCCTGCTCTACAAGCGCTCGCTGGCGCTGCACCCGGGCGGGGGCACGGACGGGGTGCCGTTCCCGCTGACCCAGCAGCACATCGCCGACGGGCTCGGCCTGTCGCTCGTCCACACCAACAAGACCATGCGCAAACTCGAGCGTCGCGGACTGCACCGGATCCGCGACGGCCGCCTGTACCTGCGCGACGTGCGTGCACTGGCGCGGCTGGCCGATGTCTTCGGTGACGGGCGGCCGCCGATGCGACCTTTCATCTGAGCGAGACCGTGACGGCAGTACCACCCGCCGGTCGCGACCTTGCCTCTCCTTGACGGCGTCCCGTTGTCCTACGCGACCGGCGCTTGTGCTCCGATTACTACGCCTTGCCCCCGCGCCTACCGTGTCAGTCGGCCATCGAAGCGTCCGACGACCGGACGCCTCTTGGCCATCCTGTCACCTGATCGACAAAGAGGAATCCAATGAACACACGCACTGCAGCCGCCACGCGGCCGGAGGAGGAACGCCTGACGCTGGACGAAGCCGCGATCGACCGGGCACGCGAGAACCTGGACGACGGCGCGCTCACACCCAGCGCCGGACCGTGGCGCGGCCAGATCGTCGAACTTCTCAATGCCGCGCTCGCCACCGAACTCGTCTGTGTGCTGCGCTACAAGCGCCACCACTTCACTGCCCACGGCATCGCCTCGCCGGCGATCGCCGCCGAGTTCATGATCCATGCCAATGAAGAGACCGCCCATGCCGATCGGATCGCCGAGCGGATCGTGCAGCTGGGTGGCGAACCCGACTTCAATCCGAGCAGCCTGCTCGAGCGCAGCCACGCGGAATACGACGATTCCGATTCGCTGGAGGCGATGATCCGCGCCAACCTGGTGGCCGAACGAGTCGCGGTCGAGACCTATCGGCAGATGATCCGGCTGATCGGCGACAAGGATCCGACGACACGCCGGCTGATCGAGGATGTGCTGGTCGACGAAGAAGAACACGCCGACGAGATGAAGGATCTGCTGTCGCGGCAATGAGCGACGGTCTGCCGGCTGGGCAAAGCGTCGAGCGCCTCCTGCGTTGCAGAGAGGCGCTTCGAACAAGCCGCTGGCGACCCAATCGTCGCCCACACGTGTTTCAGGGCATCGACCGGCTCGGCGTCGGACCGGTCTGTCCACCGATATCCGGCAGGCCCCCGCCCTCACCTTCCCAGGTCGTCACTTCCTTCGGCGCAGCCGATGACGCACCCGCGGCATAGCCGAGTTCGCGTTCACGGCGCGACAGATCCCATCGATACAACAGATAACCCGCCGACACGGCGGCGATCAGACCTCGCAGCATCACGTCCTCCTGTTCCGATGCCCCCGACTATCACCTCCCGCCGCGCGGACGGACACGGGACGATCGCCCATGGCGCTGTAGGAATTCGTCAGGTCCTGCGGGCATCGGGCTCGGCCGGCAGCCAGGCCTCGACGCTGGTCCCGGACCCCGGGGTGGAGCTGACCCGCATCACGCCCCCGGCCGCTTCGACCCGATAACGCATGCCGAGCAGGCCGGACGCGCTGCCGCGACGGGCGTTGACGTCGAAGCCCTTGCCGTCGTCGCTGACGCTGACGTGCACCCGGCCGTCACGTTCGTCCAGCACCAGCCGGACTTCGCGGGCGCCGGCATACTTCGCGATGTTGGTGAGGCACTCCTGGACCAGTCGGAAGATCGTGATCTGCCCGGCGTCGGCCAGTGGCACGGCCTCCAGTTCGGTCTTCACCTTGATCTCGGAGCGCTGCGCGAAGTCGCGTGCCTGGATCTGCAGCGCTGCGACCAGCCCGAGATTGGACAGCGACGAGGGTCGCAGGTCCTCGATGATCCGGCGCTTCAGACCGATGCCGTGGTTGATCGTGTCGTTCAGGTGCTTGAGTCGTGCCTCGACCTCCGGCGCCATCGATCCGATGCTGCGCTTGAGCCGCGCCGCGTCCAGCTTGGCCGCGGTCAGGAGCGCGCCCAGCTCGTCGTGCAGTTCACGCGCCAGCCGGCTCCTCTCGTCTTCGCGGGTCGACTGGAGTTTGCCGGCGAGTTCGGTCAGCTCCGCCGTGCGCCGGGCCACTTCGGACTCCAGATGATCGCGTTCGGTCTGCAGCGCGGCCGCGTGTTGTCGCTGTGCGGCGTCGAAGGCCATGCCCTGGCGCAGGAACAGCAGCAGCGCCAGCAGACTCACCACCGTGGTCACGTTGACCGCGATGCGGCTGACCTGCAGCTCGGTGGCCATCAGAGTGCGCTGTTTCTCGAGCCGGGCCGATTCGATCGCGAGCAGCTCGCTGCCGTCGCGGCGGATCGCGATCATCGCCTGGCGCCCGACACCGGCCGCGATGATCGCGCGCCAGTCGTCGTGCCGGCCCTCGTCGTACATCCGCAGCGTGGTCGCGAGTTCGGCCAGCTTCTCGTGGCTGCGCTTCTCGACATCGGCCAGCAATCCGTGCGCCCTGCCATCGTCGCGGTAGTACACGCGCAGGAAATCGAGCGCCTGGCCGACGTCGCGGACGGCGCCCTCGTAGGGCGCCAGGTACTCCTTCCGACCCGAGATCAGGTAGCCGCGCTGGCCGGTCTCGGCGTCGACCATCCGTCGCACGACGGTGTGGATCTGCTCGAGTGCCGAGTCGCGCCGGATGACGTCGCCGAGCCCGTCGCTCAGTCGCTGGTAGGCATATTCGTTGAGGCCGAAGACGCCGAGCGCGATCACCGCGGCCAGCGGGGCGGCCCAGGTCCTGCGTCGCGAGCGGGGTATCGTGGCTAGCACCGCCGTTTGGTCCTACACTGGGTCCGAAAACGAGAGTACGACAAGCAACAAGCGTACGACGGCGTTGAGAACGCCGATCCGATCGCCCGGGGGAACAGCCGATGATCAGAATAGCACTCGTCGATGATCACGCCGTCGTGCGGGCCGGGTTGCGCCAGTTCCTGTCCGATCACGTCGACCTGCGCGTGGTCGCCGAGGCGAGCACCGGACGCGAGGCGCTGGACATCGTGCGCAAGGAACTCGCCGACGTGATCCTGCTCGACATCTCGATGCCGGATCAGAGCGGCGTCGATGCGCTGGTGGCGATCAAGGCCCGCGCGCCGAACCTGCCGGTGCTGATCCTCAGCGGCTTTCCGGAAGAGCACTACGCAACGACGCTGCTGCGACAGGGTGCCGCCGGTTATCTCAACAAGGACTGCGACCCGGACGAGATCGTCAAGGCCATCCGCACCGTCGCGCTCGGCAGGCGTTACATCACTTCCGGCGTCGCCGAGCGGCTCGCGGCCGGCCTGACCTCGACCGGTGACAAACCTACGCATGAGCAGCTGTCGGAACGCGAGTTCCAGGTCTTCCTTCGCCTGGCCAAGGGTGAAACGATCGGCCACATGGCACAGAGCATGTCGCTCAGCGTGAAGACGGTCTCGACCTACCGGACCCGCGTCATGGAGAAGATGGGGCTGGAGTCCAACAGCGACCTGACCTACTACGCGCTCAAGAACGGACTGATCCAGTAGCATCGCGCCGGCCGCGCCGTGCGCTCAGCGCGCCGGTGCCGCGAAGGTGACATCACCTTCTCCCTCGGCCAGTCGTGCGCAGAAGGTGATCAGTTCGTCGAGTTCGTTGGACTTGTCGTAGACGCGATCGGCTCCGATCGACAGGCAGCGTTCGCGCATGTCCGGCGTGGCATAGTTGGTGAGCACCACCCGCTTGCCACCGACGTTGGCCTGCGCGATCGAACGGAGCACGCCCAGACCCGATCCGGTCCTCAGGAAGATGTCGATGATCACCAGATCGATCTGATTCGCCGGGTCGAGCAGCCACTTGAGCGCCTCGACCTCGTCGGCCGCCGACCCGATGACCTTCACCGAGGCGAGTTCCTCGAGTGTGTCGACCAGGTTGTCGAGAATGATCGGGCTGTCCTCGACGATGAAGGTTTTGACCGGCGTCATGAGGGTGGCGTCAGTAACGGCCTTGGCGGGCGGCGCGGTTCATGGAATCGTCCAACGTCCGGGTCCCGACGTCTACGACAGCAGTGTGCCGACTACCCCAGGCACGCGGCGTAGGACAAGCGGAAGGTGTCGGTGTAGGAACAGTCCTACGCCCCTTGTCATCGCCTCGGTCGGGGGCGATCACCAGCGAGTGCCGGCGGACGAAGGTTCCGTCATCGCCAAGATCCCAGCGTTCGAGCGACCAGCCTGTCGCCTCGTGATGCCGGACGATGTTCAGCGAGTGGCCGGCTTCCGGACGAATCCTGCGCGATATCGCGGTTCCCGCCTGCAGTATCCACATGCGCCGGCCCAGTCCCGGGCCGGCCTCGTGCAGGGCGATCGAATACGGCAGGTGGATATGACCCCCGAGCAGCAGGTCGGCGCCCGCCGAGGACCACTCGCGCAGCGCCGCGCCGGCGCCGTGCAGCACGTTGGTTCGATCGCGCTCCGTCGTGACCGCGAGCGGATGGTGGGTGACGACGATTCTCAGCGACCGGGGCGGAGACGCACGCAGCGCGTCGGCGACACGACGGATCTGCGAGCCCGACACTTCGCCGTCCTTGTGCCGCGACGCACGTGTCGTATTGACACCGGTCACCCATATCCCCGGTGCATCGTATGTCGGCTCGAGGTCCGGGCCGAACACCCGATGCCAGCCGGCGAACGGGGCTTGCCAGCGCCGGTAGAGATTGAACAGTGGGATGTCGTGGTTGCCGGGGATCACCAGCCTTGTCGGCGCGGCCAGGCGATCGAGGAATTCACGGGCGCGATCGAACTGCCGGGGGCGGGCCCGCTGCGTGATGTCGCCGGAGGTGATCACCAGCTGCGGCCGCTGTTCGTCGCACAGGCGGACCACGGCCTCCATCGCGTGCTCGCATTCAGTGCCGAAATGGAGGTCCGACAGGTGCAGCAACACCGTCACGTCGCGACCGGCCTGATCAGCCGCAACGGACGTTCGGCCACCGAGAATCGCAGCGGCGGTTCGATCCAGCCGATTTCGCCGTCGGCGGCCACTTTCATCCGACGATGTCGCTGGCCCGACGCGGCACGGACGCTCATCTCCCGGAACACCGTGCTGATCACCTGGTCGGACGAACCGAGCTGACCGAACGATCCGCGCACCACGAGCCAGAAGAGCTGCGCGGAGCGCACCGGACGGACGCGGATGGCCGCCAGCAGCCCATCGTCCAGCCGACCGGCCTCCTCGAAGCCGAACTGCTCGAGCTGCAACTTGTTGTTGCCGATGAAAAGCGTCGGCGTGCGCACCTCGATCCGGCCACCCGGTTCGTCGATCGTCAGCCGCACGTGGCGATGTTCGCGCAGGATCGTGCGCAGGCCGGCGAACAGCGCCACCCAGCGCGTCCTGCCGTAACGGGACTTGTAGATCTCGCGCTCCTCGAGCACCTCCGGATACAGACCGACGCTCGCGTTGACCAGGAACAGCCGGCCGTTGACCATGCCCACCCGCGCCGGCTCCACGTGTCCCTGCAGCCACGATTGCACCGCGAGCTCGGGTTCACCCGGCAGCTCGTGGGCACGCGCGAAATAATTGAACGTGCCGTGCGGCAGCACTCCGAAGCGGACGTCTCGTTCCCACGCAGCCTGGGCGACGGCACCGAGGGTACCGTCACCGCCGACGGCGGCGACGATCCCATCCTGCGCCTGCGCCTTCGCCGCCGCCTCGCGAGCCAGCCGGGCGATTGCCGATCCGTCTTCCGCCTCGAAGAACTCGAACGTGCGCCCCCCGTCGCGCAACGCGGCATCGAGTCGCTCGCGAGTCTGTGCCAGATCCTCGTTGCCGGAGACGCTGTTCATCACGACACACACCGGCCCGCCTGCCGGACGCGTGTCATGGCCGCGGCCGGCCTGGAGCAGGGGCGTATCGAGGGTGGACATCATCATGAAACTACGGCGTACCGGTCGCGGCGGCCGTCGGCGGACGACCCGCGGGGTTGTCGGACGATCACTCGCGCCTGCGCGGCACTTAGCGCCCGACGTGGCGACACGGCCCCGTCCGACAAGTGCACCCCCGCGACCGCGCGCACACTGTCGAGGAACATTTCGCGCGCTCCGCTTCGCGACCAAGATGACTTCACGACACCCCGACCCGAATCCGGAGGGGTCCAGCGGAATCCGCGCGTCAGGGACGCCGGCCCTCGACCACCCCGATCCGCCCGACCACTGGACGCTGCCTCCGGCGCTGGATGCGGGCCGGCGTCGCCTGTCACTCGGCGGACCGTACGCGGCGTTGTACGAGTCGCGTCCTCCGGGCTTGTCCCGGTTCGATTCGAATGCCCATCCGCTGCTGCTGATCCACGGCGTGCACCTGACGGCATCGGCGGCCGACGCCGCGCCGCTGTTCGTCCGTTGTGCGGCGAATCGACCGGTGCTGGCCGTCGAGCTGCCCGGATTCGCATCGTCGAGCCGTGGACACGTGCCGTGCACGCCCGAGCTGATGGCGGCCGCGATCCTGCGCGCGGTGGAACACGTCCGGATGCAGGGTCTGCGCAGCCCGGTCGACGTGGTCGCGATGACGTTGTCGTGTGAGTTCGCCGCGCGCGCCGCGATGGCACGCCCGCACTGGTTCCGCAGCATCGCGATGATCAGCCCGACGGGGCTCGAGGGCGGTCGCGTCGAACCGTACGACGCCGAAGCCACGGCCGGGTTGCCGCTGATGCGCGGTCTGCTCGAACGCCTGCCGTTCGTCGACCCGCTGTTCCGGCTGTTCATCCATCCGTCAACGGTCCGTTCGCTGCTGCGTCGGCTGTCCGGGCTCGATCGTTTCGACCGGGCGTTCGTCGAATACGGCGTGGCTGCGGCACGTCGGGCGGGAGCATGCCATGCGTCGCTGTCCGCGTTCACCGGCGCGCTGCGCACACCGGGTGTCGTCGAGTTGTATGCACGCCTGCCGCAGCCGGTGTGGATCGCTCACGGCGTGCGTGGCCTGTCCGCCGACTACGAGGGGCTGGCCCGGATCGGTCCGCCGTCACACTGGACCGTCGACGTCTTCGGTACCGGCGCATGGCCGCACTTCGAGGCACCCGAACTGGTGTTCAGCCGTTACGAAGCCTTCATCGCGAGCCTGGGCGCCGGCCTGCGTGCATCGATCCGGCCGGAACCCTGATCCGCGCGCGGCGCGTGGTACAGCGCCCGCGGGCGCCTTTCAACGCTTGCCGCCGCCCTTGACCATCGTCCGCCGCCGCTGGGCGTCCAGCCCCGGGGTCGAGCGCAGGTCGGTATCGACCTGGCCGTTCTCCAGGTCGCGTTGCGCCTGCCGCATCACCTCACGAGGTTCACCATTCGCGTCGTCGGTGGACTCGTCGCGTTCGTGCGGCAGCTTGTGCCGGTCCCGTTCCTGCGGCGTCTCGTCCGCCGGCGGCGGCTTGTCGCTCTGCGGCTGCGGTTCGAGTCCACGCCGGATCGACGGCTTCTTCACTGCAGGCATGGCTTGTCTCGCGCTCGAATCGCTGGGGAACGATCAATGTGACGCGGTGACAGGCCCGGAGCAATCGGCGGGCAACGCCTCGGGCGGTGAGACTTCGCCTACACGTTCGGCGGTGGCGGCACGACACCAGGCCAGGCGAGCCTGCTGCACACCTGCAGGATCAGCGGCAGGTCGATCTGCTCGGCATCACGAGGACCTTCGTCGTAGTGGCACAACGAGCCGATCAGTTCACCTTCGGGCGTCAGGATCGGCACCCCGCAGTAGGCTCGCAGCTGGCGCCGTTTCGGGTGATCGATCACGCGTGGATCGTCCAGCGCGTCGGCGACCGTGAACACCCCGCGTGAATCACGGACGTAGCAACAGTAGGTGGCTCCGATCGGCGATGACGGTATCTCCGTCTGATCGGGATTGAGTCGGTCGTAGTGCACGACCGCATAGGCCTGGTCGTCCCGGAAGCGGAAGATGCCGATGAATCGGTAGTCGGTCAGCTCGAGAAGATGACGAAGCGCTTCGCGAAGTCCCGAACTCTGCAGGCGGGAGACGAAGGCGTCGAAGGCGACGGCGGTCGGAACAACAGGAGGCATGGGTCACGCGCCTTTCGAACGCGAGGCCGATGTTGCAGGCTCGGTGGGGGATTCCGCCGATTTTCCGAGTGATGCGCGGAAACTGTCAAGTCACCGCCACGGGGCCCGGGTGGCCCGGCGCCATCGCGGCGCCCTCGTCGTCGGCTGCCTTGTCGTTCCTTGTTAGACTGCGACAACGTCCCGAAGGAACAAGATGATCGACGCACGCGAGGCACTGGATCGGCTGAAGTCGGGCAATCGCCGCTTCGTCGCCGAACTGCACAACCGGGACGGCTCGGCGGGACGCGAGCGGCGTCGCGAAGTGGCCGCCGCGCAGGAACCGATGGCGATCATCCTCGGCTGCTCGGATTCCCGCGTGCCGGCCGAGATCGTCTTCGACCAGGGACTGGGCGACCTGTTCGTCATCCGGGTCGCCGGCAACATCGTCGCGCCCTCGCAGATCGGCAGTGTCGAATTCGCCGCCGAGCGATTCTGCACCCGGCTGGTGGTCGTGCTCGGCCATTCCCGATGCGGCGCGGTGATCGCGACGATCGAGCAGTTGCGTCGTCCCTGGACCGAACAGTCGCGCAACCTGCGCTCGATCGTCGACCGGATCAGGCCGTCCGTCGAGTCGCTGATGGCGACCGACACCGGGCAGGATACGGACGCGATGGTGCATCACGCGGTGCGGGCGAACATCCGGGTCGCCGCGAACCAGTTGCGCCACGGCTCGGAGATCCTCGAGCACCTGATCCAGCACGAGGGCCTGGTCGTCGTCGGCGCCGAGTACTCGCTGGAGACCGGCATCGTCGACTTCTTCGACGGCGTGCCGACCTGACCGGTCGGCCACACCGACAGCGGCCGACCCGGAACGGGAACTAGCGCCCGATCCCGGCCGACAAGCCCTGCCAGGTGGCGATGCCCAGCAGCGTCATCAGCACCGAGCCGACGACGTGCACGACGATCACGGTCATCGCAGTCGCGAGCCGCCCCTGCTGCAGCATCGCGACCACCTCGATCGAGAAGGTGGAGAACGTCGTCAGCCCGCCGCAGAACCCGGTGATGATCAGCAATCTCCAGCCGTCGGGCACCGAGTTCGACGTCGCGAAGAACGCGACCGCCAGCCCGATCACGTAACCGCCGATCAGGTTGGCGACCAGGGTGCCCGGCGGCAGCGCCTCGTTGAGCGGATTCAGTCGCACGGCCAGGAACCAGCGCAGCAGTGCACCCACCGAGGCGCCGACGGAGATGGCGATGACCGAGTTCAATGCGCGGCGTCAGGACGGATGTGGAGGCCGGCGCTGGCGCCGGGGACGGCCGTCATGTTGCCTGAATCGCGGCCGGCGCGACACCACCAGTGCGCGCAGGCGCCGGCGGGCGCCGGTGGTTTAGCATTCGGCGGATGACCGCATCCGATCGACGTTATCCTCGCGACCTCGCCGGCCACGGGCGCCATCCGCCCGATCCCCGATGGCCCGGTCGCGCCCGCATCGCGGTGCAGTTCGTGCTCAACTTCGAGGAGGGTGGCGAGAACAGCGTGCTGCACGGCGATGCCGGCAGCGAGCAGTTCCTGACCGAACTGTTCGCGCCGACCGCGTTTCCGAGCCGCCACCTGTCGGTGGAGAGCATCTACGAGTACGGCTCGCGTGTCGGCGTCTGGCGGCTGCTGCGCGAGTTCGAGCGGCGCGGACTTCCGCTCACGGTGTTCGGTGTCGCGATGGCGCTCGAACGCTGTCCGGAGGTCACCGCCGCGTTCGTCGAGCTCGGCCACGAGATCGCGAGCCACGGCTGGCGCTGGATCCACTACCAGGGCATCGACGAGGCCACCGAGCGCGAGCACATGCGCCGCTCGGTCGAGATCATCGAACGGATGACCGGCCATCGGCCCGCGGGCTGGTACACCGGCCGCGACAGCCCGGCGACGCGGCGGCTTGTCGCCGATTTCGGCGGCTTCGACTACGACAGCGACTACTACGGCGACGACCTGCCGTTCTGGCTGCAGGTGCGTCGCACCGACGGCGAACTCGCGCCGCACCTGGTGGTGCCGTACACACTCGATGCCAACGACATGCGCTTCGCACTGCCGCAGGGTTTCTCGCACGGCGAGGAGTTCTTCGCCTACCTGCGCGACGCATTCGACGTGATGTATGCCGAGGGCGACGAACGGCCGGCGATGATGAGTGTCGGCATCCACTGCCGGCTGCTCGGGCGGCCCGGCCGCATGCGCGCGCTGCAGCGTTTCCTCGACCACGTGCAACGCCATGACCGGGTCTGGGTCACGCGCCGGATCGACATCGCGCGGCACTGGCGGCGCGAACATCCGTTCGATCCGGCCAACGCGTTCGTCTGGGACTAGGGCCTGTCAACGGGCCCTAGTGTGCTGCGACCCGGTGCTTCACCCCGGCGATCCGGCCGTCGACCAGTTCGATCACCCGGTCACATCGTTCGGCGATCCGCGGGTCGTGGGTGACGATCAGGAACGCCGTGCCCGATTCGCGATTGAAGCGTCGCATCAGCTCGAACACCGCGTTCGAACTCGCGGTGTCCAGGTTGCCGGTGGGCTCGTCGGCCAGCACCAGCGGCGGCCCGTGCATCAGCGCCCGGGCGATCGCGACCCGCTGCTGCATGCCACCGGACAGTTGCGAGGGCTTGCGGTCGGCGGCGTCGGCCAGGCCGACCGCCTCGAGCAGCGAGAGTGCACGCTGACGGGCGCCGGCATCGACCCGCCCGTCGCGGATCAGCGCCGGCATCGCGACGTTCTCGATCGCGCTGAACGCCGGTAACAGGTGATGGAACTGGAACACGAAACCCAGCGTGTGCAGCCGTGCCGCCGTCAGCTCGTCGTCCGACAGTTCGTCGATGAGCCGGCCGACGAGGTGATAACTGCCCGAGGTCGGCCGCTCGAGCAGGCCGATCAGGTTCAGCAGCGTGCTCTTGCCCGAACCGGAAGGCCCGATCAGCGCGGCGAACTCGCGCCGTCCGATCGTCAGGTCGATGCCGTGGAGGACCTCGGCCTCGATCGGCGTGCCGAGGTTGTACGACTTGCGGATCGACGACAGCACGACCACCGGCGTGTCGATCCGCGGGTCGGGTGCACCGGACGGATCGTCCCCCTTCGCCCCCGGGTCGATCGTGCTCACAGGCGGATCGCCTGGGCCGGGTCCAGGCCCGCGGCGCGGCGCGCCGGCGCGACCGCCGCCAGCACGCCGCAGACGGTCGCCACCAGCGCCACCTGCAGGAAGACGTCGAGCTTGAGTTCGATCGCGAACAGCGGCAGACCGTCGGCGCCGCGCACGAACGCCGTGAACAGCCGGATCATCAGCCAGGCGAGGCCGGCGCCCACCGTCGAACCGGCGGCGCTGAGCAGCCCGCCCTGGATCAGGAACACCAGCGTCATCTGGCCGCGGCTCGCACCCATCGCGCGCAGGATGCCGATCTCCTTGCGCTTCTGCACGACCGACACCACCAGCACGCTGGCGATGCCGAGCACGACGACGATCAGCACGACCAGCCGGATCAGCCGGGTCGACAGCGTCTGTGCATCCAGCGCCGAGAGCAGCTGGCTGTTGGTCTGCATCCAGGTCTCGATGTCGTACGGCAGTCGCGCCGACAGCCGCTCGCCGATCCGGTCGGCGATGAACACGTCGGCGACCGTCATGTCGATGCTGGTGACACCCCCGGGAATCAGCAGCAGGCTCTGCGCGGCACGCAGCGGCACGTAGACGTTGCGTCGGTTGATCTCGCGCACGCCGATGTCGTAGATCGCGACCGCCCGCATCGACTCGACCACGTCGCGTCCGAATGCGACGGTGAAGCGGTCGCCGAGGCGCACGCCGAGGTCATCGGCGAGTTCACGGCCGATCATCGCGTCGCCGGGACCGAGCCGGGGCTCGCCGGCGATGATCCGCTCGCTCAGTGCGGCGATCCTGTCGTAGCGGTCGAGTTCGATCCCGATCAGTGCGATCGCACGACTGCCTTCGCCGCGCTGGGCCAGCGCCGCACCCGAAGCCATCGGCGAGACCGCGGTCACGCCGTCGGTGCGCTCGAGCGTGGCCATCAGCGCCGGCCAGTTGTCGATCGATCGTGTGCGCTGTGCCCGCGGCTGGACGGTCGACAACACCAGGGCCCCGGAGGGTGCGATCCGGGCCGTCGGATCGCCGTCGGCGCGGAAGACATCGACCATCGGTACGTCCTTGACCGGCCGGACCGTGATGTGCGGCTGCACGCCAAGGGTGCGCCGGATGGTGTTCGCCTGCAGACCGTTGACCAGCGCCGTGATGTAGGTGACGACGGCGACACCGGCGGCCACCCCGAGCAGCACCAGCAGCGTCTGGAAACGCCCCTCGCCGAGGAAGCGGAGCGCGATCCGCCAGGCGAAGCGCATCGCCGCGTTCAGCGACCGCCGCCGACGGCGGCCGCGGCACCCGCGCCCTGCGAGGCCGGCGCGACGAGCCGCGACACCGCAGGCTCGCCGTCGCGGGCGACCCGGGCCCTCGCGCCGGGTTCGGCCACCAGCGGGTCGGTCAGCACCGTGTCGCCGTCGGACAGCCCGCCGGTGATCTCGACCCGCTCGAACGTGCGCAGCCCGATCGTCACCGGCTGCTCGTGCACGGTGCCCGCGACGATGCGGCGCACCCGCGCCTCGCGTCCGGCACCGACCACTGCCGACGCCGGCAGCGTCAGCGCGCTGTCGCGCGAACCCACCACCACCTGCAGCGACAGCGTCATGTCCTCGCGCAGGAAAGTGGGCGGCTCGGTCACGTCGAACTTCACCTCGACCGTGCCTCGCGACGCGTCGACGCCCGGGGCGATCCGCAACAGTCGCGCGTCGAACGGCTGCTGCGGGAACGCATCGACGGTGACCCGCGCCGGCTGGCCGACCGACAGCAGCGCGAGGAACTTCTCGTCGGCCTGGCCGACGAGCTGGGTCGGCCCGGTCGCGGCGAACTCGAACAGCGCCCGCCCCGGCTGGACGATCTGGCCGGGTTCGACCCGCCGCGACACGATGCGACCGTCGGCCGGCGCGGCCACACGCGTCTGCGCGAGACGGGCCTCGGCCAGTTCGACCGCGGCGGCGGCCTCCTGCACCCGCATCGACGCCTGCGCGGTCTCGGTGCCGGCGCTCGTGTTGGCCAGCGCACCCGCGCGCGCCGAATCGAGCTGCGCCGACGCGACCCGCACCGCCCGGTCGGCGTCGTCGATCCGTGCGGTCGACACATAACCGCGATCGAACAGCTCGCGCGAGCGCCGTGCCTCGTGTTGCGCGGCCTCCAGGTTGGCCTGCGCCTGTTCGAGACTGGCGCGGCTGTTCGGCGCGGCCAGCTGCTTCTGCCCGCTCAGCCGCGCCTGCGCGGTGCGCAGCGCGGCCCGGGACTGCGCGAGCTGGGCTTCGGCCTCCGCCGACTCGAGCCGGGCCAGCGTGTCGCCGGCGCGCACGGCGTCGCCCTCGCGCACGAGGACCTCGATGACACGCCCGGTCAAGGTCGAACCGAGCTCGACCCGCACCAGCGCCGCCACGCGGCCGGAGAAGACCAGGGTCTGCACGAGCGGCGAGCGGGTCACCGCGACCATGGCCACTGCGACCGGTCGTTTCACATACCACGCGGCACCGCCGGCCAGCACCAGCACCACCGCGGCAAGCGACCAGCGCCGGAGATTCATCCGATCGATTGTACCCACCGCGGCCCGGCCACCCGGCGACACGACGCCGTGGCAAGCTGTCGGCCGCACCGATCGTCAGGTCCACGGCGCCCGCGGGCGCGGAGATTCATCCGATGGCCATCAGGATCGTCAGGCTCGGCACCCCACGGCGTGCCGACGAAGGGCTGCGACTGGGCACCGTCCGGCGACCGCCGCGGGGTGTCGCGAAGGACCGCATCGCCGCACTCGACTTCTACGACCTCTGGTACCCGAACCTGGCACCGAGCGAGGCCTTGCTCAAGGAAGGCCGTGGCGCCGCCGACGCGGCGGCGTGGAAACGCTTCGCGCGCCGCTACGCGGCCGAGATGAAGACACCGGAGCGACGCCACGACATCGCACTCCTGGCGGCGCTGTCGCAACGAACGAATCTCGCCCTGGGCTGCTACTGCGAGGACGCGACACGCTGCCACCGGACGCTGCTGGCCGCGCTGCTGCGTGATGCGGGCGCGGTGCTCGTGCAGGACGGCGCGTGAGTGGCGCGACGACCTGAAGCGGTCGATCAGGCGTCGCCGCGACGGTAGCCGTCCGGGTTGTTGCTCTGCCAGCGCCAGGCATCGGCGCACATCGTCTCGATGCCACGTTCGGCCTTCCAGCCCAGCATCTCCTCGGCCATCGTGGGATCGGCGTAACACTCGGCGATGTCACCGGGACGACGGGCGACGATCTTGTAGGGCACCGGACGGCCGCTCGCCTTCTCGAAGGCCTTGACCATCTCGAGCACCGAGCAGCCGGTGCCGGTACCGAGGTTCACGGTGAACGCACCGGCACGGTCGGCCACCCGGGCGAGCGCGGCCAGGTGGCCGCGGGCGAGGTCGACGACGTGGATGAAGTCGCGCACGCCGGTCCCGTCACGGGTCGGATAGTCGCCGCCGAAGACCGACAGGAATTCGCGCCGGCCGACCGCGACCTGGCTGACGAACGGCAGCAGGTTGTTCGGGATGTCGCGCGGATCCTCGCCGATGAGGCCGCTCTCGTGGGCGCCGACCGGATTGAAGTAGCGCAGGTTCGCGATCGCCCACGTCGGGTCGGCCAGCGCGAGATCGTTCAGGATGAATTCGATCATCCACTTGGTCCGGCCGTACGGATTGGTCGCACCGGTGCGTGAATCCTCGGTCAACGGGACCTTCTCCGGATCGCCGTAGACGGTCGCCGACGAACTGAACACGAAACGCTTGACACCGGCCTCTTGCAGGCAACGCAGCAGCGTCACCGTGCCCGAGACGTTGTTGTCGTAGTACTCGAGCGGCTTGGCCACCGATTCGCCGACCGCCTTCAGGCCCGCGAAGTGAAGCGTCGCACCGAAGGTGTGCCGGCGCATCAGGTCGCGCAGAAGGCCTTCGTCACGGATGTCGCCGCGGACGAACGTCGGCCGCCGCCCGGCGATCCGCGCCACCCGTTCCAGCGACTCTTCATTCGAATTGGTGAGATTGTCGAGAACCACCACCGAATAGCCGGCTCCCAGCAGTTCGACGACGGTGTGCGAGCCGATGTAGCCGGCGCCGCCGGTCACCAGCACCGGCCGGTCGGCCGGAAGTCGGGCGTCGTTCATGGCGGTTCTCTTTCCGAAAGATGAAATATGTCGCATCTAGTGTGGCACAGGCGGCTCCCGGCCGATCTACAATCCAGCGTCTCCCTCCGCGCGTTCGTCAGGTCGAATCCCATGTTGATCCCCGTAGTGCTGTCCGGCGGCTCCGGCACCCGTCTGTGGCCGGTTTCCCGCGAGGCATTCCCCAAGCCGTTCATGCGCCTGGGCGGCGAAATGAGTCTGTTGCAGCGGGTGCTGCACCGGGCACTGCCGATGGCCGGTGACCACGCGGCGATCGTCACCAACCAGGAATATTTCTTCAAGACCCGCGAGGAGATCGATCGGCTGCCGCTCAAGCACAGCGCGAAAGTGACCCAGCTGCTCGAGCCGATCGGCCGCAACACCGCCCCGGCGATCGCGATCGCCGCGTTCTGGGCCCACGAACAGGATCCGGAGGCGACGCTGCTGGTGCTGCCCGCCGACCACCTGATCCCGGACGAAGGTGCGTTCCAGCAGGCCGTCCGCGAGGCCGCGCGGATCGCCGCCGAAGGACGCATCGTGCTGTTCGGCATCGCCCCGAACGCGCCGGAGACCGGCTTCGGTTACATCGAAGCGGGTGACGTGTTGTCGGGGGAGGCGCGGCGCGTGCAGCGGTTCATCGAGAAACCCGATCTCGCGCGCGCGATGCAGTTCGTGCAGGCCGGCAACTTTTTCTGGAACAGCGGGATGTTCTGCTTCACCGCGCGCACGATCCTCGCGGCGCTCGCGGCGCATGCACCCGAGGTGCACACGAGCGCGATGGCGGCGTGGGAGGCGAGCCGGGCCGGCGCCACCGCCGAGAAGGTGCCGATCGCGCTGGCGCCGTTCACCGCCTGCCCGAACATCTCGATCGACTACGCGGTGATGGAACGCGCCGACGACGTCGCGGTGCTGCCGTCGCGGTTCGCGTGGAGCGACATCGGTTCGTGGAACGCGGTCTCCGACCAGCTGCCCGCCGACCAGGACGGCAACACCACCGTCGGCGACACGATGCTGGTCGACGCACGCAACACCCACGTCCAAAGCGAGGACCGGCTGGTGGCGGCGGTCGGCGTCGACAACCTGCTGGTGGTCGATACGCCGGATGCACTGCTGGTCGCCAGCAAGGACTCGAGCCAGCAGGTCAAGGAGATCGTCGCCCGCCTGCGCACCCGCGGTCACGAGGCCGCGAAGCTGCACCGGACCGTCAACCGGCCCTGGGGGACGTACACGGTGCTGCAGGAAGGTCCGCGCTTCAAGATCAAGCGCATCGAAGTCAAGCCGAAGCAGACGCTGTCGCTGCAGATGCACCACCATCGCAGCGAACACTGGATCGTCGTCTCCGGCACGGCCGCGGTGACCTGCGACGAGAAGACCTTCCTGGTCGCCGCCAACGAGTCGACCTACATCCCGATCGGCACGCGGCACCGGCTGGAGAACCCGGGTGTCATGGACCTGGTGATGATCGAGGTCCAGTGCGGCGACTACCTCGGCGAGGACGACATCGTGAGGTTCCAGGACGTCTACGGGCGCACCGACGCGAAGTGAACCGCGCGCGGGCGCGGAAGGCCGCGAACCGCGCGGCCGCTACTTCTTCGCGCTGCTGCCCGACGCGGACGCGGCCATGCGCCTGGGCGGCTTGGCGAGCACGATCGCCGCCCGCTGCGGCGGACGGGCGATCCCGGCACCCGATCTGCACCTGACGCTGGCCTTCGTCGGCGCCTGGCCGATCGCGGCCGAACCACGCCTGATCGACGCGATGAGGACACTGGCCGGGCCGAACGGCCGGACACCCGCTCCGGCGGTCGAGATGAGCCGGCTGGGCAGCTTCGGCCGCGGCCTGGTCTGGATCGCCCCCGGCGCGGACGCCCCGTGGCTGACCGATGCCGGCGCCGACTTGCGTGAGACGCTGCTCGCCGCCGGCATCGCGTTCGACCCGAAGCCGTTCCGCCCGCACATGACGCTGGTGCGCAAGGCCCATGGCGCGGCCTGGCGCGACCTCGCGCCGCCGGCGCAGGTCGTCGGCGGCTGGACTTTTGCGCTGGGGCGTTCGATCCCGGTCACCGGCAAGCCACGGTATCGATGGCTTCGTCATCACCACGTCATCGGGCGTTCATAATCTGCGCGCGGACCTCAGGAGTTGTCTCGTGTCGACCTCGATACTCATCGTCGAAGACGAACCCGCGATCCGCGAGCTGATCGCCGTCAATCTGCGTCATTCGGGTTATCTGCCGCTGCAGGCCGAAGACGTCGCCAGCGCCCGTGTGCAGATCGACACCGCGCTGCCGGATCTGGTGCTGCTCGACTGGATGCTGCCCGACCAGTCGGGCATCGACCTCGCCCGCCGGCTGCGCAGCGATCCGCGCACCCGCGAGCTGCCGATCATCATGCTGACCGCGCGGGCGGAGGAAAGCGACAAACTCGCCGGCTTCGACGTCGGCGCCGACGATTACGTGACCAAGCCGTTTTCTCCGCGCGAACTGATGGCACGGATCCGCGCGCTGCTGCGCCGGCGCTCGCCGGAGGCGACCGACGACCCGGTCGAGGTGGCGGGGCTGCGCCTGGAACCCGACACGTTTCGAGTTTTCGGCGACGGTCGGCCGGTCGAACTCAGCCCGACCGAGTTCCGCCTGTTGCACTACCTGATGAAACACGCCGACCGTGTGCTTTCGCGGGCGAAACTGCTCGATAATGTGTGGGGTGATCATGTGTTCATCGAAGAACGCACGGTCGACGTCCACATCCGCCGTCTGCGGCTGGCGCTGCAGGCCAGTGGGCACGACCGGCTGATCGAGACGGTACGCGGTGGCGGTTATCGCTTCCTCCCCGCCTGAACCGGTACATCGCCGACGATGGTCGGTCGTGCGGACCGGGGCGGCCTGGAATCCTCGGCTCAGGGGTGGTGCGGATTGATCTGGATCAGGAACCTCCTGCTCGGTGCAACGGTGCTCGGCGTCGGCGCGTTCCTCGGCCGTTTCGTCTCGGTGGCCATCGCGGCCTGGTGGCTCGCCGCGTGTTTCGCGGCCTACCTGCTCTACCAGACCTGGAACATCGACCGCCTGAACTTCTGGGCGGCGTTGCCGAGGCTGCGCACGCTGCCGGTGGGCAGTGGCGACTGGTCGGTCGTGTTCGAGCGCCTGACCCGTGCGGCCAAGGTCGAACACGAGTCGCATGGTGAACTGACGCAGGAACTCGAGCGCATCCACGCCGCGGTCGATCGGCTGCCCGACGGGCTGATCGTGCTCGACAAATACGATCACATCGAATGGGGCAACAAGGCGGCCGAGGAGCTGTTCGGCATCTTCGGCCGGCGGCGCCCGATCCATCACTTCATCCGGCACCCCGACTTCACCGCGATCCTCGAGGCACGCGACTACTCGAAGCGGCTGATCGTCTCGTTGCCGAGCCGGCCGACGCGGCTGTTCGAACTGCGGATCCACGTCGGCGAGGAGGACCAGAAGCTGCTGATCGCCCGCGACGTCACCGAGCAGGCGAAGTTGGACGCGATGCGGCGCGATTTCGTCGCCAACGTCTCCCACGAGATCCGCACACCGGTGACGGTGATCGGCGGATTCGCCGAGACCCTGCTGTCACTGGATCTGGATGTCGATGCGCGCCGGGAATACCTGGAATCGATCCTGAAGCAGAGCTCGACGATGCAGCGGCTGGTCGAGGACCTGCTGACCCTGTCGTCGCTGGAGACATCGAGCCAGCCGCCGGCGGAGGAGCGGGTCGACCTGCACGTGTTGCTGCAGGCGCTGGTCGGCGAAGCGAAGACGTTGTCGGCGGGACGCCACGAGATCTCGCTGACACTCGACATCCCCCGCTTCGTCACCGCCGCGCCGGCGGAGATCGAGAGCGCGGTGCGCAACCTGCTCACCAACGCGATCCGCTACACACCCGAAGGCGGCAGGATCTCGGTCGACTGGCGATTCCGCGAGGACGAAGGCCGGCTGACGGTGCGCGACACCGGCATCGGCATCGAGGAAGAACACATGCCCCGGCTCACCGAGCGCTTCTACCGCGTCGACCGCAGCCGCTCGCGCTCCAACGGCGGCACCGGGCTGGGCCTGGCGATCGTCAAGCACATCATGCAGCGTCACCAGGGCGCGCTGCAGATCGACAGCAAGTTCGGCCAGGGCAGCACGTTCACGCTGCGCATGCCGAAGCAGCGGCTGACCCCGGCGGACGCTGCCACCGAGTCGCAGCCGGCCTAGTCCACTGACCGCGCGGTGCGCGGACACCTCGTGCAGGGAGCCCGGCGCGTGGTCGAGCCTGCCGCCGCGACCCGGGACGGCTTCAGCGCGTGGCCTTGTCCGTTCCCGGCGCCGGATCCCGCACCGCATGGCGCATGTCGACCCCATCGACCACGTGGACCACGTATTCGGCGATGTTCTTCGCGTGATCGCCGACACGCTCGATCGACTGCACGACGAAGACCATGTCCATGCCGGCGGTGACCGAGCCGGGGTCGCTGCTCATCGTGACAAGCAGTTCCTGCAGCAGCTCGTCGCGGATCGCATCGACGCTGGCGTCCTGAGCGGCGAGTTCGTTCGCACGCCGCGTGTCGTGGCGCAGGAACGAGTCGAGCGACTTGCCGAGCATGTCCCGGACCACCTCGGCCATCTGGTGCACACGCTCCAGCGGCAGCCTGCCGCGCTGGGAGTACGCATCGAGATGCCGCGCCTTGAACGCGATCTTCTTGGCCTCGTCGCCGATCCGCTCGAGGTCGTTGACGGTGTGGATCGCGGCGATCACCTCGCGCAGGTCGACCGCGAACGGCTGCCGGCGGGCGAGGATCTGGTTGCACAGCAGGTCCGACTGCAGGTGCAGCTGGTTGACCGTGCGCTCGTCGATCAGCACCTGCGAGACCAGTGACAGGTCCGCATGCCGGACCGCGTCGATCGAGCGGGTGAACTGTTTCTCGACCAGCCCGCCCATCGTCATCACCGCGCTGCGCATGCCGTCGATGTCGACGTCGAAGGCCTTCAGCGTGTGTTCGTGAACCATGACAAACCGCTCCCATGGCGCCGTCGCGCCGTGCGCCGGAAGACCGGCAACCGCGCCCTCAGCCGAAGCGCCCGGTGATGTAGTCCTCGGTGCGCTTGTCCTTGGGCTTGATGAACAACTGGCTGGTCTCGCCGAACTCGATCAGCTCACCCAGGTACATGTAGGCGGTGAAGTCGGAGACGCGGGCCGCCTGCTGCATGTTGTGGGTGACGATCAGGATCGTGACCCGGCCCTTCAGTTCGTTGATCAGTTCCTCGATCGACGCCGTGGCGATCGGGTCGAGCGCGGAGGTCGGCTCGTCGAACAGGACGATCTCCGGATCGGTTGCCAGCGCCCGCGCGATGCACAACCGCTGCTGCTGGCCGCCCGACAGGTTGGCGCCGAGATCGTCCAGCCGGTCCTTGACCTCGTTCCACAACGCCGCACCCTTGAGCGCCGCTTCGACCTTGTCCGCCAGCACGGTCCGGTTCGACTCGCCCTGCACGCGCAGGCCGTAGGCGACATTCTCGAACACCGACTTCGGAAACGGATTCGGCTTCTGGAACACCATGCCGATCCGCATCCGGACCTCGATCGGATCGACCTCGGCCGACAGGATGTTGGTGTTGTCCGGAAAGAGGCGGATCTCGCCTTCGTAGCGGTTGCCGGGATACAGGTCATGCATCCGGTTGAACGCCCGCAGCAGGGTCGACTTGCCGCAGCCGGAGGGGCCGATCAGCGCGGTCACCTTGTGTTCGTAGACCGTCATGTCGATCGACTTCAGCGCGTGGAACGAGCCGTAGTAGAAGTTCATGCCGCTGGCGGTGGCCTTCGGGACGAGGTGCTCGGGCGGCGTGGGCTGGTTCACGTTCAGCGGCGAAGCGATTCGCATCGATCTTTCCATCGTCACCATTTTATGTTCCTGCGCAGGCGGAATCGCAGCCAGATCGCGATGGCGTTCATCGCCAGGGTCATCAGCACCAGCACGAACCCGGCGGCGGCGGCATTCACCTGGAACGCGGCCTCCGGTCGCGAGGTCCAGTTGAACATCTGGATCGGCATCACCGTGAACGGCGAGAACAGCCACTCGAAACTCAGGAACGGCGGCTCGGGGCCGATCGGCGAGGGCGGCAGGAAGGCGATGAAGGTCAGCGCGCCGATCGTGATGATCGGGGCGGTCTCGCCGATCGCCCGCGCCAGGCCGATGATGACCCCGGTCAGGATTCCCGGCATCGAGTACGGCACGACATGGTCGCGGACCACCTGCCACTGGGTCGCGCCGAGTGCATAGGCCCCTTCGCGGATCGTCTGCGGGATCGAACGGATCGCCTCCCGGGTGGCCACGATCACCACCGGCAGGATCAGCAGCGCCAGCGTCAGGCCGGCGGTCAGGATGCTCTGGCCGAGCCCGAACGTGTAGACGAACAGGCCCAGGGCCAGCAGCCCGTAGACGATCGACGGCACACCCGCCAGGTTGGTGATGTTGATCTCGATCAGGTCGTTGATCCAGTGCTTGCGTGCGTACTCCTCGAGGTAGACGCCGGCGCCGACACCGAGCGGCACGGCGACCAGCGCCGTCACCATCATCACCAGCGTCGAACCGACCCAGGCCGACAGGATCCCGGCGCCGGCCGCGCGGCGCGACGGGAACGAGGTGAAGAAGTCGACCGACAACCGGGGAACGCCGGTGATCGCCATCTCCACGAACAGCGTGAGGAAGGTCAGCGTGGCGATCGACAGCGCGGCGATGCCGAGGGTGGCAAAGACCAGGTCGCGGCGCTTGCCGCGCGCGATGACGACACGGACCGCTGCCGTATCCAGTCCTTTGCGCGGCGCTGCAACCGTCGGTTTCATCAGTACACCTCCCGATACCGGCGGCGCAGCCAGTAGCCGCCGAGGTTGAACACCAGCGTCAGCAGCATCAGCGTCAGGCCGGCGGCGAAGATCGTCT
>CADEEH010000031.1 GCA_902826305.1 uncultured Burkholderiales bacterium
TGCGGTGCTGCGAGCGGTCGTTCTGGCACTGGACGACGATGTTGGTCGGCAGGTGGGTGATCCGCACCGCCGACTCGGTCTTGTTCACGTGCTGGCCGCCGGCACCCGAGGCGCGATAGACGTCGATGCGCAGGTCGGCCGGGTTGATCTCGACCTCGATCGAATCGTCGACCTCGGGATACACGAACACCGACGCGAAGGACGTGTGCCGCCCGCCACCGGAATCGAACGGCGACTTGCGCACCAGCCGGTGCACGCCGGATTCGGTGCGCAGGTAGCCGTACGCGTATTCGCCGTCGACGCGCAGCGTCGCACCCTTGATGCCGGCGACGTCACCTTCGGATTCCTCGAGCACCTCGGCCTTGAATTCCTTGCGCTCGCAGTAGCGCAGGTACTGGCGCAGCAGCATCGCCGCCCAGTCGCAGGCTTCCGTGCCGCCGGCGCCGGCCTGGATCTCGATGAAGCAGTTGTTCGGATCGGCCGGGTTGTGGAACATCCGGCGAAATTCCATGTCCGCGACCTGGGCTGCGAGCGCCCGGGTGTCGGTCTCGACCGACACCAGCGTCGCGTCGTCGTCCTCGGCGCTGGCCATCTCGAACAGTTCGATGCCGTCGCCGACCGCGGCCGCGAGCGTGTCGATCCGCTCGATCACCGTGTCCAGCGACTTCTTCTCGCGACCGAGCGCCTGCGCGCGCTGCGCATCGCTCCAGACATCCGGGTCTTCGAGGTCGCGGGTGACCTCGGTCAGGCGGGATTTCTTGACGTCGTAGTCAAAGATACCTCCGCAGATCCTCGACACGCTGTCGAAGATCCTGGAGGAGGGCATCGAGCTGATTGAGGCGTTCGGCTTCCATCGGCCGATTATATGCGAGCGGGCCGCACCTTCAGCGTACCGGGACCGTCGCCGTTGCCGCCCCCGGCGGTATCGCCGGCGACGTCACCCGGACCTCGGATCCGGCCGAGCTCGAGACCTCGTTCGGGGTGCGGATGTGCACCCAGCCCTGGGACAGCGCGAACGACAGTGCCGCCACCGCGATCGCCGCGCCGGCGACGAATGCGCTGGTACCGATCACCCAGGCGTCGGCACTGACGCGCCGCCGCTCGAACCGGATCGCGCGCGCGGCCGCGTCGATGTCGGTGCTCTGGACCAGGTCGCGCCGGTCCTTCGCGATCGCCGCCAGCGAGCGGTCCGCGAGCAGGTTGATCCGGCGCAGGTTGCCGCCGGACAGCCGTCGGATCGTGCGCACCGCGTTGCTCGAGAACAGCCGCGCGCCGTTCCAGCCGAACGCGCGCAGCTTGAAGGTCAGGTAGTCGTCGATCTCGTGGCCGGCGAGTCGGCGCAGCCGGAAGCTGTGGACGATCCGCTCGCGCACCGCCCTGAGCTCGGGCAACGCCAGGTTCTGGTCGAGTTCCTCGGGGCCGAGTATCACCACCGGCATGATCTTCCGGTCGCCGGCGTCGATCTGCGCCAGCAGCCGCACCTGGTCCAGCGTGCCTTCGGGCATCGCGTGTGCTTCGTCGACCAGCAGCAGGACCCGGCGGCCCGACCCGTGGATCTCGGCGAGCCGGCGCTTGAGCCGCACCAGCAGCAGTTCGGGGTCCGTGCGCACCGCCGGCATCTCGAGCCCCTCGGCGACCGCGTACAACATCTGCTCGCGCGTCAGCGACGGATCGGCGAGCAGAATCGCGACGAACCGGTCGACGGGCAGGGTATTGACCAGATGCCGCGCCAGTGTCGTCTTGCCGCTGCCGACCTCGCCGGTGACCTTGACGATGCCCCCGTCGTCATCCAGCGCGGCGCGCAGGGCGTCACACAGCTCCTTGCGGCTGCCGCCGGCGAAGAACGCGTCGATGTCCGGGCTGACCGGGAACGGTCGGGCGCGCAGGCCGAAGGTGTCGAGATACATGGCTTGTTGTCGTTGGCGGGTGCGATGTTAGCAGCACCCTAGGAACGACCCCGGTCGTGCCAGGGGGTGTTCGCCCGATGCGAGCGCGCCGGACGTCAGGCACCGGGTGGCGCACCTTGGCGGCCCGCGTCCTCGTCGATCGATTCGACGACCAGCTGCACGCCACCCTGGCCGCCGTAGTCGTCACGGGTCAGGCGGTAGGCGAGCCGGGAGCGCGCCGGCAACGGTGCCGTCCGCCCGAAGGCGATCGCCGGCAGCCGGCGGGTGCCGAGCCGCAGGTCCAGCCGCAGGTGGCGCTCGCCGACGATCCGCTGCGAGACGACCTCGAAGTCGTCGCTGAAGACCGGCGCGGCGAACGCCTGGCCCCAGACCTGGCCGTCGAGCAGATCGACCAGCGCGTAGTCGATCAGCGCCGGCGCCAGCGCGCCGTCGGTCAGCAGCTTCGCGTCGAAGCAGCCCGGGTCGGCGAACAGCGGCACCACCTGCTGGAACATCGCGGCGAACTCGTCGAGCCGCTCGCGCCGCAGCGTCAGCCCGGCGGCCATCGCATGGCCGCCGAAGCGATCGATCGCCCCGGGCATCCGCTTGCTGATCACGTCCAGCACGTCACGCAGGTGCACCCCATGGATCGAGCGGCCGGAGCCGCGCAGCAGCGTCGGATCCGAGGAGACCGCGAACGCAATGGTCGGCCGATGCAGTCGATCCTTGACCCGGCTCGCGACCAGGCCGATCACCCCTTCGTGCCACGGCTCGCGGAACAGCACCGCACCGAAGGTGCCGGCGTCGAAGGCCGCGCTGTCGGCCAGTGCGGCCTGCTGCATGTCCTGCTGCAGGTCGCGCCGCTCGCGATTGATCCGGTCGAGCCGTTCCGCGAGCGCTGCGGCCTGCGCCGGATCGTCGCTGAGCAGGCATTCGATGCCGATCGAGATGTCGGCGAGCCGGCCGGCGGCATTGATCCGCGGTCCGACGTGGAAACCCAGGTCCGCGCTGCCCACGGTCGCCGCGGTGCGTCCGGCCACGGCGAGCAGCGCGCGCAGCCCTTCGCAGCAGCGACCGGCACGGATCCGTCGCAGGCCCGCGGACACCAGCACCCGGTTGTTGCGATCGAGCGGCACCAGGTCCGCGATCGTGCCCAGCGCGACCAGGTCGAGCAGTCCGGACAGTGTCGGCTCGGTGGTGCCGGTCCAGGCGCCGCGGCCACGCAGTTCGGCACGCAGCGCGAGCAGCAGGTAGAACATCACACCGACGCCGGCCAGCGCCTTGCTCGGGAAACGACAGCCGGGCTGGTTCGGGTTGACGATCGCGTTGGCGCACGGCAGCCGGTCGCCGGGCAGGTGGTGGTCGGTGATGATCACGTCCAGGCCGCAGGCGCGGGCATGGTCGACACCGTCGACGCTGGCGATCCCGTTGTCCACGGTGACCAGCAGCGCCGGCCGGCCGAGCCGCGGATGGCTCAGGCCGAGATCGACGATCGATGGCGTCAGGCCGTACCCGTGTGTCAGTCGATTCGGCACCAGGTAGTCGACCCGCGCGCCGAACAGCCGCAAGCCGCGGACCGCGACCGCACAGCCGGTGGCGCCGTCGCAGTCGTAGTCGGCGACCACCAGGATCGGTCGGTCGGCTGCGATCGAGTCGGCGAGCAGCCTGGCCGCGTCGATCGCGCCGGCGAGTTCGGCCGGCGGGATCAGCGACTCGAGTCGAAGTTCGATCTCGGCAGGGCCCAGCACCCCGCGCGCGGCGAGCACCCGGGCGAGCACCGGATCGATGCCGGCGGCGAGCAGGCTGCGCAGCGCCTGCTCGGGCACCGGTCGCACCGCGATCAGCGCCATCGACTCACGACCACAACGACGCGATGCGCCGGCGGCGCCAGAAGCGCCAGCGGTCGCCGGGGGTTGCGAGCAGTTCGACGACCGACTGCTCGCCGGTCAGCACCCAGTGCAGGTCACGATCGGTTGGCTGCGCCGGCGCCTGGGCGAGGAACTCGCGCCAGGCGGCGAGCCAGCCGGCCGCATCACGTGCCAGGCGCGGCTCGAGCCAGCGTGGACAGTCGACCAGGCAGCCACGATCCCCGGCGCCGGCGCCACGCGCCGCGTCGAGTGTGTCGGCAAGTGTAGCCGCGGCATGTTCGCGTGCGTCGATCCCGGCGGCCCGTGCGAGGCCGAGCAGCGCCGGATCGGCGGAGACCACGGTGCGGAATGCCGCCCGCGGCGCCTGCCGCGCGGCCCCGTCGAGCCACAGGCCGTTGACCACCGGCTGCCCGCGCGCCTCGCGTTCCCGGTTGACCGGATGGTCGTGCCAGGCCATCTGCACCTCGGTCAGCCACTTGCGCCACCAGCGGGCATGCCCGCCGGTGGGCATGTAGACGTCGATGTTGCGCCCGCTGGCCGCCGCGCGGCTCGATCCGTTCAGGTCGAGTGCCACCGGCGCGTGCAGGAACCACTGTCCGGGGCTCGGCGTCGACAGCGTCATGCCTTCGGCGTCGAACACGTCGCGCGCCGAGCGTGCGAGCGACGCCGATTCGATCTCGGTCAGGCGCAGTTCGGACGGATCGGTCAGCACCGCGTGGTCGCTGCCCAGTCTCAGGTGCACCGGCGCCAGTGCCCAGACCGGCAGCGCGATGTCGTGGTTCGCGGCGCCGAACGCGGCCACCGATTCGGCCGGCTGCAGCCCGAAACGTTCACGCAGCCAGCACTCGTCGGCGAGTTCGTGGGCCATCACGCGGCCCGCCGCCGGGGCGTATCGGGTCGCCCGCGTGATCGTCGCACGTCGGAACGCCGCGGCGCCGGGCGCCTGGTCGAACTCGCGTGTCTGCGCCCGCGGCAGGGCGGCGATCACCCGCGCGAGTTCGTCGTCGTTCGTGTCGCCACCCGGCCCATCGGCCAGCGCGCCACGACACAGCAGGACCATTTCGGACACGCGCCGATTCTATGGCAAACTCCGCGCGGACCTCCCGGAACGGGGGCAGCTCCGGTCTGCGCGCGGTCCGTCTCCGACGCGCCGCGACCGCCGGTCGACGACGCGGAACCCATCGCTTGTCACTGCCGTTCGAATACTTCATCGGCCTGCGCTACACGCGGGCCGGCCGCCGCGCCGGACGCCGCAACGGCTTCATCTCGTTCATCTCGGGCATGTCGGTGGCCGGCATCGCGCTCGGCGTGGCCGCGCTGATCACCGTGCTGTCGGTGATGAACGGATTCCAGAAGGAAGTGCGCGACCGGATGTTGTCAGTGGTCTCGCACATCGAGGTCCACGCCTCGGCGACACCGCTGACGGACTGGCAAACCGTGATCGAGGCCGCGCGCCGCAATCCACGCGTGGTCGCCGGCGCACCGTTCGTGTCCGGGCAGGCGATGCTGACCCACGACGACAGCGTGCGCGGCGTGCTGGTGCGCGGCGTGTTGCCCGAGCGGGAAGGGCAGGTCGCCGACTTCGTCGACCAGGTCAAGTCGGGTTCGATGGCGCAGCTGAAGCCGGGCTCGTTCGCGGTGGCGATCGGCCGCGAGATGTCGCGCCAGCTGATGCTGCAGCCGGGTGACCGGCTGACGCTGATCGCCCCTCAGGGCACGCTGACTCCGGCCGGTGTCGTGCCGCGGCTGCGCCAGTTCACCGTCGCGGCGATCTTCGACGCGGGCCACTACGAGTACGACAGCTCGCTGGTGGTGATGCACCTGGAGGACGCGGCACGGCTGTTCCGGGTCGAGGGGGTGTCCGGCGTGCGGCTGAAGACCAGCAGCATGCTCGATGCCCCGGAGATCGGCCGCGAGCTCGAAGGCACACTCGGCCGCGACCTGTACGTGCGCGACTGGTCGCGCGAGAACCGCAACTGGTTCGCCGCCGTGCAGATCGAGAAGCGGATGATGTTCATCATCCTGACGCTGATCATCGCCGTCGCGGCGTTCAACCTGGTGTCGATGCTGGTGATGACGGTCACCGACAAGCAGGCGGACATCGCGATCCTGCGCACGCTCGGTGCCAGCCCCGCGAGTGTGATGAAGATCTTCATGACCCAAGGCGCGCTGGTCGGCCTGCTGGGCACCGCTGCCGGCGTCGTGCTCGGCGTGCTGCTCGCGCTCAACATCGGGCCGGTGGTCGCCTCGGTCGAGAACCTGTTCGGCTTCCAGGTGCTGCCCAAGGGGGTGTACTTCATCAACCACATCCCGAGCGACCTGCACGCGGTCGACGTCGGCTGGATCGGCGGTGTGGCCTGTGTGCTGGCGCTGGCGGCCACGATCTACCCGAGCTGGCGCGCCTCGCGCGTGCGGCCGGCCGAGGCGTTGCGTTATGAGTGAGGCGGGCGCGATCGTCCTGACCTGCCGCGGGCTGCAGAAGACCTACGGCGACGGTCCGCTCGCGGTGACGGTACTTCTCGGTGTCGACCTGGACGTGCACGCCGGCGAGCGGGTCGCGATCATCGGTGCCTCCGGGTCGGGCAAGAGCACGCTGCTGCACCTGCTCGGCGGGCTCGACGAACCGAGCGCCGGCGAGGTCACCGTCACCGGCGAACGGCTCGATCGGATCAGCGATGCGGCGCGCGGCGACTTGCGCAACCGCAAGCTCGGTTTCGTCTACCAGTTCCACCACCTGCTGCCGGAGTTCAGCGCGCTGGACAATGTCGCGATGCCGCTTCGGATCCGGCGCGCGCCGGTCGCCGAGGCGCACCAGGCGGCGGCGGCGCTGCTCGAACAGGTCGGTCTCGCCGCACGCATCACGCACCTGCCGGGGCAGTTGTCCGGCGGCGAACGCCAGCGGGTCGCACTCGCGCGGGCGCTGGTCACGCGCCCGGCGTGTGTGCTGGCCGACGAACCGACCGGCAACCTCGATCGGGCCACCGCGCGCCAGATGTTCGACCTGATCGACCGCCTGAGCCGCACGCTCGGCACCGGCTTCGTGATCGTCACCCACGACCAGGAACTGGCCGAGCGGGCCGATCGGGTGCTCGCGCTGCGCGACGGCAGGCTGGTCAGCGCCCGGCCGTGACGGGCGGTGTGCCGCTCAGGCCAGCGACCCGATGAAATCCGCCTTGCCGAGTTCGACGCCGTTGTGGCGCAGGATCGCGTACGCGGTCGTGGTGTGGAAGTAGAAGTTCGGCAGCGCCAGGTTCACCAGGTACGGCAGGCCGGCCATCTTGATCGGTTCGCGCAGCGGCACCTCGATGATCCGGGTCGCCGCGTCGGCGAAACCGGCCCGCGGCAGCCCGCGTATCAGCGACTGTGTGCCCTCGATCCGCTTGTCCAGGTCGGCGAAAGTGGCCTCGTGATCGTCGAACTTCGGCACCGGTGCGCCGGCCAGCCGGCAGCTCGCGCCCTTGGCGAAGTCGCAGGCCACCTGGACCTGCTTGATCAGCGGGAACATGTCGGGATACAGCCGCGACTGCAGCAGCACCGCAGGATCGAACCGATGTGCGGTCGCGTGGGCTTCCGCCTTGCGCAGCACACCGGCCAGGCTGGTCAGCATCCGCGAAAAGACCGGTACGCTCAGATCGTAGGTGTCGATGGACATCGTAGGCATCCTCGGGGCAGGTGATCCCGCACGCAGCGCCGGCAACGGGCTCTTGCAGGCCGTTCACGGGAGCATGTGGAACAATCGGTGGTCCGGATCATACGGCATCACATGCCGCCCGATCGACGAACCATGCTGATCGACAGCCATTGCCATCTCGATGCCGCCGAGTTCGATGCGGACCGACGGCCGGTGCTGGCCGCGGCCCACGCGGCCGGGGTCGCGATGATCGTCGTGCCGGCGATCCGCGAACACAACTTCGCCGCCGTCCGGGCGCTCGGCCGCGATGATCCCGGATGTGTCCACGCGCTCGGCCTGCATCCGATGTATGTCGAGGACGCGCCGGAATCGGAACTGGACGCGTTGCGCGGGGCGGTCGCCGCGGCGATCGACGATCCGCGGCTGGTCGCGATCGGCGAGATCGGCCTCGACCACTTCGTGCCGGGGCTGGACCGTGCGCGCCAGGAACACTTCTTCGTCGAGCAGTTGCGCATCGCCCGCGACTTCGACCTGCCGGTGATCCTGCACGTGCGGCGCGCGCAGGACGCGGTGCTCAAGCAGCTGCGGCGATTCAGGCCGCGCTCGGGCATCGCCCACGCGTTCAACGGCAGCCTGCAGCAGGCCACGCAGTTCATCGAACTCGGCTGTGCGCTCGGCTTCGGCGGCGCGATGACGTTCACCCGGGCGCAACAGATCCGACGCCTGGCCGCCGAGCTGCCCGACGAGGCCGCCGTGCTCGAGACCGATTCACCGGACATCGCGCCGGCCTGGCTGCACCCGGGTCGCAACGACCCGGCGCAACTGCCGCGGATCGCGGCGACACTGGCCGAGTTGCGGGGAACGACGCCGGATCGGATCGCCGCGGTGACCACGAGCAACGTCGCGCGCGTGTTGCCTCGGCTCGCCGCCCTGATCACCGGCGGCTGAGTCCGCTCCGGCCATCGGCCGACTCGGCCGGACGGATCGGCCCGATGGCCGATCGCGCGGGCCGAACCGTCGTCACTACGATCGCGGATGGGTTGGACTCGTGTCGTCGACCGCTGGCGGCGTCCGCGCGGCGGGCCCGGCTGGCCGCTGGGCAGCGCGGCGGTGATCGGGACGCTGCTGGTGCAGTGGCCCGCGCAACTGCCGACCCGATCGACATCGACGCTGCTGCTGGCGGCAGCCGTCGTGCCGCTGCTCGTCGCGCTCGCGATCCGTCGCTGGCGGCATCGGTCGTGCTGGCTCGCGGTGGTGATGCTCGCCTTCGGTTCGGCCGGCCTGCGCGCCCACGATGCACTGTCGCGGCGGCCGGCCGTCGCGCTCGATGGCCGCGAGCTGATTGCCACCGGTGCCGTCCGTTCGATGATCCAGGAGGCCGACCACGGCGTGCGCTTCCGTTTTCGCGTCGACCACTGCGTCTGGGCCGATGCCGCGATCGACCGGCCGTGCCCGGCACCACTCGACGTGTCGGCTGCCTGGCACCTGCGCTTCGATCACACGCCCGCGGCGCTCGGGGCGGCGCCGGCACCGGGTGAACGCTGGCGCCTGGTGCTCCGGCTGCGCAGCGTGCTGGCGAAGATCAATCCGGCCGGCGCCGATGCCGAACTGATCGCGCTGGAGCAGGGGATCGATGCGCTGGCCACGGTGCGCGCCGACCGGGCCAACCGTCGTCTCGACGGCGACGGCCCATGGCTCGAGACGATCGTCGAGCGGTTGCGCAACCGACTCCGTGAGGGAATCCGGCGCGCGACCGAGGACACCCGGCCGGAGATCGCCGGTGTGCTCTCGGCACTGACGATCGGTGAACAGGGCGCGATTCCGCCGGCCTGGTGGCAACGGTTCAATGCAACCGGGGTCGGGCACCTGATGAGCATCTCGGGCCTGCACATCACGATGATCGCCGCCCTCGGCGGCACACTGGCCGGCGCGGCATGGCGATGGATCGCGCGCGGCACCGGACGGCATGCCGCGATGGCCGCGCTGCTGTTGCGTTGTCCGCGCCAGCATCTGCGCTGGGCGGTGGCGATCGTCTGTGCATTCGGCTATTCCGCGATCGCCGGCTGGGGCATTCCGGCGCAGCGGACCTGCTGGATGGTCGCGGTCGCCGGCTGGGTCGTGCTCGGCGGTCGTACACGCTCGATGACATCGGCACTCTGGCTGGCGGCGGCGATTGTTGTCGCCTCGGACCCCTGGGCGGTCTGGTCACCCGGGTTCTGGCTGTCGTTTGGTGCGGTGGCCGCGATCGTGCGACTCGGCGCGGCCAGTGCGATGCCGGTGCACGGGCCGGCCGCGGCGCCACCCCGCGCGAAGCGAGGTGATGTCGACACCCCCGCCGGATCGCCGAACGCTTTCGCGCGCTGGGCGCGATGGCGCGACCGCCTGCGACGCCCGCTGGTCGAGGCGGCCGCGACCCAGTGGGCGGCCAGCGTCGCCTTGTTGCCCCTCGGCGTGTGGTTCTTCTCGTCGATATCGATCGTCGGGCCGCTGGCGAACCTGGTCGCGATCCCGCTGGTCTCGGCGATCGTCACGCCGATGGCGCTGGCCGGCGCCGGTGCCTCGCTCGTGTGTGATGTGTGTGCGGCATTCGTGATGCAGGCGCCGATCGGCGCGACCGACCTGCTGCTGCAGTGGCTGCAATGGCTGGATCGGTGGCCCGCCGCCGCCGTCACCGTGCCGAGGCCGTCGATCCCGACGCTGCTGCTCGGTGTCGCCGGTGCCTTCGTGCTGCTCGCGCCGTGGCCGTGGCCCGGGCGCGCGATCGCGGCTTCGGCATTGCTGCCGCTGCTGCTGACGCCGGTGGACACGCCGCCGCCCGGTACGCTGCGGATCACCGCGTTCGACGTCGGGCAGGGCATGGCCGTGCTCGTCGAGACGTCGCGACGGCGCCTGCTGTACGACACCGGGCCGCGCTACGGATCGCAGTCGGATGCGGGCCTGCAGGTCATCCTGCCGTACCTTCGCTCGCGCGGGATCAGCCATCTGGACCTGCTGGTGGTCTCACACGCCGACAACGATCATGCCGCCGGCGCCGCGTCGATCGTCGAACGGATCGGTGTCGGCCGGATCGCCAGCTCGCTGGTCGACGGCCATCCGCTGACGCGGGCGGGACCGCCGGCCGAGCCGTGTGTTCGCGGGCTCGGCTGGCAGTGGGACGATGCGGTCTTCACCTGGCTGCATCCGGGACTCGAACACGACGGTGTCACACGCGCGGCCGCGAACGCGCGAAGTTGTGTGCTGCGGATCGAGACCCCGGGCGGCAGCGTGCTGCTGGCCGGTGACGTGCAGCACGCTGACGAACGCCGGATGTTGTCGGCGCTCGAACCGGAGCGGCTGCAGGCCGATCTGCTGCTGGTGCCGAACCATGGCAGCAATGCGTCGAGCAGTGCCGCTTTCCTCGATGCGGTCGCACCGCGGATCGCGATCATCCAGGCCGGTTATCGCAACCGCTATCGTCATCCGCATCCGAAGGTGCTCGAGCGGCTGGCCGCGCGCGGTATCGACGTGTTGCGCACCGACCGGCACGGTGCGGTCCGGGTCGAACTCGAGGCGGGCCGCTCGCCGCGTGTGCACCGGATGCGGATCGACGAGTCCGCACACTGGCGCGTGCGGATCGAAGGCGACCAGGATCCGCTGCCGCTCATCGATTCCGATCGGGGCGAAACCGCCGCGGATCGGCACGGCGACGCCGGTGCGGTCGCGGCACCGGCCGACGGCCACACCAGCGCGGAGCGGCCACGCTCGACGGACGAATGACCGGCGCACCGGGCACCGGTCAGCGTCGGAGCCGGATTGATCAGCGGCTGGACACGTTCACTGCGCCGTCCAGCCGCCATCCATCGAATACGCCGAGCCCCGGACCTGTGCGGCGCCTTCCGAGCACAGGAAACTCGCCAGTGCGCCGAGCTGCTCGGTGGTCACGAACTCCAGCGACGGCTGCTTCTCGCCGAGCAGCGCGACCTTCGCCTCCTGCGGCGACTGCTTGTGCTGTTCGGCGCGGGCGTCGATCTGCTTCTGCACCAGCGGTGTCAGCACCCAGCCCGGGCAGATCGCGTTGCAGGTGACACCGGTGCGGGCCGTCTCCAGCGCCACCGCCTTGGTCAGCCCGAGCACGCCGTGTTTGGCCGCGACATAGGCGGACTTCTCGGCCGAGGCGACCAGGCCGTGCGCCGAGGCGATGTTGATGATCCGGCCCCAGTTGCGCTCGCGCATCTTCGGCAGCGCGCAGCGGATCGCGTGGAACACCGCCGACAGGTTGATCGCGATCACCGCGTCCCAGCGCTCGACAGGGAACTTGTCGACCGGCGCGACATGCTGGATGCCCGCGTTGTTGACCAGGATGTCGACCGCACCGAAGCGTTTCTCGGCATCGCGGACCATCTGCTCGATCGCGGCCGGCTTGGACATGTCGGCGCCGTCGTAGGCGACCTCCACGCCGAACTCGGCGGCCAGCGCCGCGCGCAGCTTGTCGATCTCGCCGGCGTCGCCGAAGCCGTTGAGCACCAAGTTGGCGCCATCGGCGGCGAGTGCGCGTGCGATCCCCAGGCCGATGCCGCTGGTCGAACCCGTCACCAGTGCCAGCTTGCCCTTGATCATCGGAACCTCCCGTTCACAGGCTGATAAGATGCGGACCATTGTAATCGTCGCATTGTGACGACGGCCGGAACTCACCGATGCCTGCAACCGAACGCGAACCCCGCCTGAGAAGTGTTACCTGCGCGAGCCCGCGCGGCCTGCACCGGATCGCCTACACCGAGTGGCTGCCCCCGGGTGTGCCGGCGGCGGCGACACGCACCGTGATCTGTGTGCATGGCCTGACCCGCAACAGCCGCGACTTCGACGTGCTCGCCGCGCGACTGTCGGGTGAACTCGGCCTGCGGGTGATCTGCCCGGACATGCTCGGTCGCGGCCGTTCGGACCGTGCGACCGATCCGGTCTCGCAGTACACGATCCCGCAGTACATCGCCGACTGTGTGACGCTGGTCGCGCGCACCGATGCGGAGGCGGTCGACTGGGTCGGCACGTCGATGGGTGGGCTGATCGGGCTCGCGCTCGCGTCGTTGCCCGGCACGCCGATCGCTCGGCTGGTGCTCAACGACATCGGCCCGGTGGTGGGTGAGGCGGGTCGCGCCCGGATCGGCACCGCGGTGATGGAGGAATCCCCGCGCTTCGACGACTTCGCGGCCGGCGAAAAGGTCCTGCGCGGTCGGATGGGGGAGTTCGGGCAGCACACCGACGAGCAGTTCCGCTACCTGTCGCGGCACTATGTCGTCCAGCGCGACGGTCAGTGGACGTTCCACTACGATCCGCAGGTGGCCGCCACCTATCGCGCGGCACTCGGCACGCCGATGCCGCCGCTGTGGGCGATGTACGACGCGATCAAGGCGCCGACACTGGTGGTGCGCGGCGCGGAGTCGGACATCCTGACCCATGCCGACGCGCAGCTGATGACCCAGCGCGGGCCGCGCGCCGAACTGGTCGAGATCCCGGGTGTCGGCCACGCGCCGACACTGATCGCCGACGAGCAGGTCGAGCCGATCCTCGCCTTCCTCGCCCGCCGCTGACACGAGCCGGGCCGACGGAGCTGCCGATCGGCAGCCCCGATCACGCACTGCGGCGCCCGGTCGATCTCAGCGCCAGCCGGCCCGGTCGATGATCTTCGACGCGGTGATCTGCGCGCGCCCGATCGATGCAATCGACAGCGTGTCGGCCTTGAACGGCCCGAGTTCGTCGAGCACCGGATTTTTCGTCACCGCGGTCTTGACCACCGGCCATTCGTTGTTGCCGTCGGCCAGGTAGACCTGTGCCGAGTCGCTGGCCAGGTACTCGAGGAACTTGATCGCCGCTTCGCGATGCGGCGCGTTCTTCGTGACGCCGCCACCGGACACGTTGACATGGGTGCCCCAGCTCTTCTGGTTCGGCCAGACGATGCCGATCGACGCCATCGCCTGCTTGTCTTCCGCCTTGTCGGATCGCATCACGCGGACCAGGTAATAGCTGTTGGTCAGCGCCACGCCGCATTCACCGACCGCGACCGCCTTGATCTGGTCGGTGTCGCCGCCGCGCGGCGGCCGCGCGAAGTTGCCGACGACACCCCGCGCCCACTGCTCGGCACCGGCCTCGCCGAGGTGCTCGGACATCGCGCCGATCAGCGACAGCATGTACGGATGGGCGCCTGAGCGGGTGCAGACCTGGCCCTTCAGTGACGGCTTGGCGAGATCCTCGTAGTCGCGCACGTCGTCGGCCTTCAGCTTGTTCTTGTTGTAGACGATGATCCGTGCACGCGTCGAGAAGCCGTACCACTCGCTGCCCTGGCCGTCGTCCTTGCCGCGCAGATGCGTCGGGATGCGCGCGTCGAGCAGCGCCGACTTGACCGGTTGGAACAGGCCGTCGATCTGCGCCTTCCACAGGCGGGCGGCATCGACCAGCAGCAGCACGTCGGCGGGACTGCGCGCGCCTTCGGTGCGAAGCCGTTCGAGCAGCGGTTCGTCACCGGCCTCGATCCGGTTGATCCTGATGCCGGTCCTGCGGGTGAAGTCCTGGTAGAGCGCCTCGTCGGTCTGGTAGTGCCGCGCCGAGTACAGGTTCAGCACCTGCTCCTGGGCGGCGGCGGGGGCCGCCACGGCAACGAACACGCCGGTCAGCGCGGCGCCGAACGCGGCGCGCAGGGAAGCGGGCAGGACCATCGAGGGCTCCGGTCGAATGGATGAGGATGTGATCGACTGTACCGGTTGTCGCATCAAGATGCAAATGGGAAGGATTCGCATTGCGAATTGTCAAGACGAGAAGCCGCACGGCGAGGTCCTCGATGCCACGGCGGTCGCGAGCGGACTGGCCGCGCCGTCACTGCGACGCGTCAGCCGCCTCGCGCAGCGATCGTGTGGTCAGCAGCCGGCGCCCGCCGTCGAACCGGGTCGCCCAATAACCCGTGCCGAGGCGCTCCAGCCGGACCTTGCCGCCGGTGCGCGGGGCGTGCACGAAGCGGTCGTCACCGACGAAGATGCCGACATGGGAATACGGCCGGCCCGAGGTGTTGAAGAACACCAGGTCACCCGGTTCGAGCCATTGCGACGGGACCGTGGCACCGCGCCGCTGCTGCTCCTCGGCCCGGCGCGGGAGCTGGATGTCGGCGGCATTCATGAACACGAGCCGCACCAGGCCGCTGCAATCGAGGCCGGTGTCGACCGTCGATCCTCCCCAGCGGTAGTCGACCCCGATCAGCGACATCGCGCGCAGCACCACCTCGGAGGCTCGTGCCGGGTCCGGCGGTGGCGGTCGCGGCCCGACCGGGGTCGGCGGCGCGACCGCGCAACCGGCCAGGGTCGCTGCGACCATGACCAGCATGGCCCGGCGCGTGGGATCTTCGGGTGCGCTCAGCGGTGGTCCTCCGGACGAAATCGGGGGAGCGGACGGCCCTCGGCCCGATGCTAACGTGATCCGCGCCCGATCCGCGCAGGATCCGCACCGATCGGCGGGGGCACGAGCCGCGGCGTGGCCTGCATGCAACCCGGCACGACACCCGGCGGCCCGGGATCTTCGTCGACCCCGAGCACCCGGGTGATGGGGTCGTCCAGTAAGCACCCAGTAAGTGCGAGCCGTAGAATCGCGCTGAAACGCAGCGATCCGGACAGATCGCAAACATCCCGTGAGGAGAGGTGATGAGCACATACGCCGATTTCCATCGCCGGTCGATCGACGACCGTGAGGGTTTCTGGGCCGAACAGGCCGGGCTGATCCACTGGGAGACCCCGTTCACGCAGGTGCTCGACTATTCGAAGCCGCCCTTCGTGCGCTGGTTCGTCGGCGGCCGCACCAACCTGTGTTACAACGCGGTCGATCGTCACCTGGCGACGCAGGCCGACAAGGCGGCGCTGATCTTCGTCTCCACCGAGACCAACGAGGAGATCACCTACACGTTCGCTCAGCTCGACCGCGAGGTGCAGCGGATGGCGGCGATCATGGTGGCGCAGGGAGTCGGTCGCGGTGACCGCGTGCTGCTGTACCTGCCGATGATTCCGCAGGCGGCCTTCGCGATGCTCGCCTGCGCCCGGATCGGGGCGATCCACTCGGTGGTGTTCGGCGGCTTCGCGTCGCACAGCCTCGCCTCGCGGATCGAGGACGCGACCCCGAAGCTGATCGTCAGCGCCGACGGCGGCTCGCGTGGCGGCAAGGTCGTGCCGTACAAGCCGCTGCTCGACGAAGGCATCCGGCTGTCCGCGCACAAGCCCGGCAAGGTGCTGATGATCGACCGCGGCCTGACGAAGTTCGATCGGGTCGAGGGCCGTGACGTCGACTACGCGCAGCTGCGCGAGAAACACCTCGATGCGAAGGTGCCGGTCACCTGGCTCGAGAGCAACGAGATCAGCTACACGCTGTACACCTCGGGCACCACCGGCAAGCCGAAGGGGGTGCAGCGCGACGTCGGCGGTTATGCGGTCGCGCTGGCCGCCTCGATCAAGCACATCTTCTGCGGCAACGCCGGCGAGACCTACTTCTCGACCAGCGACATCGGCTGGGTGGTCGGGCACTCGTACATCATCTACGGCCCGCTGATCGCCGGCATGGCGACGATCATGTACGAAGGCACGCCGGTGCGACCCGACGCGGGCATCCTCTGGCATCTGGTCGAGAAGTACAAGGTCACCGTGATGTTCTCGGCGCCGACCGCGATCCGCGTGCTGAAGAAGCAGGATCCGGCGTTCCTCACCAAGTACGACACGTCGTCGCTGCGGGCGCTGTTCCTCGCCGGCGAGCCGCTGGACGAGCCGACCGCACGCTGGATCTCCGAGGGGCTGGGCCGCCCGATCGTCGACAACTACTGGCAGACCGAGACCGGCTGGCCGATCCTTTCGGTCGCCCACGGGGTCGAGAAGACGCCGACGCGTTTCGGCAGTCCCGGCATGCCGATGTACGGCTACGACGTGCGCTTGCTGCACGAGGCGACCGGTGAGGAGGTCGGCGCCAACGAGAAGGGTGTGGTCGCGATCATGCCGCCGCTGCCGCCGGGCTGCCTGCAGACCGTGTGGGGCGACGACAAGCGTTTCGTCAGCACCTATTTCTCGAGTGTGCCGGGCAAGGTCGCGTATTCGACGTTCGACTGGGGCATCCGCGACAACGACGGCTACTACTTCATCCTCGGCCGCACCGACGACGTGATCAACGTCGCCGGCCACCGCCTGGGCACGCGCGAGATCGAGGAATCGATCTCCAGCCACAACGCGGTCGCCGAGGTCGCAGTGATCGGCGTGGCCGACCAGCTGAAGGGTCAGGTCGCGGTGGCGTTCGCGGTGCTCAAGGACGCCTCGAGGGCCGCCGACCCGGCCGACCGGATGAAACTCGAAGGCGAGATGATGGCGACCGTCGACAAACAGCTCGGCGCGGTCGCGCGGCCGTCGCGGGTGCACTTCGTGACCCTGCTGCCGAAGACCCGTTCGGGCAAGGTGCTGCGGCGCTCGCTGCAGGCGATCTGCGAGGGTCGTGATCCGGGTGACCTGACGACGATCGAGGATCCGAGCGCACTCGACCAGGTCAAGACCGCGCTTGCGGGCAAGTAACGTCGCCCACTCCCGCCCGGGGTACGGTCGGATGACGATCGTACCCCGCGTTCGTTTCCGGCTCGGCTGATGGCCGAAGCGCTGTTCGTCGCCAAGCATCTGCTGGCGCACCTGCTGCTGCCGCCGATCGGATTCCTGTGGCTCGCACTGATCGGTGTGCTGGTCCGGCGCCGCCGTCCGTGGGGCACGACGCTGACGGCCGGCGGCCTGCTGCTCGCACTGCTGGCATCGACCCCGGTCGTCTCCGGAGCGCTGCTGTCGATGGTCGAATCACGCGGCGGCGCGGCGGTCGGCGCGCAGGCCCTGGACACCAGCGGCGCCCGGCCCCCGTCCAGGCAGGCGGTCGATGCGGGCACACCCCAGGCGATCGTCGTGCTCGGCGGCGGGTTGCGGTTCGACGCCCGCGAACGCCCGGCACCGCTGGGGCTGGGCACGGCGAGTGCGGAACGGGTGGTGCACGGCGTACGGCTTGCCCGTCGGTCGCACCTGCCGGTGGCCGTCACCGGCGGACCGGTGATCTATGCGACCGCCTCCGAGGCGGCCCTGATGGCGCAGGTGATGACGGAGGACTTCGGCATCACCCCGCGCTGGCTCGAGGAACGGGCGCTGGATACCCGCGACAACGCGACCCGGACCGCGGCGCTGCTCGGCCCGGGCGGCGTGCGCCGGATCGTGCTGGTCACCCACGCGTATCACATGGCACGTGCCCGCTACGCGTTCGAGCGCGCCGGTTTCGACGTGACGCCGGCGCCGTTCGGTTTCCTGGGTGGCGACGGCGACATCGACTGGATGCGCTGGCTGCCGTCGGCGCGCGGCGCGGCACTCGCCTACCTGGCCGCACACGAGGCGATCGGCGAGCTCTGGTATCGTCTGGCCGACACCTTCGGACCCGACGTCGACAAGGCAGCGCCACGATGAAGACCCGACCCGCACTGGAACTGGCCGATGTCCGCAGGATCGCCGCGGCGGCCGAGGCCGAAGCGATGGCCCACGGCTGGGCGGTGACGATCGCGATCGCCGACGACGGCGGCCATCTGATCTGGCTGATGCGTCTCGATGGCGCACCGGTCGTCTCGGCGCACATCGCGCCGGCCAAGGCCAGGACCGCGGCGCTCGGTCGCCGCGAATCGAAGAAATACGAGGAATCGATCAACGGCGGCCGGACGTCGATGTTGTCGCTGCCGCAGCTCGATGCGATGGTCGAGGGCGGCGTGCCGATCGTCGTCGACGGCTTCTGTGTCGGCGCGGTCGGTGTGTCCGGTGTGCGCTCGGCCGAGGATGCCCAGGTCGCCAGCGCCGGCGTCGCCGCGCTCGGCGCGGCATGAGCGGCGTCAATGAGCGCGACATGAGCGCGACATGAGCGCCCCATGAGCGCGGCCGGCGCGACTCCGCAGGCGACGCTCGGCTCCGCGCTCAACCCGGGCGTGCGGCCGCGCGAAGTGTTCGCCTGGGCGATGTACGACTTCGCGAACTCCGGCTACACCACGGTGGTGCTGACCGCGGTCTTCAACGCGTACTTCGTCGGCGCGGTGGCCGGCAACGCCGACTGGGCGACACTCGCCTGGACCACGACCCTGGCGCTGTCGTCGCTGGCGGTGATGCTGACGATGCCCGCGATCGGCGCCTACGCCGATGCCCGCGGGTCGAAGAAGCGGCTGCTGGCCGTCTCCACGCTGGCCTGCATCGCGTCCACCGCGGCGCTGGCCTGGGTGCAGCCCGGCATGGTCGGGGCGGCGGTGCTGCTGGTGATCGTCTCCAACTACTGCTTCAGCGTCGGCGAATCGCTGAACGCGGCGTTCCTGCCGGAACTGGCACGGGGTGATGCGCTCGGTCGTGTCTCGGGATGGGGCTGGAGCCTGGGCTACTTCGGCGGCATGCTGGCACTCGGGCTGAGTCTCGCGGTCGTGATCTCCGGTCGCTCGCGCGGACTGAGCGCGGCCGACTACGTGCCGCTGACGATGCTGATCACCGCCGCGGTGTTCGCGCTGGCCGCGATCCCGGCGTTCGTCTTCCTGCACGAACGTGCGAGTCCGGCGGCGGGCCCGATGACATCCGGCGAGAGCGCATCACCCGCGATCGGAAGCCTCGCCCGGCTGCGCCGCACCTGGCAGCAGGCGCAGCGATTCCGCGACTTCCGTCGCCTGCTTGCCTGCGGCTGCGCCTACCAGGCCGGCATCACCGTCGTGATCACGCTGGCCGCGGTCTACGCCGAGCAGGCGATGAAGTTCACCACCGAACAGACGATGGCGCTGATCTTCGTCGTCAACATCGCCTCGGCGATCGGTGCGTTCGGCTTCGGCTATCTCGAGGACCGGCTCGGCCATCGGCGCGCGCTCGGGGTGACGCTGGTCGGCTGGATCGTGATGACGGTGCTCGCCTCCGCCTCGACCTCGATGATCACGTTCTGGATCGCCGCCGCACTCGCCGGTCTGTGCATGGGATCGAGCCAGTCGTGTGGCCGGGCGATGGCCGGGGCACTGTCGCCGGCGGACCGGCGCGCCGAGTTCTTCGGCCTGTGGACGTTCGCGACCCGGCTCGCGGCGATCATCGGCCCGATGACCTACGGCGTCGTCACCTGGCTCACCGGCAACAACCATCGCCTGGCGATCCTCGCCACCGGCATCTTCTTCGTGATCGGCCTGGTGATCCTGCAGGGGATCGACATGAAACGCGGCGAACGCGCGGCGCAGGCGGGTTAGGGCAACCGAGGAGGCAGCCACTGACCTTGAAGACGACGCAGAGCGTCGGTGCCAACTGCTGGCAGTCTTCTTCTTGCCAACCGAGCCCCTGCGTTCAGCGCAATAGCGCATTGACTGCAATCCGGCCCACCCTAGACCTGGGAACTGAGATGCCGCAGTCGAGCCAATATATGACGTTGTAGTACAAAGGCGCCTGACTGACGTATTCGCTGAGCAAGCGACTCGCACTTTGCCGTGGGAATGTCTTCACGTATTTTATGCTGGCAGTCCTTCGCACACGCTCATGATCAGAGCGGAGCAGCCGCAAAATCTCCGCCTCCTTCAGCCTCCGAAACGCCTTGTCGGGAATCAAGAGAACAACGCGTGCCAAGAGGGTGCCGGGCATCGGGGTAGTTAGAAGATCGCTAACCCGGTCTTTTCCTAGCGAAAGCATTGCACGCGCAGCGTCGCCGTACCTAGATTCTGCGAAAAAAATGGCCATCGCAGGAAGGTCAGAGCCTGGCTTCTCGAGCGATGAGATGATTAACGGCACGTCGCGCCATTGTCCGCACTTTGCGAGATATCGGACGTCTTCTACCGAATAGTCAACACTACCGTCCGCCATCGTTGAACGAACAAGCGGCAAATCGACGGGATTGAGTTGCTTACAGATGAGGGTCAAGCCACCGCGTGTAAACTTGTTTCGAAGATTCTGCGACAGAGCGCGCATCTCATCGTGAAACGTAGGTGGCAAATGCGCGCGAGGCAAGTTGTCCATCAAGACTTCGAAGCGATCAAGAAACTTGTTTTCAACCGCGGTGCGCAATTCGTTGCCGCGCCTATTGAAGTGGCGTCGAATCAGGGAAAAGTAGGCGCCTTGCTCAAAAATTGATTCCTTGGCCAAGTCCTCCAGTTGAGAATCTGTCAGGCCGTTGTAGAACGCCTCAGTAAAGCGCTCAAAGGCAGCCGCGCCGCCGTTGTTCCTTGCTCTGCGCCTACTCAGGGCGATCAAGCCAGCGTCTGCATTTGTTGGATAGTCATCCACGAGAACGTCGCGTGCTCTTGCAAGTGTGTAAGAGTGGCCGCTCGAGACAAGTGCAAGCAGTGCTTCAAGACGTACTTCGGCATCGCTGTCCTCCAATAATGGCTCGGCCAGTGCAACGTCGAGCTCTCCTCGCTCCCTTAGACGCTCGGCTGATTTCCTCCGTATCAAAGGGTTGCGATGGCCAAGCCCCCGTTGTAGCAGGTCGTCGTCGATACCCATCTCTGCGCTGAATAGCGCATCGACCAGATCGGCGTTCAGCACGCTAGGCTGTAGCACATGTAGTGCGAGTTGGGCTGCACGGCTGTCGTCGTTAAGCGTGATCCGAATGATCGCTTCAGCTGCTGCATTTGCCGTCTGCGAATCATTTCGTTGGAACTCGCGTTCTATGATCGGTAGATCAGACAGAAGACCGTAGTCGCTAAGGTACTCGAGTGCGGCAGTACGCGAAGCGGCGTCGGCCAGATCTGTGAACCACCCTTCAACAACGGCTTCTCGGCTCCTTGCGGAATTGTCATGAACCGGCTCGGCGATCAGTCGCATGGCTTTCAGCGCGCCAACTCTTTGTTCAGTTGCTCCGTACAACGTAAAGAGGGGAAGTAGGTTGAGTCGGAAGCTATCGACCGACTTAAGCCAGTGCCAAAGTGGCACATTTTCGTCGCTGAAGTGGATTAACGCATCCTGTACCAAGACACAGAGCTCGCGTTGTCCGAAGTCATGCTTAGCACGCTCGCCAAAGAGAAGGTTGGCATTGTGTGGACCCAATGACTGTTGATCGTTGCCCTGGACTCCGGCAACCAAAGAAAGCAGCCGGACCCTTGCCACATCGTCTGCAGCAAGGGAATTCGACTCTGTCGCCTTCTCGGCTCTACTTAGGAATGCGCGCAAGAACCTCGCGCCTTCAACTCCAAGCGGGGTCGCTTGCGAGGGCACGATTCCCGCCGCGTTCTCGCCGGCATTTGGAGATTGAACTTCTTGTGACTCCCGTGCTCTGTCTTTGGTCGCGAGTCCGCCCGCGTAACGACAAATGCACTTACGAAACTTAGATTCAAAGTCGCGCGAATCGGCAAAAGAGCCGACCAGAAGATTTTTCCCGGAAAAGATCTCTTCCTTAAACTTAATAACCTTCTTTAGTTGGTCTCCGGGATCCGCGAGCAGTTCAGCCTCAACTTCTTTGAAGAAGAGTTGAATCTCAGGGCGCCCTTCTTTAAGGTTGCGATCTATGGATCTTCGGAACTCTTCCTCGAATCCAGAGGTATAGTCCTCGGTTCCCGGCGGTGTTCCCCATCGCTTCCAAAGCATGCCAACGAACAGATCGCAGCCGTCGAGGTCTCGATTGATGATTGCTTGAGGCCGTCCGACACCAGGCAATGTGTCTTCCCAGCCGACAAGCTCTATGTGACATTGAAAGAAGCTGGCCAGTGTGTTGTTGTACTCTTCAATGACCGCTCTCGCAGTCCGGCGTTCGTCGACCAGATCGCCGGGTGAGGCAATAAACACCTTAGTAAAGCGTCGCGCTTCCGGCATTTTTGCTGGCTCTCTTCACGCATCGTTGCTGATGGAACAGGCTGTTTAGTCCCGCATCGACAGCGCGATCTGGTACAGGCCCTCGAGCACCAGGTTCTCGTAGTAACTCGACTGGACCGTCGTCAGCAAGGGCGCGAGCGCGCGGCCGGCACCGCCGGAGATGATGCACTTGAGCGCCGGGTGCGCCGGGTGATAGATCCGGTACAGCCGCTCGACCGCTCCGGCCATCGCGTTCATGCAGCCGCTGTGGATCGCGTCGACGGTCTGGCGTGGGTGATCGACGTATTCACCGGGCGAGTCCGGCAGCGTCGCGGTGTTCTGGTGCAGCGCGCGTTGCATCAGGCCGACGCCGGGCAGGATGTTGCCGCCCAGGAAATCGCCGTCGGCGGTCAGCAGGTCGATCGTCGAAGCGGTGCCGCAGACGGTGACCAGCACCGGCTGCGGGCCGATCACCGCGCGCGCCCCGATCATCGCCGCCCACCGGTCGCAGCCGAGCGCGGCCGGGTTCAGGTAGCCGTTGCGCACGCCACATTCCTCCGCCCGCGAGACGATCATCCGGATGCGGGGTGTGTCGCTCCAGGTCTCCAGCGCGTGCAGCAGCGGATTGAGCACCGCGGTGCCGGCGACGTTGGAGACGACGACCCGCTTCGGGACCGGCAGCCGCGACCAGTCGTGGGCGAGGCTCGCGATCTCGTCCAGCAGCACACGGCCGAAGGCGATCGCGTGGTCGTGGGCGAGTGCGGGTCCGCCGCCGTTGCCGGCGGGTGCGTCGTAGCGGCCCCACTTCAGGAACGTGTTGCCGATGTCGATCAGGAGGTACTGGCTCATCGGGAGGCGACGGCGGAAGGGCGTGGGTCGGGGACCGGGTCGAGCGGGAAGATCGGCCGGGCCAGCTTGCGGTACGGATAGATCGACAGGTCGGCGCTGGTGACGCCGCGGCCCGAACACTCGACCAGGTTGGAGGCGAGGGGCCGGAAGCCGGCGCGGTAGTGGATCCGCGATTTCAGCAGCACGAACCGGCAATCGCGCGGGTCGATGCCGCAATGGGTGAACACCACCGGATCGAACGGTTCGTGCGGCCGTTCGGTGACGACGATGCGCGCACGGCCGGTGTCGAGCACGGCGGTGCGGCCGAGATGGCTGCGGATGCCGGTGTACATCGCACCCCGGAACACGATCTCGCCGTCGGTGATCGTGCGCACCGTCCCGCGCACGCGGACGGGACGGCCGGTGGCTCCGATGTCGGGCATCGCGGTGTGTCCGCCCAGGTCGAGTTCGACCGTGGCACCGACGCCGGCGGCGACCATCGCGGCCACCGCCCGCGGATCCCGCAGCGGCGCGATCGCGACCTCGTCGAGGCCCGCCTCCAGCACCGCGGCGATCACCGTCATGTCGTCCTGTGCGCCACCGGAGCCGCAGTTGTCGCAGTGGTCGAGCAGCACGATCGGCCCGAGCGGGGCGGCCGCTGAAAGCACCCCGCGCCCGAGGTCCTGCGCGGCCGGCGCCGGGGCATCACCGGCCCCCGCGCGACGTGCATCCAGCGCCGAGCCGAGGTCGCGGGCCAGCGCGATCGACTCGGCCAGCGCCGGTGCACGGAACACGAATTCGTCGCGCCGCGACCAGGCGATCTCGAGCATCTCGTCACGCAGCAGACGCGCCGCCTCCGGGTCCCCGTCGGTGATCACCACCGCGCTGCAGCCGGTGAACGGCGTGTCCGCGTGCGGGAACGACGGCAGCCAGGTCGCGGCGAGCACACGGCCGTCGCGTTCGGCCGCACGGGCGAGTCCGACGATCGTCCGCGACGGACCGTGATCCGGATCGTGACGCATCACCGAGGCCAGCAGCGGCAGCCAGCCCCAGGCCATCACCGGGTTCACCTCACCCCTCAGCAGGCGGCCGAGGATCCGCGCGGCGAGTTGCCCGGCCTCGTACATGTCCACATGCGGATAGGTCTTGTAGCCGGTGATGATCGTCGCCGATTCGGCCATCGCGGGCGACAGGTTGGTGTGATAGTCGAGCGTGACCGCGATCGGCACGCGCGGGTCGATCGCGCGGATCCGGGTCAGCAACTCCCCTTCGGCATCGTCGAAGCCGTCGACCACCATCGCGCCGTGCAGATCGAGCATCACGGCGTCGCAGCCGGCCGCGACCGCGTCGAGCACCGGCCGCACCAGCGTCTCGAACGTGTCGCGTGTGGCCCGGTTCGACGGCCAGGATTCGGCGGCGATCGGTGTCACCGCCTCGGCATCGAACTCGCGGGCGAGATCGAGGAACGCGGCGAACGGGCTCGCCGAACCGGCCAGCGCGAGGGCATCACGTCCGAGCAGCGGGCCGTGCCCGTGGCCGAACGACGCCAGCGGCGTCGGCACCGGCGAGAACGTGTTCGTCTCGTGTTTGATCTGCGCGATCACGAAGCGTCGGGTCATCACGTCATCCGGTCGAACGCAGCGCCGGGTTCAGTGTCGGTCGCCAGACCGGACCGAGCGGCCGCAGGCGCACGCCGCTGCGCAGCTTCGTCCACGGGAACTCGGCCGGATCGGCGAGCGCCGGTCCCGGCGCGCGCACGACCAGCACCTCGCGGGCGATCGGCTCGAAATCGGCGCGGAAATGCACCGAACTCTTCAACGCGAGGATCGGGTGCCGGATCGGCTCGATGCCGAGATGCCGGAACATCGCCTGGTCGCCGGCCTGGCATTTGCGCGACGCGATCACGATCTTCACACCGCCGGCCTCCAGCAGCGCCATCGGCCCGAGGTTCATCCGGAAGCCGCTGAACATCGGGCCGGTGCAGGTGAAGTGGCCGTCGCCGAGCCGGCGGACGCGAAAGCGCCCGCGCAGCGGCTGTTCGTCGACGCGGCCCGAGAGTGCACCGAGCGCGAGCTCGATCGTCGCGCCTTCGCCGACCTCGTGGGCGCGCACGGCCGCCGCCGGATCGATCAGCAGGCCCGCGACCGCGTCCGGCACCCGCGCGGCGATCAGCGCGGCAATCAGTGCGGTCGTGTCGCCGTTGCCACCGGCCCCCGGATTGTCCTGGGTGTCGGCCAGCACCACCGGCGCTCCCGGCATGCCGCGGGCCAGTGCCCGCCGCACCGCATCCTCGGGCGACAACAGCTCGAGCGCGAACTGCGGCTCGGCGTCCTGGACCGCCTCGGCGAGACGGTCGACCGCCGCCTGTGTCGTGAACGCGTCCTGTCCGTAGCCGAACACCGCCATGCCACATTCAGCGATGTCGGCCATCGGGAACCCCGGCGTGAACGACAGCGACACCGCCTGCTCGAACTCGATCCGGTCGAGCAGTTCGTACAGCCCGTGGCACGGGGCGATCGAGGTGCACTGCGACGGGATGCCGGTCAGGAAGTCGAGCTGGCGCAGCGACTTGTTGGGGGCACCGCCGACCTCGATCATCTGCAGCAGCTGGCGCGCCGCGCGTGCGCCGGTGGCGGCCATGTCGACATGCGGATAGGTGCGATACGCCGACAACGCGTCGGCGTACTGGATCATCGCGCGGGTCACGTTCGCGTGCAGATCCAGGCTGGCGACGATCGGCACGCTGCGGCCGACGGCGGCGCGCACACGGCGCAGGATCTCACCTTCGCCGTCGTCGAACTCCTCGCAGACCATCGCGCCGTGCAGGTCGAGGTAGACACCGTCGACCGGACCGGCGGCCTGCAGGCGGCGCACCAGTTCGCCGACGATGCGCTCGAACGCGTCGCTGGTCACGTGCGCCGACGGTGATGCCGCCGCCCAGGCCAGCGGCACCAGGTCGTGGCCGTCGGTGCGCAAGGTGTCGATCGCGCCGCGCACCGGGATGTTGGCGCCGGCGACCGCGTCGAACAACGTCTCGCCGTGCTGGATCGACGGCCAGCCGCCGCCGTCCTCGAACGCCCGGTAGTCGGCCTTGGACGGGGCGAACGTGTTCGTCTCGTGCTGCATCCCGCCGACGGCGATCCGACCCATGTCTCCTGCCTTCCTCGCTCGCCGTCCGCGCGGCGTTTCCCGGATTATGCATGGGCGGGCGGGCAGGCCAAGTGCGAGGGCGCCGCCGCCGCGGCCCGGGTCTGGCCGGACTCTGCTACGCTCGTCGATCGAACCGGGAATCACCGCGCTGCGACAGCCGAGGAGCCGATCGTGAACGAACCGGAACTGGCGTACCTGAGTGCGACCGAACTCGTCTCCGCCTACCGCGCCGGGACCGTCTCACCGGTCGAGGTCGTCGAGGCGGTGCTGGCGCGGATCGACGCGCTGAATCCGACCTTGAATGCCTTCTGCCTGGTCGACGCACCCGCGGCCCGCGAGTCGGCGCGGGCCTCCGAGGCGCGCTGGCGCCGGGGTGATCCGGCAGGGCCCATCGACGGCGTGCCGGCCTCGATCAAGGACCTGATCCTGACCCGCGGCTGGCCGACGCTGCGCGGCTCACGCACCGTCGATCCGGCCGGACCGTGGACCGTCGACGCACCGGTGACCGCGCGGCTGCGCGAGGCCGGCGCGGTGCTGCTCGGCAAGACGACGACACCCGAGTTCGGCTGGCGCGGTTCGACCGATTCGCCGCTGACCGGCATCACGCGCAACCCATGGCGTCTCGACACCACGCCGGGCGGATCCTCCGGTGGCGCCTGCTCGGCGGTCGCCGCCGGGCTGGGTGCGCTGGCGGTCGGCACCGACGGTGGCGGCTCGGTACGGATACCCGCCGCGTTCACCGGCACCGTCGGCCTGAAGGCGCACTTCGGCCGCGTGCCGGCGTATCCGCTGTCGCCGATGGGCAATGTCGCGCACATCGGCACGCAGACCCGAACCGTCGACGACGCGGCATTGATGCTGTCGGTGATCGCGCGACCCGACCCGCGCGACTGGCTCGCGATGCCGCCGCCGGAACCGGGCTGGCTCGATTCACTCGAGGACGGTGTGCAGGGTTTGCGGATCGCCTACAGCCCGCGCCTGGGGTATGTCGGCCATGTCGACGCGCGGATCATCGCGGCGGTCAATGCGGCCGCACGAACCTTCGAGTCGCTCGGCGCGGTGGTCGAGGCTGCCGACCCGGGCATCGAGGATCCGCAGGACCTGTTCCGGATCCACTGGTTCAGCTCGGCGCGCCAGTTCCTGGTCAAGCTGCCGCCGGAGAAGTTCGCGCTGCTCGATCCGGGCCTGCGGGCGGTGGTCGAGGACGCGGCCCGCTACACGCTGTCGGATTTCCTCGACGCGCAGGCCGCGCGTGCGCCGCTGGCGATCCGGATGGCCACGTTCCTGCAGAAGTACGACCTGATGCTGACGCCGGCCACCGCGATCCCGGCGTTCGGTGTCGGCCTGGTCGCCCCGCCGCTGCCGTCGGGCACCGACTGTGCGATGCACGACTGGACCTGGTGGACGCCGTTCTCGTTCCCGTTCAACCTGACCCAGCAGCCCGCGATCGTCGTGCCGTGCGGCTTCACCGACGATGGCCTGCCGCTGTCGCTGCAACTGGTCGCACCGAATCATCGCGAGGACCTGTGCCTGCGCGCGGCCCGTGCGTACGAGCGGGCCACCGACTGGCATCGCCGCCGGCCGCCGCTGGCGCGGATCGACGGCTGAGCCGTCAGGCGACCTGCCGCGCCTGATCCCGCCAGTATCTCTCGCGAAGCCGGGCCTTGAGCACCTTGCCCGGGCCCGACAGCGGAAGTGCATCGGTGAACTCGATGCTGCGCGGACATTTGTAGCCGGCGATGTGTGCCCTGCAGTGGTCGATCAGCGCCGCGGCCGAGACGTCGTGCCCGGGTTTGCGGACGACCACCGCGTGGACCGCCTCGCCCCAGGTCTCGCTGGGGATGCCGATGACGGCACAGGCCGCGACGCCCGGATGGCGGGCGAGGGCGTTCTCGACCTCGACCGAATAGACGTTCTCGCCGCCGCTGATGATCATGTCCTTCAGGCGATCGACGATCCGGATGTAGCCGTCGTCGTCCATGCAGGCGCCGTCGCCGGTGTGCATCCAGCCGCCCCGCAGGGCAGCCGCCGTCTCGGCGGGCTTGCCCCAGTAGCCCTGCATGACATTCGGTCCGCGCACCACGATCTCGCCGACCGTACCCCGCGGCACTTCGGTTCCGTCCGCATCGACGATGCACAATTCGACGCAGGCGCCGGCGCGACCGGCCGACGTGCCCTTTGCCAATCGCCGTCCGTGCCCGGTGTGTGTCGGATTGACGGTGGCCAGCGGCGCGAGCTCGGTCATGCCATAGACGTGGACCATCGCCACGCCGGGGAACGCCGCCGTCGCGCGTTCGAGCAGTGCCTCGGAGATCGGTGATGCGCCATGGACGATCACCTGCAACGATTGGAGATCGCGAGGGCGAGCCAGCGTCGGATGGTCGAGCAGCATCTGGATCATCGTCGGCACCAGCACGACGTGGGTGACCCGGTCGCGCTCGATCGTGTCGAGCAGCGACTCCGGGTGGAAGGCGGCAAGAATCGAGTGGCAGTTGCCGGCGATCCAGTGCGGCGCGGCCAGTCCCATGTCGGCGGCGTGGAACATCGGCGCCACATGCAGGTAGGTGCTTCCTGGCGGCGCCAGCCCGTCGGCGCCCAGGGCCAGCGCGGAACTGCACAGGTTGCGGTGGCTGAGCATCACCCCCTTGGGAAAACCGGTCGTGCCACCGGTGTACATCAGGGCCGCGAGATCGTCGTCGCGTCGGACGACGTCGGCTGCCGGCCGTGCGCTGGTGACCAACGCCTCGTAGCCCGACATGCCGGCCGGTGTCGGGCCGTCGCCGCAATGGACCACCGCCTGAAGTGATCGCACCTGCGGACGAACCTGTTCGGCGATCGCGCACAGCACATCGTCGACGAGCAGGATCGTCGAACCCGAGTCGTTCAGCGCATAGGTGATCTCGGCCGCGCTCCAGCGCACGTTGCACGGGTTGATCACCCCGCCGCCCCAGGGCACGGCCATCTGGTACTCGAGATAACGATCGGAATTCATCGACAGCATCGCCACCCGGTCGCCGGGTTGCATGCCCAGCTCACGCAGGGCACCGGCGAGACGGGCGACGCGGTCGCCCAGTTCGCGGAATGTCTGTCGTCGATCGCCGAAACGCACCGCGACGCGGTCGGGATGGCATTGAAGCGCCCGATGCAGTGACTGGGTCAGGTACATGAAACCTCCGGCGTCGTCGATCGGCGAGGTGGCCGCGAGCGAGCTCGCCCGGGCGTGACGGGGCCATTGTTGATGCGGCCGGCGTGTCCGTCTTGAACATTCCCGACACGTCCCCGGTGGCGCACGCCCGGTGATCCGTCGGCGCCGATGACGCCTCGGGTCGGTGTCGCGAACGTGCAATACGACGGTGTCCGTCGATCCGACACTGCGCACCTTCGCTGGTCACTTCACGGGAGTCTCGAATGGCATCACATCGATGGATGGAACGCGCGGCATCGGTGATCTTCAGCCTGGCGGCCGTCGCCTGCGGCGATGGCGGCGAGTCGGGATCCTTGCCCGCACCCGAGGCCGACAAGAGCCCCGAGACACTGGCCGAAGAAGCACTGTCGCCGCCGGCCGCGTCGCGATCGACCCGCGGACCCGCCTTTCACTACGAAGGATCCCTCGCCGACGCGATCGAGTTCTTCCGACCCCACGCCGGCGGCAACGGCCGGTCGTGTGCGACCTGTCACCGCCCGGAGGACAACTTCGCGCTGACGCCGGCGACCGTCGAGGCGCGCTGGCAGAGGCTGCAGCAGCGACGGCGCATCGATCCGGCCGCCGACGATCCGCTGTTCCGTCCGATCGATGCCGACGATTTCGCGAACGACTTCACGACGCTGCGCACGAAGGCGCTGGTTCGGGTCACGCTGCCGCTGCCGCCGAACGTGAAACGCGCCGACGATCCGGCCGCGACGACGACCACGGTGCTGCGCGCGGTGCCGACGGTGGTCAATGCCGCGTTCACGGCGCCGTTCCAGGCCGACGGTCGCGAGGCCACGCTCGATTCACAGGCGAGGGCGGCGATCCGATCCCATTCGGAGTCGACGAACGAGGTGCCCGCCGAAGTCATCGCGAAGATCGTCCGCTTCCAGCGCGATCTGTTCTCGTCGGTGCGTGTCGCGCGGATGTCGCGTGCACTCGACGAAGGTGTCGTGCCGCCGTCGGCCGAGCCGACGCTGGACGCCGTCGAACGGGCGGGCCGGCGCACGTTCGACGAGTTCTGCGCCCGCTGCCACGGCGGACCGACGCAGACCCGGAACACCGATGCCCGCTTCCTGCCGGTGCCTGCGCGGGGTCCGCTGGCGAGCGGGGCGCAGGCGTTCGTCAACGTGTTCGTCGGCACGCCGAGGCCACCGCCACCTGCGCTGGCGCCGCCGCTGCCGCCAACGCCGCGGTTCTTCGACGGGCTGCCGACCGCCGGCCTGGCCGATACCGCGTTCCGGGTGACACTGCCGAGCGGTGCGACGGTGCCGACTGCCACCTCCGACGGCGGGCGCGGGCTGGTCACCGGCGATTTCCGCGAGTTCGGCCGCTTCGACGTGCCGACGCTGTTCGGGATCGATCGCACCGCGCCGTACTTCCACGACAACTCGGCCCCCGACCTGGATGCGGTGATCGCGCACTACCAGGCGATGTTCCGCTTCATCGCGTTCCTCGATCTCGAAGGCGGCTTCTTCGCCCCCGAGGCGAACGGCCAGGGCTGCGCGCCGGGTGCATGCGGGATCCGGCCGGTACCGGACGCGGAGATCGGGCCGCTGAAGGCGTACCTGCGCCGGCTCGGCCGGTGAACGTCGATGCGCCCGGCCGTGTCCTCAGGCCGTGGCGTCCCCGGGCATGACCTGGGCCGCCCGCGCACCGAAGCGCTGGTTGCGACCCGGCGCGGCGGCGAGCAGCGCCTGCGTGTACGGATCACGCGGCGAGGCGAAGACGGTGGCGGTGTCGCCGTATTCCACGACCCTGCCGCGCGACATCACCGCGATCCGGTCGCAGACCTGGGCCGCCACGCGCAGGTCGTGGGTGATGAACAGCATCGCCAGGTCGAGTTCCTCGCGGATCTCGTCGAGCAGCCTCAGCACCTGGGCCTGCACCGACACGTCGAGTGCGGACACCGCCTCGTCGGCGATCAGCAGGTCCGGTTCCATCGCCAGAGCCCGTGCGATGCACAGGCGCTGCCGCTGGCCGCCGGAGAACTGGTGCGGATAACGGTCGAGTGCCTTCGGATCCATCCGGACCAGCTCGAGCAGCCGCCGCGCCCGCGCGAGCGCCTCGGCGCGCGAGGTGCCGAAGTTCAGCGGCCCCTCGATGATCGACTCGCCGACGCGGCGCCGCGGATTGAGCGAGCGATACGGATCCTGGAACACGACCTGCACCCGGCGTCGCATCGGCCGCAGCTGCGAGCGGCTGCGGGTGGCGATGTCCTCGCCCGACAGCAGGATCGATCCCGTGGTCGGATCGATGAGCCGCGCGATGCAGCGGGCGACGGTCGATTTGCCCGAGCCGGACTCGCCGACGATGCCCAGCGTCTGGCCGCGCCGGATCTCCAGGTCGACGCTGGCGGCCGCGTGCACCTGATGGCGTCGCCACGGCAGCCCGGCGCCGAGGTAGGTCTTGCCGAGCGCCTTCGTCTGCAGCACGACCGGCGCGTCGGGATCGAGCGTCCGTGTGCGCGGCGTCAGGCCCGGTACCGCGTCGATCAGCATCCGCGTGTACTCGTGTGCCGGGGCGGCGAACAGGTCGGCCGCCGGCCGGCACTCGACCATCCGCCCGGCGCGCATCACCGCGACCCGGTCGGCGATCTCGGCGACGACGCCGAAGTCGTGGGTGATGAACAGCACGCCGGTGCCGTGGTCGCGCTGCAGGTCGCGGATCAGCGACAGGATCTGCTTCTGCGTCGTCACGTCCAGCGCCGTCGTCGGTTCATCGGCGATCAGCAGCAGCGGATCGAGCACCAGGGCCATCGCGATCATGATCCGTTGCCGCTGTCCACCGGACAGCTGGTGCGGATACGAGTCGACGACACGTTGCGGATCGGGCAGGCGGACCTCGTCGATCACCTCGCGCACCCGCGCGCGGCGCGCGGCGCCATCCAGCGTCGTGTGGTAACGCAGCACCTCGTCGATCTGCTGCCCGCACCGCATCACCGGATTGAGCGCGGTCATCGGCTCCTGGAAGATCATCGACATGCGCACACAACGCAGTTCGGCGAGCCGCTGCGGCGTCGCCTCGGTGATGTCCTCGCCGGCCAGCGTGATCCGGCCGGCCGTGCGGGCGAGTGTCTTCGGCAGCAGTCCCATCACCGCCTGCGCGATCACCGACTTGCCCGAGCCCGACTCACCGACCAGGCACAACACCTCGCCACGCGCGACCTCGAAGTCCGGCCCGTCGACCGCGGCCGCCCGGTCGGCGCCGGTCGGCAGCGCGACCCGCAGGCCACGCACCGCGAGTGCCGGTGCGCGGACGCCGGCCGCCGCGCCGTCGCCCGAGGGTCGCGTCGTGTTCACAGCCGCCTCGCGAGCTTCGGATCGAGCGTGTCGCGCAGTCCGTCGCCGAGCACGTTGACCGCGAGCACACTCACCGCGAGGAAGATGCCGGGGAAGAACACCGTGTGCGGGAACTGCTGGAACTGGACCCGGCCCTCGGCCATGATATTGCCCCAGGTCGGCACGTCGGTCGGCAGGCCGACGCCGAGGAACGACAGGATCGCCTCGGTCAGGATCGCCGAGGCGCAGATGTAGGTGCACTGGACGATCAGCGGTGCCGCGGTGTTGGGCAGGATGTGCGAGAACATGATCCGGGCGCCCGAGGTGCCCAGGCCGACCGCGGCCTCGACGAAAGGCTCCTCGCGGATCGACAGCACCAGCGAACGGACCAGCCGCGTGACCCGCGGTATCTCCGGTATCGCGATCGCGATGATCACCGTCGTCAGGCTCGCCCGCCAGAGCGCGACCAGCGCGATCGCGATCAGGATGCCGGGGATCGCCATCAGGCCGTCCATCACCCGCATCAGCAGGCCGTCGAGCCAGCGGATGTAGCCGGCGGCCAGGCCGGCGACGATGCCGATCGCCGCCGCCAGCGCCGCGCAGGCGATGCCGATGATCAGCGAGACGCGGGTCCCGTACAACACCCGGCTGTAGATGTCGCGACCGAACGAATCCGAGCCCATCTTGAAGGTGTGCGGCAGGGTCTCGCCTTCGAGTGTCATGATCTCGCCGCTCGCTCCCGGCAGCAGGTCGCGGCTGGCCGGGTCGAACAGTGTCGGATCGACGGTGTCGAGCCACGGCGCAGCCAATGCGATCAGCACCAGCGCGGCGATCAGGCCGGCACCGATGCGCACGCTCCAGTGGGCGAACAGCCGTCGCAGCAGCGTCGTGGACGGGGCACTCGCGGCTGCGATCGCGGCCGGCGCGGTGGCGTCGTTCGTCGACCCGGCGGGGGCGGCGGAATCGGGTTCGGCCATCAGTAGCGGATCCTCGGATCGAACAGCAGGTACGACAGGTCGACCAGCAGGTTGATCAGCACGTAGACCAACGAGAAGAACAGGATCACACCCTGGATCGTCGGGAAGTCGCGGGCGAGCACCGCGTCGACGGTCAGCCGTCCCAGCCCGGGGATGCCGTAGACCGACTCGGTGACGACCACGCCGCCGATCAGCAGCGCGATGCCGATGCCGATCACGGTGACGATCGGCACCGCGGCATTGGCCAGCGCATGGCGTGTCAGCACACGCAGCTCCGGCAGGCCCTTGGCGCGCGCGGTCCGCACGTAGTCCTCGCCGAGCACGTCGATCATCGCCGCCCGCGTCACCCGCGCGATCAGCGCGATGTAGATCACCGACAGCGTGCAGGCGGGCAGGATCAGGTGGCGCAGGAACGGCCCGACACCGTCGGCGATGCGGGCGTACCCCTGGACCGGGAGCCAGCCGAGCCGGATCGAGACCAGCCAGATCAGCAGGTAACCGAGCACGAACACCGGCACCGAGAAACCGGTCACCGAGATCCCCATCAGCGCGCGATCGAGCCAGCCGCCGTGCCGCCACGCGGCCAGCACGCCCAGCGGCACCGCGACCAGCACCGCGATCACGATCGTCAGCGTCGACAGCGCGAACGTCGGTTCCAGCCGCTGCGCGATCAGTTCAGTGACCGGCAGCTTGAAGAAGAACGATTCGCCGAGATCGCCGGACAGCACCTGGGTCGCCCAGATCGCGAACTGCGCCGGCAACGGCTTGTCCAGCCCGAGGTGCTGGCGGATGCGGGCGATGTTCTCGGTGCTGGCGGCATCCCCGGCGATGATCGCCGCCGGGTCGCCCGGGGTCAGCCGCAGCAGCAGGAAGACGAACACCGCGACGACGATCAGCACCGGGATCGTCGACAGCAGGCGCCGGGCGATGAAGGTGATCATCGCCCGGCGATCGGCGCGCCCGGACCCTTCGCCGGGATCACTGCTTCTGGATGTTCCAGTAGAAGTTGCCCGGACCGGTGACCAGGCCCTTGATCGTCCCCTTGCGAACCGCGGCCGGGTTCGTGTATTCGCCCAGCGGCGCGTGGGTGCCGTACTCGAACGCCTTGGCCTGGATCTGCTCGGCCAGCGCCTTCTTCTTGGCGTTGTCGGTCTCGCGGGCGAACTCGTCGCGCAGCTTCTCGATCTCCGGCTCGCTGGCCCAGCCGAACCATGCCTTGTCGCCGCCGGCGCCGATCGCCGCGTTCGACAGCGGGTTCCAGATGTCGGGTGACACCCAGGAGGTCATGAAGATGTTCCAGCCGCCCTGCGCCGGCACGTCCTTCTTCGCCCGTCGCGACACCAGCGTGTTCCAGTCCATCGACTGCAGGTCGACCTTGAACCCCGCCTGCCTGAGCAGCAGCGCGGCCACGTCGGGCAGCTTGGTGATCGCCGCCAGGTCGGTCGGTTTCATGATCACGATCGGCTCGCCGCCGTAGCCGGACTCGGCGAGCAGTGCCTGGGCCTTCTTCAGGTTGCCCTTGCCCTGGTTCTGGAAGTCGGAACCCTTGGTCGACGCGTACGGCGTGTTGCAGGTGAACATCGACGGACAGGTGTGGAACAGCTCCGGCACGCCGACCTGTGCGCGCAGGAACGCGTCCTGCGACAGCGCCATCATCGCCGCCTGCTTGACCTTCGGCTTGTCGAACGGCGGATGCAGGTGGTTGAACCGCAGCATGTACTGGAAGCCGAGCGGATTGTTGTTGACGATCTCGACGTTGGGGTCGGCCTTGAGGGCCGCGTACGACTCGAACGCCGGCTGCTCGATGATGTCGATCTCGCCGCGCGAGAGCGCGTTGACCTGCTGCTGCGCGTCGCGCAGCGCGAGGTTCCACTCGACCCGGTCGACGTAGACCCGCTTGCCGCCGGCGGTGCCCGACGGCGGCTCGTTGCGCGGCACGTACTTGGCGTTCTTCAGGTAGACCGCCTTGTCGCCCGGCTTGTAGTCCTCGCGCTTGAACACGTACGGACCGGAGCCGGTGTAGTCGTCGATCTGCTTGTCGGCCGGGGTGTCGGCCACGCGCCTGGGCATGATGAACGGCACGTTCGACGACGGCTTGCCGAGCGCCTCGAGCACGAAGCCGCACGGTTCGCGCAGGAAGATCCGGAACGTGTCGGGTGCCGGGGAATCCATGCTCTGCACGAACGTCATCAGCTTCTGTCCCATCGCGTCGCGTTTGCCCCAACGCGAGATCGAGGCGACAACGTCCTCGCCGGTGACCGGCGCACCGTCGTGGAACGACAGTCCCTTGCGCAGCTTGAAGGTCCACAGCCGCTTGTCCGGGCTCTCGTCCCAGGTGTCGACCATCTGCGGCCTGATCTGGCTCTTCTCGTCGGTGCCGAAGAGGGTGTCGTAGATCATGTAGCCGTGGTTGCGGACCATGTACTGGGTGGTCCAGATCGGATCGAGGATCGCCAGGTTCGAGTGCGGCACGACACGCAGCACCTTGTCCTGCGCCTGCGCCGCCGTCGGCAGGGTCGTGATCGCGGCGGCCAGTGCGATCGCACCGGCCACGGTCCCCGCGGTGCGTGTCGCGCACCTCAGCAGGGCATGAAAGGATTCGTGGGTCTTCTTCATCAGGCCTCCGCGCCGTCTATCGGATGCGGATCCTGTCCGATCCGCCCGGAGGATGGTACCGCGAAGGTTGCCGGCGCGAGAACCTCGACGCCGCGGTCCGGCCTGATCAGGCGACCGCGACCGGGATCTTCCCGATCCGCTGCTGCCATTCCCGGGGCCCGGTCTGGTGCACCGACGTTCCCTGGGAGTCGACGGCCACCGTCACCGGCATGTCCTTGACGTCGAACTCGTAGATCGCTTCCATGCCGAGGTCGGCGAAGCCGACCACCCTGGCGCCGCGGATCGCCTTGGACACCAGGTAGGCGGCGCCACCGACCGCCATCAGGTAGGCGGCGCGATGCTTGCGGATCGCCTCGATCGCCGTCGGACCGCGTTCGGCCTTGCCGACCATTGCGATCAGTCCGGTCTGCGCGAGCATGGTCTCGGTGAACTTGTCCATCCGGGTCGCCGTGGTCGGACCGGCCGGACCGACCACCTCGTCGCGCACCGGATCGACCGGCCCGACGTAGTAGATCACCCGGTTCGTGAAGTCGACCGGCAGCGATTCGCCCTTGGCGAGCATGTCGGCGATCCGCTTGTGCGCGGCATCCCGGCCGGTGAGCATCTTTCCCGACAGCAGCAGCGTCTCGCCGGGTTTCCAGGCGGCGACCTCCTCGCGGGTCAACGTGTTCATGTCGACGCGGCGCGAGGCCTGGTAGTCCGGCTGCCAGTGCACGGCCGGCCACAGCGACAGGTCGGGCGGATCGCAGAACGCCGGCCCCGAACCGTCGAGCACGAAATGGGCATGGCGCGTGGCCGCGCAGTTGGGGATCATCGCCACCGGCTTGGACGCGGCATGGGTCGGATACATCGCGATCTTGATGTCGAGCACGGTGCTCAGGCCACCGAGGCCCTGGGCGCCGATGCCGAGCGCATTGACCTTCTCGTAGAGCTCGATGCGCAATTCCTCGAGCTTGTTCGACGGGCCGCGCTCGAGCAGCTCGGTCATGTCGAGCGGCTCCATCAGCGACTCCTTGGCCATCAGCATCGCCTTCTCCGCGGTGCCGCCGATGCCGATGCCGAGCATGCCCGGCGGGCACCAGCCGGCGCCCATCGTCGGCACGGTCTTGAGCACCCAGTCGACCAGCGAGTCCGACGGATTGAGCATCACGAACTTGGACTTGTTCTCCGAGCCGCCGCCCTTGGCGGCGACCGTCACCTCGACCGTGTTGCCGGGGACGATCTCGGTGTGCACCACCGCCGGCGTGTTGTCCTTCGTGTTGGTGCGGGCGAACTGCGGATCGGCGACGATCGACGCGCGCAGCTTGTTGTCGGGATCGTTGTAGCCCCGGCGCACCCCCTCATTGACCGCGTCCAGCAGCGAACCGGTGAAGCCCTCGAAGCGCACGTCCATGCCGACCTTCAGGAACACGTTGACGATGCCAGTGTCCTGGCAGATCGGCCGGTGGCCCTCGGCGCACATCTTCGAGTTGGTCAGGATCTGCGCGATCGCGTCCTTGGCCGCCGGGCTCTGCTCGCCGTGGTACGCGCGGGCGAGATGGCGGATGTAGTCGGCCGGGTGGTAGTAGCTGATGAACTGCAGCGCGGCAGCCATCGAGGTGATCAGGTCGTCCTGCTTGATCATGGTGCTCATCACGTCCACTCCTGTCGGTCGGCCGCCAGCGTCGCGGCCATCCGTTCAATGATGCCCTGGCATCTTCATCTTGGCCGCCACGCCCCCGGTCATCAGCCGGTCGATCATCGCGATCGCCAGCGCCGACAGCAGGAACATGCCGTGGATCACCGTCTGCCAGAGCAGCGTCTTGTCGGGCAGCGTGCCGGCGGCGATGAAGCTCTTGAGCAGATGGATCGACGAGATGCCGATGATCGCGGTGGCCAGCTTGACCTTCAGCACGTTCGCGTTGACGTGTGACAGCCATTCCGGCTGGTCGGGATGATCCTCGAGTCGAAGCCGCGAGACGAAGGTCTCGTAGCCGCCGACGATGACCATGATCAGCAGGTTCGAGATCATCACCACGTCGATCAGCGACAGCGCGATGATCATGACCACCGTTTCCTTGCTGCGCTCGGCGATGCCGAGCCGGGTGATCGTGTGGTCGAGTTCCCCCGGGTCCCACAGCAGCTTGACCAGGTGGAACAGTTCCTCGGCGAACAGCACCACGTAGACCACCTGGGCGACGATCAGGCCCAGGTACAGCGGCACCTGCAGCCAGCGGCTGGCGAAGATCAATCGGGGCAGGAGCCGATTCGGTCCTGGTTCGAGCGGTGTCATCTGGGCGGATTCCGGGACGGTGCGCGGGGAAGGGCGGTGGACCGGGCTCCACGAAGGCGCAGCACGGTGGTGCGCACGGATTCTAGCGGATTCGCAATGCAGCATCGGGGCCGTCGCGGCATCATCCGGCAGTCGCCTCGGCACTGCAGGCACGACCGGCCTCATCGCCTGGCGCGTCGCAGCATCGTTGGGCCGCCCGCTGTGCCTCGTTGCGGTGCAATGCCGCTGCGTAAGGCGTCCGTAAGCGTGCATGCCTAGCCTGCGCTCAGGCGCCAAACGTCCGCTGTCGCGGCCCAGTCCGGCACTCGATGCCGCACCGTGACCCGGTGGCGCGTTCCAATCGACGAACAAGAGGAGATACCGATGTCAGCGCAGATCGAATCGGTGATGCAGGAGTCGAGGGTTTTTCCGCCGAGCGATGCGTTCCGCAAGCAGGCCACCATCTCCGGGATGGAGCAGTACCAGGCGCTGTGCGCCGAGGCCGAGCGTGACTACGCCGGGTTCTGGGCCCGCCTCGCGCGCGAGCAGGTGCTCTGGCACAAGCCGTTCACGCAGGCGCTGGACGATTCGGCCAAACCGTTCTACAAGTGGTTCGCCGACGGCGAACTGAACGTCTCCTACAACTGCCTGGACCGTCACCTCGGCACGCCGGTCGAGACCAAGACCGCGATCATCTTCGAGGCCGACGGCGGCGAGGTGACCAAGGTCACCTACAAGGAGCTCTACCACCGCGTCTGCCGGTTCGCCAACGGGCTGAAGAAGCTCGGCTACAAGAAGGGCGACCGTGCGATCGTCTACATGCCGATGTCGATCGAGGGCGTGGTCGCGATGCAGGCCTGCGCGCGGCTGGGCATCATCCACTCGGTGGTGTTCGGCGGCTTCTCGGCCAAGTCGCTGCAGGAGCGGATCCAGGACGCCGGTGCGGTGCTGGTGATCGCCGCCGACGAACAGGTGCGCGGCGGCAAGAAGATCCCGCTCAAGCCGGCGGTCGACGAGGCGTTCGCGCTCGGCGGCTGTGAATCGATCCGCCACGTGATCGTCTACCAGCGCACCGGGGGTGCGGTGGCGATGACCGCGGGCCGCGACGTGACCTGGAATTCGGTCGTCGAGGGCCAGGCCGACACCTGCGCCCCGGAATGGGTCGGTGCCGAACACCCGCTGTTCATCCTGTACACCTCGGGTTCCACCGGCAAGCCGAAAGGTGTGCAGCACTCGTCGGGTGGCTACCTGCTGCACGCGATGCTGACGATGAAGTGGACGTTCGACCTGAAGCCGGACGACGTCTTCTGGTGCACGGCCGACATCGGCTGGGTCACCGGCCATACCTACATCACCTACGGACCGCTGGCCTGCGGCGGGACCGAGATCGTCTTCGAGGGTGTGCCGACCTATCCGAACGCCGGCCGCTTCTGGGACACGATCAACAAACACAAGGTCACGATCTTCTACACCGCGCCGACGGCGATCCGTTCGCTGATCAAGGCCTCGGACACCGATCCGGCCACACATCCGACGAAGTACGACCTGTCCAGCCTGCGGCTGATGGGATCGGTCGGCGAGCCGATCAATCCGGAAGCCTGGATGTGGTACTACAACAATGTCGGCGGTGCCCGTTGCCCGATCGTCGACACGTTCTGGCAGACCGAGACCGGGGGCCACATGATCACCCCGCTGCCGGGCGCCACGCCGCTGGTGCCGGGCTCGTGCACGCTGCCGCTGCCGGGGATCACGACCGCGATCGTCGACGAGACCGGGCAGGACCTGCCCAACGGGCAGGGCGGCATCCTGGTCGTCAAGAAGCCGTGGCCGTCGATGATCCGCACGATCTGGAACGATCCCGAGCGCTTCAAGAAGAGCTACTTCCCCGACGAACTGCGCGGCTACTACCTCGCCGGCGACGGCGCGGTGCGCAACAAGGACACCGGCTACTTCACGATCACCGGCCGCATCGACGACGTGCTCAACGTCTCGGGCCACCGGATGGGCACGATGGAGATCGAGTCGGCGCTGGTCGCCAACCCGCTGGTCGCCGAGGCTGCGGTCGTCGGCCGCCCGGACGATCTGACCGGCGAGGCGATCGTCGCCTTCGTCGTGCTGAAGCAGGCACGCCCGAGCGGCGAGGCCGCGATCAAGATCGCCAAGGATCTGCGCGACTGGGTCGGCAAGGAGATCGGTCCGATCGCCAAGCCGAAGGACCTGCGCTTCGGCGACAACCTGCCGAAGACGCGTTCCGGCAAGATCATGCGCCGCCTGCTGCGTTCGATCGCCAAGGGCGAGGAGATCACGCAGGACACCTCGACGCTGGAGAATCCGGCGATCCTGGAGCAGCTGAAACTGAAGAACTGACGACCCGGCGGCGCGCCCCCGGGTGACAGGGCCCGGGCGCCCCGCAGCAGTCGAGGAGACAGACCCCTGTGACGGGCATCGTACCCGTGGTGAAGGTGGTCCTTTTTTATCTGACCTTCTGGGCCGGACTGCTCCTGCTCGCCCAGGGGGCGGTGTACCTGTTGTCGTTCGGTCGGCACGAGGACAACGCGGTCTACCGGCTGATCCGGTTCCTGACCTCGCCGGTGACCCGCCTCGTGCGCGTCGTCACCCCCCGCAAGGTGGCCGACAGGCACATCCCGTTCGTCGCCTTCTTCCTGCTCTTCTGGATCTGGGTGCTCGTGTTCGGTGGCATCCGGCTCGAATCGCGCGCGGCGGGGTCGCCATGAGTGCACCCATGACCGGGGGCGGCGCCGTCGAAACCTGGTACCAGCGCCAGCTGGCCACGTGGGCGATGCTGTTCAAGCGCGAGGACATCGCACTCGAGCGGTGGCACCGGGTTCGAGCGCTGCGACCGACCGACCCGACGGTGCCGGCGACGATCGCCCACCTGATGGCGCAACGCGGCGATCGATCCGGGGCGATCGAATGGCTCGAACGGTCGCTCGCGCTGGATGCGAACCGTGCCCCCACCTGGTTCAATCTGGCATTCCTGCAGCAGGAGCAGGGCGAACACGAACAGGCGCTGGTCAGCTTCGACCGGGCGATCACGCTGGACGACAAGCTCGACCGTGCCTGGTACGGCAAGGCGCTCTCCCTGATCAAGCTGGACCGTGTCGCCGAGGCGATTCCGCTGCTTAAACGCAACACCGAACTGCAGCCGATGAGCCCGTATGGCTGGTATCAGCTCGCACACGCTTACCATCGCCTCGGTGATCCGGGCCGCGTGGCAGCGGTGATCCGCAAGCTGTCGCAGTTCGAGCCGAAGGTGGCCGAACAGGTCCAGCGCGAGACCGGTGTCCAGGCCGGCGTGAAGGCACCGTATTGATGCAGACGAATCAACCGTCCGAACGCATTGCAGCATCCCGAGCCGGCCGGAGCCCGGTGAATTCGACCCGGGAGGTCATCTTCATCACGTCCTAGCTGATCACCATCCACCCAGGGAGATCCCCACTTCGGAGGAGTCATGCAGCTATCACAAAAGCACCAGGAATACTGGTCGAAGAACCTGCGGATCACGGCGATCCTGATGGTCATCTGGTTCGTCGTCACGTTCGTCATCGGTTATTTCGCCCGTGAACTGAACTTCTCGTTCTTCGGCTGGCCGTTCTCGTTCTACATGGGCGCGCAGGGATCGCTGATCATCTATGTGCTGTTGATCTGGTTCTACGCCCGGTACATGAACCGGCTGGACCAGGAATACGGCGTCCACGAGGGAGACGACGAATGAGCAGCACCGCACAATCACAGAAGGCCTTCACCAGCCAGCTGAAGCGGGTCTACGCCTGGTACACGGGCGGGTTCGTGATCTTCGTGTCGATCCTCGCGGTCCTGGAGCAGATGGGCCTGCCGCGGGCGACGATGGGTTACGTGTTCCTGGCCGCGA